>NZ_JAXJXF010000095.1:0-3158 GCF_036307625.1 Methanobrevibacter sp.
TATACAGGCTTATAATAAATTTTTCAATGGTGAAAGTGATTATCCAAGATTTAAATCCAAAAAACATGATAAAAAATCATTTAGAATACAAAACAATGGCAATATAAAAATCAAAGACAATATAATTATTTTACCAAAATTGGGAGGGGTGTATTACCGGAGTGCGACAAGCTAGGACCAGTAATTTGTTATATGTTTAATTAACATATGTTAGTGCAGTTATATGAACTGATAACGTTGTTGTGCGCGTTATTCTCCCTTGAAACTGCGTCACCGGTAACGGTGGGGTGGGTTGCATAAAAGGTAAAGCCTAATTGATGCCATAACTTCCAATGGCACAAGGGCGAGAGAAAGATTAGTATTGGTTAACGACCGTGAACTCCTGAAAAAAGCATCGTCATACACAGCAATGGGTAGGAAGTTTCGAAGAGCCATTGTACTACTGGATAAAAGGACATACATGAGTTTCGGTGCATGTATATAGGACACAACCCTCATGCCAGTCGGTGTAATTGGAGAACCTAACCTAATCGTATCTAGCAACTGGTTAACTTGGTAAGCCCAGAACTGCCCACTTGACGTGGTAGGGTGACCGTGAGGAAATCTGATGTTCTTTTCTGGGTATGGGATGCTAAAGGAAGCAAATGCCCGCTTTAATCGAAAGATTATCAGTAAACTGACAAATATAATAACTGTGTGGGATAGGCTGACTTTTAGCAGGTGTATCTTTTGTTTCATTTAAAACGGAAGATATCTTGAATGTGAAATAAATATAAAATTTTATGAGAGTGTGATTTAGGCAATGAAAACTGGATATAGCGATATATTGCAGTCTGTGGAATCAGACAAAAGAGTACTTGAAAAAGAGTGGAAATCCATTAACTGGAAATCTCTTGGGTACGCCATATTTAAGATACAAAAACGGATATTTGAAGCAGAGAAAGTAGGTGACTATAGAAAAGTTAACAGTCTATGTAGACTGTTAGTTAATGATAAAAGGAGTTTATTATATGCTATTTATGTAGTAACCAAAAGAAATAAAGGTAAAAGAACTAGCGGTATTGATGGTAAAATCATAAGAACGGATAGTGAACGTATGGCTCTATTTTATAAACTTTCAAATTACAAAATTAGCCTACATAATCCTAAGCCGGTTCGGAGGATTTATATTCCTAAAAAGAATGGAAAAACAAGGCCTCTAGGTATTCCTAGTATTATTGATAGAATATATCAAGAAATATGTAAGTTAGCATTAGAACCAACGTGGGAAGCTAAGTTTGGAGCGAATAGTTTTGGTTTTAGACCTCTTCGTGGAACTGGTGATGCTATTGCAAAAATACATGCTCATACAAGAGGTTTAAAGAGACTATATGTCTTTGAAGGAGATTTCAAATCTTGCTTTGATACTTTGAATCATCAACATATATTGGATAAATTGGGTAATTTTCCCCTTAAAAAGGTGATTAAGAAATGGTTGGAAGCAGGGTATCTTGAAAATGATATCTTTTATAGAACCAGAACGGGCACTCCTCAAGGAGGAATTATATCTCCATTGTTGGCCAATATTGCGCTTCATGGCATGGAAGAGGCACTTAATATCAAATATCGGAGAAGAATAAAGAACAATCGTTATTATTATTCAAATGAATCCAAATATGTTGTTATTAGGTACGCTGATGATTTTGTAGTGTTGTGTAAGACATTGAAGGATGTAGAAGCCTTGTATGGTTTGTTAGATGATTATTTGAATGAAAGAAGTTTAACTTTGGCTTCGGATAAAACAAGGATTACAAATCTATATGATGGTTTTGACTTTTTGGGATATAATATACGATGCTATAGAGGTAAAGATCGTGATAAGGTGCTTATTAAAGCATCTAATGACAGTATCAAATCTTTTATGCACAAGGCCAAAGTTATCATTCGCAATTGCTACCCATGGAATCTTGAAGAGAGTATTACACGCCTTAACTATTTAATTAATGGGACTGGTAATTACTGGAAGAGAGGTTCAAATAAGAAATTGTTCAGTAAAATGGATAATTATATCTTTAGACTCTGGATGAGACAAATCAAAAGATGGTATCCTAATAAATCTACTAAATGGAGAGTTAAGAAACATTTTAAAGTATCTGAACATCCGGGTCATAATGATAGATGGACTTTTACTGACCCTAAAACTGGTAGCCAAGTGGATAAAATGTCATGGATTAGTATCCAATATCATAAATGCATTAAATATAGGGCTTCACCTTATGACGTTGAATATGATGAATATTTCGATAAACGCTTGTTGAAAACACCTTTCGAGTATTTATTTGGTTAACTCATATATAATAACTCCAGTTATCTATTGAAATAGTCGTTTACTTTCTTATAAAGTATGCTTGAGCCGAATAGTGGTGAAAGCCACACGTTCGGTTCTTAGGAGAGGAAGGGAGAGCAATCTCTCTGACTTATTCGACCAAGTAAAAAATATCGTGAAAAATTAAAAAAAGTTAAAATCAATAATGTGACAATTAAAATAGAAAATGGAAAATATTATGCTGTATTTAACATCGAAACTGAAATACCAGAATTTCTTAAAACAAAAGAATTCGTGGGAATCGATTTAGGTATGAGAACACTAGCAACACTCGACAATGGACTAAAAATAGCCAATTTAGACGTTACCTACGAGGAAAACATGATCAAAAAATACCAAAAAAGACTATCCCGACAAAAAAACAATAGCAACCGCTACAAAAAAACACTAAAAACCTACTGGAAATGGATAGACCAAAAAAAGAACAAAATAAAAGACCACTACCACAAAATAACCACAAAAATCGTAAAAAAATACGACATAATCATACTCGAAGACCTAAACATAAAAGGAATGTTTCAAAACCCACACTACAGCCCAAAATTACAAAAAATCGCATGGAAAAAATTTGTCGAAATGATCAAATACAAAGCCGAAATATACGGAAAAACACTAAGACAAATCAGCAGATGGTACCCATCAAGCAAAATATGCAGCAACTGCGGACACTACAACAAAGACCTAAAATATGAAACAGAATGGAAATGCCCACAATGCCAAAAAACACATGACCGAGACATAAACGCCGCTAAAAACATTCTAAAACAAGGATTAACAGATTTAATCGATGAAA
>NZ_JAXJXF010000096.1:0-14260 GCF_036307625.1 Methanobrevibacter sp.
ACGTTAGATTATAAAATACACTTTGTCAGCAGCAATCCTGACATTGTCACTGTTTATGATAACGGTACAATTACAGCTAATAAAATTGGTAATGCAGTAATTACCATTACCTTTGACGGTGAAAAATTATACAAACCGTCTAATGCAACTGTAAATGTGGAAGTGACTACTAAAACAACTACTGTTAAAGTGGATTCTCCTTCAAAGGCATTGCGTGTGGATGATACTGACTTCATTAAAGCGGTTTTAATACACGGTCCTGAAATCCATAATTTAAATTATGTGAGTGACCATCCGGAAATAGTAATGGTTAATCCGTTCACTGGTGAAATAACTGCACGGTCTCAGGGAAAAGCTAAAATTACCGTAAGTTATGCCGGTGATGATGAGTATCATGCATCCAGTGCAACTGTTGATGTATCAGTTTCAAAATATACGACCCATGTTGTTGCAGATACATCATACAGTTTAACTGTTTTCGATAAATTGGATTTAAATGCCAGTGTTACTCCTAATGGTGCTGCCTTGAAATATGTTTCAAGCAATCCTGATGTTGTAACTGTTAATCAGTATGGTGTAATGGAAGCTAAAAAATCAGGAAATGCTACAATTAACATTAAATTTGAAGGTGACAGGAAATATCTTCCTTCAGAAAAAACAGTAATAGTATCAGTTTCAAAAGTTCCTACCTCAATTGATGTTGGAAATATTTACTTGTACTCAGGCGATGAATATGACTTGGGCAGGGTTTTACTGCCTGTTGATGCTCCGGCAAGTAGCAAATATTTAACTTTTGCAAGTGATGATTGGGACGTATTTGATGTAGATTCAAAAGGAATAATCACAGCATTCCATGAAGGTTCTGCTGAATTGTCCATTGAATTTAAAGGAAACGACATATATCTTCCATCCCATGCTTTTGTAAAGGTATTTGTGCATAAAAGAACACTATCTCAAGATGATTGTAAATTCAATATAGAAGTTTCAGATGATTCCGGTGAAGCTAAATTTACTTTAACAGTTCCTGAGAATGCTGAAGGTTCTTTCATAGTAATTGTAGATGGTGTACCATATGGGGAATCTATAGAAAATGGTTTCGCTACTGTAGATGTATCTGATTTGGAGCCTGGAGATCATAAGGTTGTAATGAGATACACTGGTGATGAAAAGTATGTAAGTATCACCAATAACACTGTAATTCACATCTATAAAATCAAAATAGACAAAAACAAGAATGTGGCTGTTACATGTGTTGAAAGAGCAGTATATTCTGTACATTTAACTAGAGACACTCAAGCTATGGAAGGCAAAACCGTTATATTCAAAGTCAACGGCAAAAAATACACTGCAGTAACTAATAGGAATGGTTATGCAAAAATTAAATTACCTAAACTACCTGCAAAATCATACAGGATAACTGCATCCTATAAAAACATATCTGTAGCTAATAAGATTGTCTCAAAACATGTTGTGGTTGCCAAAAACCTAAAAGCTAAGAAAACAAAAGCTTTAAAAGTAAAAGTTACTTTAAATAAGGTAAACAAGAAGTATTTGTATTCCAAAAAGGTAACTTTAAAATTCAACGGTAAAAAATACACTGCAAAAACAAATAAAAAGGGTGTAGCTACTTTTACCATTGCTAAAAAAGTTTTAAGTAAGCTCAAAGTTGGCAAATCTTACAAATACAAAGTGGCATACTCTAAAGATAGCGTAACCAAAAAAATTAAAATAACAAAATAGAGATTTGTTTTTTTTCTCTATTTCTTTTTACTTTTTTTAACAACCTTTAAATATTTCAAATTCATTAATTTATTTTGAGGTTGATTATATGAAAATTTTAGCTATACAGGCAAGTCCTAGAAAAAAAAGGAAATACAAATCGTGTTTTAGATGAAATGATTAAAGGCTGCGAAGACAATGGCCATGAAGTTATCAAATATTATGTTAGTGGATTGGACATTAATCCGTGCAGCGGCTGTGAAATCTGTGCAAAAGGTAAAGACTGCAAATTTGATGATGACGGAGCTGAAATAATCAATCAACTTGCAGAAGGAGCTAGTATCATTATTGATTCCCCAATTTACTTTGGTCAAATGGCCGCACAGGCAAAAACAGTCATTGACAGGTTCTATTCCATTTTCAATAATCCTGAAAAAAAGTTCAACGGAAAGGCCGCTATGATATTTACCCATGCATTCCCCAATTCAATCTTATTAAACACAGTTTAGTCTAAACTTATATATATGTTTCTAAGTTCTGCCATTCTATATTAACTGTATTTATATTTTTTTCAAGGTAAATGAAGATGAATATGCATAATATTGCAGCAATAATAGCGAGTAATTGGGAAAAAATTATGGAAAAGAGACTGATTAAGTTATTTCTATTCTAAGAATGATACGGAGGATAAAACTGTTTTTAAAAAGAAAATTAGTAACTTTCAACAAAGGGATGAATTACTATTATATTACTCTCTTTTTTGTATATTTTTTAAAAATTATTTTTTAATATTATTTAATTTTTATTATTAAATTACATTATTTACTAAAAATTTATAAATGAATTTTTAGATATATTAATAATGTATTAAAATTTTGAAAATTTGAGGTAAATTTTTATGAAAACTAAAGAAATTTTTATAGTATTGGCCATATTGTGCCTTTTAGTGTCTGTAGCGGGAGTGTCCGCTGAAGATAATAATACTATAAAAGATAATAAAGAAACGGTTTTAACCAGTTTCGATGATTCTAATAAAGTATTGGAATCTTCAATATCTGAAAATTTAACAGAAACTTCTAAAACTATCAGTGATCTTCGTGATGAAATAGAAAATTCTGATGATAATTCCGTTGTAAAAATAGAAAAGGATTATTACTTTAATAATGACAGTACTCCTGACAATAGAGGGATAACCATATTAAAAAATAATGTAACTATAGACGGTCAGGGGCATACATTTGATGGAAATTCATCAAATTTGACTTTTCTTTTCAGAATCCATGGAGATAACGTAGTATTGAAAAATATGAACTTTATAAATTGGGAATTATACAATTCTTATGACATTATTGAATGGATAGGTAATTCAGGATTGCTTGAAGATTGTAGATTTATTAATAATACTGGTATAAGCGGTGGAACTGTTGACTGGACAGGTATTTCTGGACTCATGTCTGGTTGTGAATTTATAAACAATACTGCAGATAACGGTGGAGCAGTCTATTGGTATGGTGAAGATGGTCATATATCTGATTCCACTTTCTACAATAACACAGCTTATGAAGCTGGTGGGGCATTATATGTCTATGGAAGAAATTTCACATTGTCTTATAGTAATTTTGAACTAAATACTGCAGATGTTGGTGGAGCAATATACTGGGAAAATGACAGAGGACTAATTTATGAAACTCAGTTTATAAACAATACTGCCGATACGGCTGGAGCATTATACCTTTTAATAGGTCCTTTTAATGTGATGGAGTCTACTTTTATAAACAACACTGCTGATGATTACGGTGGTGCTATTTATTGGGAAAGTATGGATGGAAATATTACTGAGTGTTATTTTTTAGCAAATAATGCATCAAACGGTGGAGCTGTATACGGTGACAATTATTGTGATGTAACTATAAATAAAACTTACTTTGAGAATAATAGTGCAGATTTCGGTGGGGCTGTAATGATTGAGGATAACGGCAATATTGACAATTCATTATTTGAATCTAATTCCGCTACATCCTATGGTGGAGCTATCTATGCGGATAGTGAAGCAACAATCAATAACACTGATTTTACTGGAAATAAAGCTGAAACTGGTGGTGCTGTTGCAATAGCAGATGGTAATATTTCAAATTCAACATTTACAAAAAACACTGCAAATTCAGGTGGAGCGGTAGCTGCTGCCGGTGAAGTTGTGGTTGATGGAGTTTCTTTTGAGGCAAACAAAGCAAAAGATAAAAGTAACAATATCATTTCACAGGATGGCAATATCATAACAAAAAATTGCGATTCCGACACTCCAATTATTTTAAATGGAATTGAAATGGAAATTGATGACAGCATTGATCAGTATACATATGGTGAGATAATTAAAATACCTGTTGCAATAACTCAAAACGGTAATCCGATTAATGGAGGAGTTGTTTCAACTAAAATCAATGGAAAAACATACTCAGCAAATGTCGTAAACGGTACTGCAACAATAGCTGTTCCTAAATTAAATGTAGGAAAATACTCCCTAACCGTAAATTATGTTAGACAAGGATATAATGATCCTGCACTTAAGTACAATGTCACAGTAGTTAAATCAAAAGCTATTGTAATTGCATTTGCAAAAAGATTTATTATAAACTATCCGAACAAATTTAACATTGCACTTAAAGACGGCAAAGGAAAAGTTATTGTAGGTAAAAAAGTTATTGTTAGAGTTAATGGCAAATATTTGGGAACTGCAAAAACCAATTCAAAAGGTATTGCTACATTAATAATCTCTGCAGTTAAATTCAAGATATTAAAAGCAGGTTATAAAAATTTAGCTATTACTTTTGCTGATTCAAATTATAATACTGCTTCCAAAGTTGTTAAAATTAGAATACTTAAAGAAAATACTAAAATCGCAGCTAAAATTAATACCTACAAGAGCTCTTTGAAAATTAAAAAATTTGCAGTTGTATTGAAGAATTATAAAAATAAACCGGTGAAGAACTTGAAAGTTACACTTAAAGTTAATGGAAAATTATATGTTGCTAAAACTAATTCTAAAGGTCAGGCAATATTCAAAATAACTAAATTAACAAAAAAAGGAACTTTTATTTCTATAGTTAAATTTTCCGGTAATTATTATTATAATACAATATCCAAAAAGGTAAAAATTAGGGTTATATGAGGTTTTATAAATGAAATCTAAATTATTGATTATTTGTTTGTTATTGCTTGCATTATGCTCAATTTCTTCAGTTGCAGCGCAGGACGCCAATAATCAAACAGATATTTTTCAAAATAATAATGAAGCAATTGAAAATGGCGATGCTTCAATTGATGAAGATTCAAAATTGCTTTTGACTAATGATAATGTACTGTCACAGGGCAGTTTTGATGATTTGCAGAAAAAAGTTAATAATGCCTCTGAAGGTTCTACATTAGTTTTGGATACAAATTATCAAAGTACTGATAATATTCTAAAAATAGATAAAACCATTACAATTGACGGTAAGGGTCATACAATCAACTGTTCCAAACAGGGACTGAAATCTTCAGCAGGAACAATCACTATTAAAAATCTAATATTTGTAAATGGTAAAAATGATGATTACCAAACAGGAGGATGCATATACATAACAGGTTCTGCTAAATACATAGTTATTAACTGTACATTCAAAAACAATTATGCTAAAAATTATGGTGGAGCTATTTTCAATAACGTGGAAGATACATTAACCATTATCAATTCAACATTCACAAACAATAATGTTGATGTTCATGGCGGGGCAATATATTCAAAAGGAGATATTGTAGTCAAAAATTCAAAATTTTTAAATAATGCCGCTAAACGTTCAGGGGGTGCAATCTACTCTCAGAGAATGTGTACTGTTACCGATTCAGTATTCGATTCAAACAAGGCAGAAAGTGACGGTGGAGCAATCATATCCAAAAAAGATTTAACAGCAGAAAACTCCAAATTCACAAACAACAAGGCTAATGATGGTGGGGCGGTATTTACTACAGAAGATGGAGTATTTGATAAATGTATATTCACAGGTAACAATGCTAAAAGCGGAGGAGCTATCTATTCCAATGGTGTAAAACGTACATTGATAAATGACTGTATTTTAAACAACAATGTAGCTTCTTCCGGTAGTGGAGGAGCTGTTTATTCATACAAATGGACTCATGTAGACAACTCCACATTCACAGGCAATACTGCAGACGGTAAAGGTGGAGCAATCTATACAGATTACATCAGCTTCGGAATTAACGGTCTGTTCCAGTCAAATACTGCTAAAAATCATGGTGGAGCTATTTACACATCCACAATATCAAATGACATCACAAATGTAAAATTCATTGGAAATAAGGTAACCGCTGATTTTGGTGGTGCGCTTTATATCAACAATAAATGTAAAGACATAACATTCAAATCATGCAGTTTCATAAACAATTCAGCTACAGCCGGTGACGGTGGAGCAATACACAGTGACAGCAGTTCCACTAATCTCAAATTCCTTCAGTGCACTTTCACTGGAAATACTGCGGCAGGAGGTAAAGAAAGACGTTATGGTGGTGCAATTCGTTCAAATGGTGTTGTAAACATAGATAATTGTACATTTGCCAATAACTGGGCTGAAAACTATGGTGGTGCAATATATACAGAAAAAGCAAATGAGATAAAAAATTCCGTTTTTATTTCAAATCAAATTAAAAACGGTGGAAAAAGAGACGGTGGAGCAATTTACATTAATAAAGAGTGTACTATAAATATAAATGGTTGTTATTTTGAATTTAATAATGGTGTGGAACGTGGTGGAGTACTCTACACAGATTCTAAAAATGCTCATTTAAGATTAACCAATAATGCATTCATAGGAAATTCTGCAAGCGGTCAGGGAGTGACTGTTTTCAATAGTGGTTATTACGATGCTGTCAACAATAATTGGTGGGGTGCTAATGGTGTTCCTCTTGGAAACCAATTGAAAGAGTACCATACCTTTGGAAGTAACACTGATAAAAACGATGACAGTCCTGTCAGCGTAAGTGTTTCTGGTGATAAAAACTCATATGTTGATGTAAAAGCATCTATCAAGATATCATTCACAGGCAATGTTCCATATTATACATTCGATAAAATATCATATTCATCAGACAAAAAAGGTGTTTTTGTTGACAAGAAAGTTAACGGAAATTTCCTGGAACTAAAATATATTCCAAACGAGACTGGAATTCATAAAATTACTATTTCAGTCGGCCAGTTCCAAAAATTAACATTTGAAACCACTGCTTCATATATCAGTGTTTACGGTTATGATTTAAATAATGTATTCGGTGAAGATAAATATTATTCTGCTGTATTTAAAGATTCAAAAGGTTATTTCTTGGCTAATGATACTGCAGTAAAGTTCAACATTAACAATGTCAACTATACTGGATATGTTACTAATGGTATTGCTAGTCTGTATGCTAATTTGCAACCTGGCAATTACACTGTTAAAGCAATAAATCCTGTTACCAATCAAACTTTCACAAATAAGCTGAATATTAAAGAAAGAAATATGCTGTTCAACATCAATGATCCTTATGTTGTCCAGTTCAACAGTAAATATGCAACAAACAGCAGCAATGTTACATTCACAATAAATGGTAAAACATTCAACAGCAACATTTCCGAAGATGGTATTGCTTACTTCAGACTCAATGTTGCTGCGGGAAAATACACTGTTACAACCAAATTCGGAGATATTGTCATACATGAAAACATTACAGTTTCAAATAAATTTTCCAATATGGATTTGGGATTGAATGATGCAAGCTATGGTTCATTCCTGCCTATAAGCGGTAATGAAACATTCACAATTAAGAATCTGACCATGGTCAGTTCTCTTGGAGATAATCTCTATAGATATGTTTTACCTCGGGGTGAGGCTTTCATATTATACAATGTCACAGCCTCAAATACTGCTGAGCTAACTAATGTTTTAAGAAAAATATCTGCCAAGGAGTTCAGAGCAGATGTTATTATCATCAATCTTAAAAAGGAAACTTATAAGGTCACTGATAACTTCTGGAGAGACCAGGAATGGTATTATCTTATTCATTTAACTCATGGAACTTTATTCATTAATGGTAATGGAGCTACTTTAGATGACGGTTATCACCATAATTTCATGGCTTTGGAACCAAGTACTCGAACAATCATTAATAATGTGACATTTAAGAAATTTTATCGTGTATTTTCAAGTGCTGGTGACGTCAGCTGTACCAATTCAGTATTTGTAGAAAACAACGCTAAATTTTTCCAAACAAAAACACCGGCTTCTGTAATCTACAATAAATACAAGGCTTCATTTGAAAACTGTATTTTTGATCATAACAAAAACGATGATGTGACTTTTGGCAGCCATGATGAAAACACTATGGGTGGTGTTTTATATGGTGAAAAGAATTCAGTAACCAATTTCATAAAATGTCAATTTAAGGCTGAATCAGATAATGTGCGTGCCGTTGATAAAAGTATGATTGTAGTTTATGATGATGATTTCAATGCATATAATCATATTGTTGCCAACGGTTATCTTGAAACCGCTGCAAGTATAAGCATAATGAAAACAGGTTCATATAATAAAAATAATACATTAACCTACAATATTTCTTCAGTTGATGAACTTTTAAAATGGAATAGATTAAAAGATGGTAAATTCTCTTTAATATATAGATTATATAATGTTTTAGATGATGCTACAGCATATGTATTCAATTTGGCTCCGGGCGTATATAATGCAAAATATGAACATTACCGTGATAAACATCAGGATGAATGGAGAACTGATTATCAAGGTTTAATGCCTGCCATTGTTCAGGATGAATACTTGGTTGATGTAGGTGCTAAGCCTGTTGTTATAAACGGTCATGGAGCTACAATAGCTTATCCGGATGCTTTAGTATTTAATGATTATCATTTTGCATATGTTCCAAAATCAGGGTCATTAACTTTAGTTAATATGACCATTAAAAATTTCAACACAGCTATTATTAACTATGGAACATTTATTGCGATAAATTGTACATTTGAGAATAATAGAATTAACCACATTAGTAAAACCGGAGATTTCGGTGGTGCTGTTAGAAACTATGGTCATGTTTATTGCTATAATTCCACATTTAAAGATAACGGAGCTAATGCAGGTGGTGCATATTACAGTGATGACTCTGCAAACGCTCTATTTTCAAACTGTACATTTTCAAACAATAAAATTGTATCCAAATTAGTTTGGAAAAATGGAGATCCAAGCAATTTGCACATCACTGGAAACTCAGTTGTTAAATTAGTAAATTGTAAAGGTATTCGTAAAGACAGTATTAAACTAGATAAGAGTGGTATTTGCTTAACTAGAGATTCTCTTGGTTATAGTGTATACAATGCAGTAGTAGACAGCATTTCATCTTTGATAAAAGTTTCCAAAATTGTTAAAAACAATAAGGAATATGATATTATCAACGTAACTTTCAAACCTGGAAGTTATGCTATCTTCCCGGATTCAAATACATTATTTGAAATGGATTATGGAATGTTGATTTTAAACGGTAACGGTGCAAGGGTTTTTGTGTCAAATCCAAAAGATAGTGACGAAACCAAATTCTTAACAACCACTTCACGTTCTACAGTCAATATCGTAAACTTGTCCATTGAAGGATTTAACATGGCAATAATCAATTCCGGATCTTTAACAATCACTAATTCATCATTAAATAACAATAGGGTGGATTATAATTTCAAAGAAGATTATGGTGGTGCTATCGTTAATAAAGGCGGTATTTTGAATGTTTTAAATACTACATTTAACGGCAATTATGCAAAATATGGTGGAGCTGTTTACACTACTAGTGCTACTCACTTTATTATATCCACTTTCACAAACAACTATGGATATAATAGTAAATCAAATGTGGATATTTATAATAAGCAAGGTTCCGTTGAAATTGTTTCTGTTACTAATATAATACCTAAAATTACTGAAAAAAATCCTGCACCTGCTTGGAAAGTTCAAATGCTTGAAACTGGTATATTTTTAGTAACTTTAGCTGTTACTATGGGTTCCAGTTGGGCAATTAGTGCAACAGGTGTTGCGGCTGCGAATTTGATATCAATGGGTGCCGGTGCTCTTATTGGCGGTAGTTTTGGTGCTTTGGAAGGATTTATCTATTCCAATGATCATCAGGATTACAGCAGCTTCTGGGTAAGAGTATTAAAAGGTGTAGCTAATGGTATCAGTTTTGTTCCATATGGGGCAGCAGCTAATAAATTAGCACCAATTACAGATCAGTTAATTAAAAAAGCTGCTCTTGATAAAATCTATGCTAAATTTGTTCAACAGACTGTTAAATTAGCTAAAGAGCAGGTCACTGCAATGAGTAAGAAGAATTCATACGAAATCATGAAAATATTTTAGGGAATTAATTGTATACAATTAATATCCTTTCTTTTTTTTATTTTTAAATCAATATTATTTCATAATATGGAATGACTGCATTTTTAATTGGTTTTCTTTGGATTATAAAGCATTTTTTTTACATCAAAATATTTAGGGGGCCTGAATTTTTTTGATATAAATTCAAGCTAATTTATCTTATTTTTATATTTTGTGATGGTTAACATTTTTAGTTTCTAAAAATACAATTGAATAAACATTAATTTTTAAAAAGGGTGCAATAATATCGTTAAATTTAAGTATTATGTGTTACATATATTTATTTGGCGATAAAAATGAAACACAGATTAAATTTAGATATTAAAGACCCAAATTATACTTTGTTGAAAGAAATATTTAAAATTATGGATTCTAGAAAATCTTCACAAATTTTAGCATCCTGTGGATTTAAAAATTTAAATAAACAAATAACTACTTTTAAAATCATATTTATCAGCATGTTCTTTGGATTAGATATTCCATTCGTATTAAATGAACTTGAATCCAAAAAAGAACTTCAAAAATACTTTAATATTTCAGAAATTTTAACTGCAGATCAAATTTATAAAACTCTTTCACTTCAGGACTCTGAAAAACTTTTAAAAGTATTAAATAGGATATTAAACCACCAAAATAGAGTAAAGAGAAGGGGAAAAAGATATTTATTGTTGATGCAACACCAATTGACTTAGATTTCAATTTTAACAGAAATAAAAAGACAAAAGAACATCTAAAAACTTTAAATTTAAAATGGAGCTATTCATCCTCTAAAGGATTTTATATTGGATTTAAAGCCACAGTCATCATCGATTACGATAATATGGATCCTGTTTCAATTTTAATCCATTCTGGAGCTCCCAATGATGCAAAACTTTTTGACGAAATAATGGAAAATCGCAAAAAAGACGAATTATACAAAAAGGAGACATATTAATCTTTGATAAAGGCTATTACATCTATAAAAACTATCAATTGGGAATTAGCAAATATAAAATTGTTCCATTCATTTTTCCAAAAGACAATTTCAAAAGAACAAAGCTCAATGATCAATTATCCTATCCATTACAAGTATTTAAAAAAACAAAGAAAATATTAGTTCAAAAACCATTTTACAAGAATTTAAAACACGAATTACTCAAAAAACTCGACAATTGGCAAAAATTCAAACCAATCCGAGGAAAAATAGAAGACTTCTTCAAATTACTCAAACAAGGACTAAATTTAAGAGTAATACATAAATACACACCAAAATCAGTAGCAAAAACTGTTTATTTAAATGTATTTTTAGGAGCACTAATCATATCACAAGGATTTTACTCAAAAACCGCCATACAACAACTTTCAGAAAACTAAAAAATTCAGACCCCTAAAAAGAGTTTTATCAAAACCAATGAAAAATGCAAATGCTACTGAAAAAAATTGTTTTCATTTGATTTAAATAGGCTTCCAATAGCATCTGCAAATGATCATTGAACACAAACCAATATAAAACTATTGGCCACAAATTATTATTTCCCATTACCCAAAACCTTTTTAAGACCATCAAGTTCAGACTTAACTTTTTGGAGACTATCAATATCAGACTTAATTTCATCCAATTCAGATCTTAATTCTTTATTTTCATTTTCTATTTCGATAAATTCTGGAGATTTAATAGATAATTTTTCCACTTCTTTATTTAATGTAACAGCATGCATATGCTCAACATAATCATTTTTTAAATCTTCAGGATTAGTCATGAAGTAAGAAGCATCAGTTTTGTTTTTAGCTTTACCTTGCAAATCGTTTACATTATCTAACTCATACCGTCATTATAAAGTGCTGAAGCATGAAATTTACGAAGCATATGACTTCTAAAACGATTATAACTTCCTACCTTCCCTAAGCCTAATTTACCATTCATATTAGCGAACAAATCTGAAAAATAACAATTTCCAATTTTGAATAATTGTTTATCATCAGTTAAATGATCAGTCCTACTAAGTAGATATGAATTTATTGCATTTACTGCTTCAGGAGTACAATAAGTAGTATAATATTTATCTGTTTTTTGTCTACGAATATTGAAAGTTGGAATTACATGTTTTGCATCATCCAAATCCTCAATTACATCATAAATATTAGTTTTTTTTTGTATATTTGCTTAAAGAAGTAATATAATCTCCAATTGTTAAATTTAAAGTTTCCCTTCTAGCACAACCACTAGACACCATAAAATAAATTATAGCTTTCAAAATTGGATTAGCAATACTTATTGCTTTTCTTAAAATTTCTTTATCAGGCAAATCACTAAATCTTACCGGTGCTGGAGTAGCAACATTCTTTTTGTTAACAGGAGGTAATTCAAATACTTCAATTTCGTAGTATTTATATACTGCAATTACTGGTCGCAATGTAGTATACATTGTATTTAAAGTATGATTTTGTAATAAATGTTGTCTAAATGTTAATAATCTTCTTTTTAATGTTCTTTTTTTCCATTTAATACCTTTATCTTCTTCTTGTTCTGCTTCTTCCAAAAGTTCTTCCATAGACATTGAACAGAACTCAGTATATCTCTTTACTGCATATTTATAAAGTAGTTGAGTTCTTTCAGAATGATTTTTCATCAAATGTATTTCAGTTAATAGCTCGTTATCCATAATATCCACTTTCTACAAAATTTATTAAATAATTTTATAGAGAGCATTTGAAAAGTAATGACTTTTCAAAAGGTATGGATATTTTTAGTTACTTTCCCTGATAAGAATATCTATGAGCCATACATTAAACTTACTGAGGCACAGCCATTCATGAACAACACTGAACTTGAATATATCGAAACTTTGGAAGTTGCCGGTGTTAAATTAATTGGCGATGCTGATAAAGCTGAAGAAGACCTTAAAAAGGTATATGAAATTGGTCAAAAATTTTAATTAACTGGAAAGACAATAGATATATTATGAGTAAATCAGTTTTTGTACCTGGACACATTACAGGTTTTTTCAACATCGAAAGCCATGAGATAAGTTTAAAAAACGGATCCTGTGGGGTGGGATTTCTGCTTTCCAAGGGTGTTAGAACCACTATATCTCCTGCAGACAAATTGATTGTCGATGTCAATCAGGGAGATGAGACAGTAATTGATGAGGTTTTAAAAATTTTGGAAATCGATGATGCATTTAAAATCACGCAGGATATACAGCTTCCGATTGGTGCTGGTTTTGGAACATCTGCCGCTTCTGCATTTAGTTTAACATTGGCTATAAATGAATTTCTCAATTTGGGTTATTCTGAAGAGCTATGTGGTCAAATTGCCCATATGTCAGAAATAAATTTGGGTGGTGGACTAGGTGATGTCATTGCCCAGACTGGCCAGGGGATGGTATTGAGGACTAAATCAGGCGCTCCGGGAATTGGTGAGATAAAATCATTTAAGAAAGATGTTTTTGTAGCTTACAAGACATTTGGACCAATTGAAACTGCAGATATAATTCGTGATCCTCACCAAAAACAGATACTCTCTGAAGCTGGTTTGAAATATCTGGAATTGTTTGAAAAGGAACCTACCGTGGAGAATTTTTTGTCTTTTTCCAACAAATTTTCAAATGAGACAAAGTTAATGTCAGACGATGTTAAAAATTTAGTTGATTATTTTAATTCTTCGAGTGATATTTTGGGTAGTTCAATGGCAATGCTTGGAAATACTGCATTTGCTTTTGCATATGATGAAGATGTTTTCAAAAAACTAGACATTGATGGATTACATATATGTGAACTCAACAAAATTGGTATCGTTTATGATTAAATTAAGCTATGACATCAAAAAATATCGTCAGGATTTGACAGACCTGGTCAATGTCGGAGATACTGTAATTGAATTGGGGTGTCATCTTGGAGGCACAACCCAATTATTTTCTTCAGATTGCAATGTGATAGCAATTGACAATTCTCCCGAAGCCGTTGGGGTACTGGATGATTTTGACAATGTCGAGTTTATTTCAGGTGATGTAAGACGTCATGAAGTTTTAGCCGAAGCTTTTAAAAAAGTCCAAAACTGTGAAGTATTGGCAATTGATTTGGGTGGTGGATATCATCCGGAT
>NZ_JAXJXF010000097.1:0-9572 GCF_036307625.1 Methanobrevibacter sp.
AAAACAAGGATTAACAGATTTAATCGATGAAACAATGAACCTCTGGAACAGGGGGGATAGCACGGTAATCCTACTCTCGTGGGAGAGTATCAGCCCGTGAAGTAAGAATCCTCGACTTCTCCAAAGTCGAGGTAGTTCAATCAGATTAAAGTTTATTTTTTTATACTTTACTTAAAATTATATACATGATATAGAAACTCTTTTATAAAATTTTTTATATAATTTATAGTATGGTGATTTGATGTTGAAATAATATTTCCGTTTTTGGATTGATTATTTCTGATATCATGTAAAACCTTATTTAACATCCAAAGGAGGGTTAATGCGATAATCCTAATGTTTTAGGCGGTTTAAGTGTAGTTATTATAGTTATTGCTTAAAAATATTAATGTTAATATAATCATTTGCTGAGGTGGTCGTGTTTTTAAGCAATAAATCTTTGAAAACTTTCTTTTACTTTTTAAATATTATATTGGTGAGATGATATGGGCAGTAAAGATATCGGTAATATTGTTGAGATAATAAAGAATGATTTTAAATCAGCATTTTCAAATCCAATTGTAATAATAGTTTTAGTTGCAATCATTATTCTTCCTTCCCTTTATGCTCTTTTGAATATACAGGCATGTTGGGACCCTTACGGTAACACGGGAAATGTGGAATTTGCAATTGCCAATCTTGATAATGGTACTACAATGGAGGGCAAAAAACTCAATATTGGAAATGAACTTGTTAAGGATTTAAAAAAGAATGATAAATTTAAATGGACTTTTGTTACGGAAGATGAACTCCGGGACGGAGTTTATGAAGGAAAGTATTATGCAGGTATTGTAATACCCAAAAACCTGAGTGAAAACGTTGTTTCGATTACGAAAGACAATCCAAAACAGGCAAAATTGGAATATGTTGTAAACGTTAAATCCAATCCTGTTGCTACTAAATTAACTGATACTGGTGCAAATACCGTTTATACAACACTCAATGCGAAAATTATTCAAGTCATTAACTTGGCGGCATACGGTAAACTTGGTGAATTGCAGGAAGGTCTTGCATCTGGTGCAGGTCAACTGGCTAGTGGAGGTTCCCAACTTCAGGCAGGAGCTTCACAGGTTTCCGACGGTGCAGGTCAGGTGGCATCTGGTGTCGGTCAGGTACAGGATGGTGCAAGTCAGGTTAAACAGGGATCTTCTGGTGTTCAGCAAGGTGCAAGTCAGGTTAAACAGGGATCTTCTGGTGTTCAGCAAGGTGCCGATGATGTTAAACAGGGTGCCAGTCAGGTTCAGCAAGGTTCAGAAGAGTTGGACTCTGCAATAGACCCATCCTTAATTCCTGAAGGTCCGGTAAAAGAGTATGTAAGCAGTAATTCAGAACTTGCAAAAGGTACAAGTCAATTGGCTGACGGTGCTGTTCAGTTGGCCGATGGTTCGGTTCAGTTGGCTGACGGTTCTGTGCAATTGGCCGACGGTTCTATCCAGTTGGCGGATGGTTCCGTTCAAGTGGCTGACGGTTCTGTGCAATTGGCCGAAGGGTCATTAAGTCTCGCAGCAGGTGCACAATTACTGGGAAATGCAGCGGCTCAGGCTTTATTCACAGCAGCAGGTTCACTTGGAGCAACAGCTGACCAGCTTTCAGCACTCACAGGAATCAATGAAACACTTCTCGGCGACTATTTCTTCTCACCGATTAAATTGGATAGGCATGAAGTATTTTCAGTTCCTGACTATGGATCCAATGTATCCCCATTCTATATTGTATTGTCAATGTGGGTAGGTGCTTTAATCACCTGTGTCATGATTGAACCTAAGTCAAGCGTCGGAACCAAATATTCCCCATTTGAAATGTATGCAGGTAAATTGATACTCTATGTGGTGATGAGCATACTGCAGGCCTGCGTAACAATAACAGGGGCTCATCTTTTAGGCGTGCACATCGATAATTATCCTTTGTTTATATTCTCGGCAATACTGGTATCGATGGTGTTCATGATATTAATGTATTCGTTGATTTCGGCAATTGGAACTGTTGGAAAGGGTGTTGCCGTAGTTCTTTTAGTTCTTCAAATTTCAGCGACTGGGGGAATTTATCCGATTCAGATTATGCATCAATTTTTCCAAACGCTATATCCGTATATGCCGATGACTTATGCAATTAAATTGCTACGGGAAGCGCAATTGGGTGTCGTATGGTCCAATTATTGGCCAGCATTGGCAATTCTACTGGCAATTGGAATTTTAACTGTTGTTGTTTCCGTTGCTATTAAGGAAAAAGCGGACAAACCGTCAAAATACTTTGAGGATAAACTTGAGGAAAGCGGATTATTCTAGAAGTTATCAATTAACTTCTAGTTATTTTTTTTAAATAGAAAAAACATGGAGACAAATAAAATGAAAAAAAAGATATTTTTTATTTTATTGATTACCTGCATAGTATTCAGTGTTTCAGGCGTTTTTGCGGGGAACATTAATGATACTGCGGTAACCAGCGATGAAACTGCTTTGGTTGGTGAAAGCTCTAACGATTTAAAAGCAGTAAGCAATGATGAAAATCAGCCTGTGGGAGACATCAAAGATTTAATCACTTATGATGATGACGGTACTTTCAAAGCATTGCAGTTAAAGATTCTTCTCGCTAAAAGCGGAAGCACAATCAATTTGGAAAAAGATTACAAATATAATAATGAATTCAACCTCACTACTGGAATTTTGATTAGCAAGGATATAACCATTAATGGTAATGGCCATACAATTGATGGAATGGGTAAATCCAGAATTTTTATTATTAACTATGGGGATGCGTTAAAACAGTATAAGATTACATTAAAAAACATCAAATTTAAAAATGGTAACGCCAAAATTTATGGTGGAGCAATATTGAACTTTGCAGATTTGACAATTAATAATTGTTCTTTTACAAATAATAATGCAGGTACTGCTGGTGGTGCTGTTAATTCTCTGGGAGCTTTGACTTTAAAAAATTCAGTATTCAATAAGAATTCTGCAGGAGGAGATGCAGGAGCTGTTTTCTCATTAACATTTAAGAAAAGTGCAGATTTCTATAGAAATTATTTCGCAGGCAGAAATGCCACAGAAGATTCCAACCTTATTTTCACTATTGCAATGCAGACTCTTCTTGAACATGGTAAAGATACAATATCTAACTGTAAATTCTCTAACAATGTAGCTAATGGTCGTGGAGGAGGTGCAGTTTATGCATACTCTCATATTTCCATTAATTCATGCACATTCACTTCAAACAGGGCTGGTGAAAAAGGAGCTGCCGTATTTGGATGCAAAGATCTCTTTATTAAAAATTCAAAATTTAATAAAAATAATGCATCAATGTATGGTGGAGCAGTCTATTTCAAATGCCATGAACAATCTGGACATTATGAAAACGGCAAATGGGTTTCCAGTGTTAAATATTATACTAATAAGATTGAAGGCTCAACCTTTGCAAATAATGTAGCTGGTGAAAGAGGTGGAGCAATATATGGTTTCAGAACCTCTAATTCCGATAAAGTGCATTGCGCTAAAGCGGTCAAATGTACCTTTAGTGACAATAGAGCACCAAAAGGCAAGGATATCTATGGTGGAACTCTAAAAAGCTGTGTTTTCAAAAACACAAAAGTTTCCCTGAAAACAGTAAAAGTTAAAAAATCAGCAAAAAAACTAACCTTGCAGGCTACCCTTAAAAAAGGTTCTTCAGCACTTAAGGCTAAAATAGTAACCTTCAAGTTCAATGGCAAAACTTTAAAAGCAAAAACCAATTCAAAAGGTATTGCTAAAGTCAAAATTACAAAAAGCGTATTGAACAAACTTAAAGTCGGCAAAAAAATCAAATATCAGGCTAGTTATGGTCGTTTTGTTGCTAAAAAAACTGCAAAAGTATCTAAGTAAATGCTTATGCATTTACTGCCCTTTTTTATTTTTTCATTTAATTTTTTTCATCGATTATTAATTCATTTTGCTAATTTTACTTAAAATATATAAGGTAATGTCATATATTTAATAATATAAGGTGATTAAATATGGACTATAGAAAAATACTTGGATTTTTATTTATAATATTGGGTTTACTTTTTATGATTTATCCAGTGTATAGTGCAGAGGCTGTATCTCTGATTGCAGGAATATCATTAATTGCATTTGGAATTGCTTCTATTATTGATGGATTTTCTATATTCAGCATGATGACTCATTTTTCAGCAGTCAATATACTTCTTGGAATTTGTGCAATACTGTTAGGGGTCTTATTTATTTATGAAATTGATGCATTGTCCTTCATTATAGGATTCCAGTTTTATTTAATTGCATTTGTGCTGATGTTTATAGGTATAGTGGGTATGTTTAAAGGAATAGAATCATTGTCAAGACTTGCTTCAGTATTAATTTTAATATTGGGTATAATTGCTGTTTTCTTAGCTTCTTTTTCAATCGCACAACCATTATATACTGCAATAATCGTTGGAATATGTCTGATTTTATATGGTATAACCTTTTTAGCATCAAGTATTACTGAAAATTAATTAATAATGTGATAATTATGGATAAGCAAACAAAACAACGTTTGGGTGAAATCAGGGCAGCCATGAAAAAATATGGCTTCGACAAAATTTTAGGCCAAACCGCAAAAAGCAAAATTCGTCATAAAGATGATGATGAATCACGTGAACTTTTATTGGATGAAGAAATCCCTGTAAAGTTAAGGCTAATGCTTCAGGATTTGGGAACTACATTCATCAAGTTGGGTCAGCTGTTAAGTACAAGACCTGATGTTGTTGGTGATAAGATAGCAGATGAATTGGCTAACCTGCAAGATGACAATCCGGCAATATCATATGAGCAAGCTAAAGCGATAGTTGAAAGGGAACTTAACGGTAATATCGATGATTTATTCGAAGACTTTTCACAACAGCATTTGGCTACAGCTTCCATAGGTCAGGTTCATGAAGCTAAATTGATTACCGGTGAGAGAGTTGCAGTTAAAATCCAAAAGGAAGGAATCACTGATAAGATTGATCTTGATTTAAGAATTATGAAATATGTTGCCAACCGTGCTGACAAGTGGAATGCTAATCTTAGAAAATTGAATCTTCCGGGAATCATGGAGGAGTTCGACCGCACTATCCACCAGGAAATTGACTACAATAACGAATTCATGAACATGCAACGTATTGAATTGAATTTTGAAGATGATCCAAACATTCATATTCCAGCTACCTATGATGAGTATTGTACCTCAAAAGTTTTAACAATGGAATTTATTGACGGTACAAAGTTAAATGATGTATATACAAGCACTGACGATAAATTCGACAAAAAATTTTTAGCGAAGAATGTACTTGATTCCTATCTCCAGCAACTGTTCATTGACGGATTTTTCCATGGAGATCCTCATCCAGGTAACTTAATGATTTTGGACGATAATGTTGTGTGCTATCTTGATTTGGGTATGATGGGATTTTTTGATGAAAAATTCAAGCGTGACCTTTCCGAGGTAATGCTATTGTTCGTAGACCAGGATGTTGACGGACTGATTAACCAGTTAATGTATATGGACATATTGGATTATGACATTGATACCGCCAGTTTAAGAAGGGACTTGAATGATTTATTCGGAAGATACTTCGGTGTTAAACTTAATCGTTTTGATGGAGTTTTAGAGGCTCTGCTTAGCCTTATGCAGGAGTATGGTGTTATTCTTCCAAATGAAGTTGTCACAATGGCAAGAGGATTATCAATGATTGAAGCAATTGCAAAAAATCTTGACCCTGAGATTGATGTTTTTGCATCTTTAAAACCGATTGCAAAGCAAATCGCAAGACAGAGGATTGACCCTAAACAGTTCTTTAAAAGCAAAAAAAGTAACATAATTTTATACCAACACATGCTTCAGTCACTGCCAAAGCTTCTCACAAGGACAATCCACAAGATTGATAATGAAGAATTGCAATTCAGATTTGAAGTTGACATTACCGACAAGGTTTCAATAATCGCACTGGTATCCGCGCTTATAGTAGGTTCTTCTGTTGTTTCATTTGGACCAAGAATGTTTGATATGCCGGTAATTTCTATAATTGGTTATATCATAGCTATTATCTTAAGTTTAATAGGTATTAGGAAATTTGTTTTAAATTAAATTTGGAATCATGAGGAAAAAAAATTCCTCAATGATTCTGTTAATTAACTAATTTTTTTCTTTTTTTTATTATTTTTCATGTTGTTGGTTACTTATTTTTTCATTAAGCTTAAATAAAACAAACAACATTATTTAATATTGATGGCAAAAAATGAATTTTTTAATAATTTAAGTGACAGGCATGTTGCAATTA
This sequence comes from Methanobrevibacter sp., assembly GCF_036307625.1. Taxonomy (GTDB): domain Archaea; phylum Methanobacteriota; class Methanobacteria; order Methanobacteriales; family Methanobacteriaceae; genus Methanocatella. Next base: position 6,332 of record NZ_JAXJXF010000097.1, read on the forward strand.
CGGATGGTGTTTTTGCAATTGCAATGACAATTCTTGTTTTGGAAATTGCAGTTCCGACAGTCTATGATATATCATCAGGTGTTGTTTTAGATGAATATTTTATAAGTTATCTTGCACCGTCTATCTTGATATATTTCATAAGTTTCTATCTTGTATATAATTTCTGGGAGAATACGGTTATTCTCTTTAACTTTAAAAGAATAAGCAATGCTGTATTGACATTGAATATGCTTGCAATGGCAGCTGTCTGCTTAATACCATTTGCAACAGGATTTCTTTTCAAATTCTACAAGTATATTCATGTAAATATGTTCTTTTCATTATTGATATTGGCAATAAGCTTATTATACATATTTATTTTCATATTGCTGATTAGAAATAACTTTAAAGAATATTTTGAAAATAAAGAAGAAATAAAAACTTCTATTCAGGATTCCTATGATGATGGAATCGAATTAGACAATTTAAAATTATATGTTAGGGGAGTTACATTAACCTTATTATATCTGTTGTTGTTGCCGGTCATAAGTTCTTTAATCTCTTTGATTTTGGCATTCGTATCTCCGTTATTAAGCGTATTGTCTTTTTTATTGATTTTGATTCTAAGATTTTTAATTTGCATGAGGCGTTCATCCACAGATAATCTAGACAACATTGAATTAACAGACGATGAAAGGGAATTTGTCGGAAATATTAGGCAGTCTATTTATGGGGATTGATTCACATATTTTTTTTTTAATTAAATGGATGTCCAAATTCCAGTAGGAAGAATATACTCAATCTAAATGATAATATTTATAAACAATTAATTTCTTAAATTGATTATATAGGTGAAATTATGAGCTTAGAAGAACAAAAAGAAAAACTTTCAGTAAAAATCGATGAACAAAAAGTAAAACATGAAGAAAGAAAAGAACAAGCTAAAATTAATCGTGAAGAAAGAAAACTTAAATTAAAAGCAAAATATACTGACAAAAAAATAACAGCCCACATCGATAAAGCGATTAAAAAAATATATAAAGTTAATGATGATGCTGAAAAGGATATTGTCAAATTGTTGGATGTTGTTGATTCAGAAATTGAAGCTGACGAAAAACCTATTGAACTTATTTTATACAAAGCAGAAAATAACTTTGCAGAAATCTTTTTCAAAGCTGAATTAAATATGCAAAAAGCTAAAAATGAGTTAATAAAAAATCTTGAAAAAGATGTTGGAAATATTGAAGACCTCATAAATATTGAAGAAGATCTTGAAGGCTTAAAAGAAGAAATGGATGAAGTATCCGATCTTTTAGATGAAAAAATTGACATCGAAAAAGCAACTTTAAACATTAAAGCAAAAGAATAACTGTTTTAAAAGGAAATGTTGAAATTTAATTTCAATCATTTTTCCTTATTTATTTTAACTATTTTTTTAATCCAAAACAATGTTATTGAATTCCTCTTTTGATTTTTGAATCAGGGTTAAAGAGTATATGTATGAGACTTTTGTTTTGAATATTTTTTCTGAAATAATCATGCATAATTTTCGCACTTTCTATTGCCTGCATTATTCTTTATTCAGCATCAATTAAATTAAAAGTAAACTCAGTTATATAATTTTAATTGCATCTCTTTGATATTAACGGCAATTGTATTGAAAATCATTTTAATTTTAAGTTTTGAATATACATCAATCTATTTCAATGCAAGTTTCATTTAACAATTGGTGGTTGTTAATGACAACTATCTTTTTTTCATCATATTTTTTATATCATTTTTCACATACTATTATCTAGGTGAAAAATTGGGATTAAGGTCATTTTTTAAAAAGGATAAAAAGCAAGAGAAAACAACAGATGAGGATTCCCATATTGACATTAATGTTGATGATTGCGATGGATGTGAAAAATGCGTTATAGCCTGTCCAAACAATGTTTTGATATTGGATGATGAATCATCCGCCGTGAATAACTCATTTGGATGTAAACGCTGCAAGGTTTGCATGGCAATTTGTCCAAACGATTGCATTACCATAAATTAACTGGGACTGTTTGATATGAAAGATTTGTGGGGATTAACAGTAAGAGGAATATGTGAAGTAAACGATAGGATTTTACTTTTGAAAGTTAGGTCAAAATCTAGTCACGATGCAGATAAATGGGAAATTCCCGGCGGCAAGGTTAAAAAAGGGGAATTTTTTGATGATGCCCTAAGGCGTGAATATCTTGAAGAGACAGGTCTTGAAATCACTATAGAATCATTGTACAACACCATTCAAAATAACTACACTGCCTGTAAGACAAATGAACAAGTCAAATCCATTCAGCTTATCCTGAAAGTAACTTCAGATAGCGATGAAGTCACCATAAGTGAAGAGCATGATGACTACAGATGGTTTAGCAAAAATGAAGTTGATGAGCTGATTGAAAAGAAATTGCTAACAAAAGCAGCAATCAATGCATTTAAAAAGGAATAATCTTTAAAATTAGATTCAATATATTTTAAGTTAGTAATTGCTTAAAAAAATAAGAGAATTATAGGTTGATTTCATCTGCACCTATAACTTGAATATCCATATTTTCAACAAAATCTTGAGTCTCTTTACCAAAAGATTGGAAATGAGGTGATGCCATATGCTTTTTCAGTGCATCTAAAGTTTCCCATTTTTCAACAAATGTTAATGCATCATCATTTATTGATTTTAATAATTGGTAGTCAATATTTCCATCTTCTTTAAGAGTATTTTCAATTAATTCTTGTGAGATTTCAATAATACTATCTCGACAACCGTTTTTTGGATATACTTTAGCTAAAACAACAATGAATTCCATATTGATCTCTCCATTATTTGTTGTCAATAATTATGATTTCATGTTACTTAATATTTTCCAATTATGAAATCGCATTTTCAAACTTTCAATCATGACATATCAAAATCACGATTGAAATTGAACTGCATAGGACTGTAGCGGTTGTGGATTCTTACTTTATGAGTTGGTAATCTCCTATTGAAGCAGAATCACAGGGTTATCTTTCCAGTCCCTGAATTTATCTTATGGTGAAAGAATACTCTGACCTCTTTAAGGTCGGAGATGAATTTCACAAAAAGGCATCTGATGATATTAGTTTTCAAATGCTCTCTCTATTTCTTTATATATTATTTATTATATTAAATTAGTTTATAATTAATTTTAAATTTGTCACTAAAATGGAGTTTTAAGTGTTTTTTTTTTATGAAATGTGTTAATCAAGGTTTGAA
>NZ_JAXJXF010000098.1:0-3689 GCF_036307625.1 Methanobrevibacter sp.
AAAACAAGGATTAACAGATTTAATCGATGAAACAATGAACCTCTGGAACAGGGGGGATAGCACGGTAATCCTACTCTCGTGGGAGAGTATCAGCCCGTGAAGTAAGAATCCTCGACTTCTCCAAAGTCGAGGTAGTTCAATAAAAAGACAATTAAAAATTTAATAACTTATTTTTAAAAAATAGACAATAATCAATCGTTTAATTAAAATAATTAAATGAAAAATAAAAAAGTTAAGGAAATTATTCCTTAGGATACATCAATGGATGATTTTCACACATTGGATTTTTTATAATATTTCTTTTCAAATGATATTTCAAGAAGTAAAGCATCCACTGGTTGGACAATTCCCTTAAAGATGCATCATCCAATTTTTCATGATTTGTGAAAAAATCAAGTTGATTTCCGCCAACTGCAATAGCTATATCTCTTGTTTTTATTAACATGAAAAAATCATTTCTGATATTGTGAATATTGAAGTCTTCTACAACAGATATGGTTTTCTCTTTTTTATAATCATAGAAGAAATTATTAAGATACTCGAAGTCAACAAATCTTATATCCTCAACATCAATCAAAACATCTTCCCTTAAAAGCTGATTTTTAAAATTGTATTTAGATAAAAACTCAATATCCCAGATATTATTATAAAACACTGTGAAAAAAGAATCAAGTGCAAAACGAACTGTAAGAGTGAAATCTTCAGTTTCTTTAGGAACTCCAAGTTCAACATCCTGAAAATCTATATAAATTGAATCTTGAGATATTTCAATTGAAGTCAATTTACCTGAATTAATAATTACATCTCTAATTAATTTAAGTGATCTTCCGTTCATTTTTACCCCTTTGTAAAATTATCATAAGCTCCTTCAATTTCAAACTCTTTTTCATCATCATAAGATTTATCCCACTCGAAGGGATTAATTTCAATCTGATTATTAATTGTTCCATCCCAATTAATTTCAAAATTTTCAGATTTCAGAAAATTGCAAACAATTTTGCCAATTTCTAAAGCTTTATTCTCATCATTTTCAAAATCCCCAAAAGTGATTTTTAATTTGCTTTCTAAGATAGCCTCTTCGACATCTTCAAAAGTATAAAAGCAAAATCCTTCCGGAGAATAATTATTATTTTTTAGATGGACAAATAATTCAAAGGCATCATTTACGCCTTCTTCAATATCATAACCACAATTATGAATAGCCACAATATTTTCATTAACTAATAAGTTAAAAACATTATCCAACCTATTGAAATTAACATTGTCAAATTCATTCAAAGAAATATTAAATTGAGAAAAATCAACATTTTCCTCAATGAATTCATCCTCCAATATTTCTATGATTTCATCATTATTGAAAAAACCAGATTTAGAGAGTGCATTAATCATATATTCGATTTCTTCAACTAAATCCGGATTCATGATTTCATCTTTCATCGTCACCAAAGATTAAAATACGGGTTACATTACCTCTTTCGGTAAATCCAACCATCACACGACTTTCACCGATTTTAGCCAATGCAAAGTCATCATGAGGTTTATAACCATATCCTTTAAGTTTAGTGTATGCTTCAAAAGCAATCCTAGGGTATATATTGAAATTCTTTTGGAAAGTTAAATAAGTATCCCTAAATTTTACAACGGAATTATTCTCTTTGATTAAATCAGATTTGATAACTACAAATATGTCAATTCCATCTTCAGAAACTGCATAATAAGCATCATAATCAAATATAGCTGTTGAAGTCATTGCTAAAGAATGGCAATCATTATAGTCAGAGTGAATATCTGGAGAATTAAATTCATTTATTTCAAACTCATCACCAATATCTTTGATTTGCTTTGATAGTTTAATTAAATTCTCTCCAAATATATCTTCATTATCCCAAGCCCAAGACCATTGCTCTAAATCCTGAGAATAAAATCCTAAGATTTGCACAGGAAGTGAAATATCATCAAAAGAGATTATTCCCTTTTCAATATCCAAATCACCAACTGTTTCACCAATTAATTCTGAAAGATTTTCTTGTTTGTCAAGAGCCAAAGCCCCATATTTAGACAGTACTGTTTTAAATGAATCTCCTTCTTCAATAGCTATTGGTTTTTCAATTACTTTCAATATTAACACCTAAAATTCTAATTTTGAAATTCTATCCATTGCCTCTTTAGTATTTTCCAATGTATTAAATGCAGTCAATCTCAAGTATCCTTCACCACTAGGGCCGAACCCTGAACCTGGAGTTCCAATTACATTAGCTTCGTTTAACAATAAATCAAAGAAGTCCCAGGAATCCATATTATTAGGGGTTTTTACCCAGATATATGGAGAACTTACTCCACCATAAACATCAAGACCAATGTCTGTTAGGCTTTCTCTTATAATTTTAGCGTTTTCCATATAATATTCAATAATTTCTTCAATTTGTTTTTGACCTTCAGGAGAGAAAGTTGCTTCGGCAGCTTTTTGAACAGGATATGAAGCACCATTGAATTTTGTGGTTTGTCTTCTGTTCCATAATGGATTAATTTCTACTTCATTACCTTCAGAGTCATATCCTTTCAATTCTTTAGGAACAACTGTGTAGGCACAACGAGTTCCAGTGAATCCTGCAGTTTTAGAGAAACTCTTGAATTCAATAGCTACTTCTTTTGCACCTTCAATCTCATAAATGGAGTGAGGAACATCATCTTCAGTAATGAATGCCACATAAGCTGCATCAAATAATATAATTGCTTTGTTTTCTTTTGCATAATCAATAAATACTTTTAATTGGTCTTTTGTAAGAGTAGTACCAGTCGGATTATTAGGATAACATAAATAAATGATATCTACAGGTTCTGATGGAAGTTCTGGAACAAATCCATTTTCCGCATTACATTTAATGTAGGTTAATCCTTCATACATTCCATCATCTTTCATTTCGCCGGTTCTTCCGGCCATTACATTGGTATCCACATATACAGTATAAACAGGGTCAGTTACAGCAATTTTATTATCAATGCCGAAGATATCTTGAATATTTGCTGTGTCACTTTTAGCACCGTCACTGATAAATACTTCAGATGTATCTAAATCGATTCCATACTTATTGTAATCATTTTCAATTATAGCTTTAGCTAAAAATTCATAACCTTGTTCAGGTCCGTAACCCATAAATGTTTCAGCATCAGCAAGTTCATCAACAGCAGCATGGAATGCTTCAATAACTGCAGGAACTAATGGCTTAGTTACATCCCCAATACCCATTTTAATAATGTCTGCATCAGGATTTGCTTTTCTAAATTCAGTTTCTCTTCTTGCAACTTCTACAAAAAGATAGCTACTTTTCAATTTAAGATAATTCTCATTAATTTTAACAACCATGATAAATCCTCAAAAATATTAATCTAATATATATTTTATTTTTGCAATATATAAAATGAATGATTAATTAAGACTCTTTCAAAAACTTTGTTGATTTTCAAAATCCTTTTTGCGATTGTCATTCCAAATGAGATCTCTGCGATAGATTCGTTTTAAAACGCCTCGTTTGGTCTTGAATGTTCGTTTTCTTGATTTTAGCATTGTTTTTTGAAATGCATTTTCAATTGATCAAATACAAAGCCGAAATATACGGAAAAACACTAAGACAAATAAGCAGATGGTACCCATCAAGCAAAATATGCAGCAACTGCGGACACTACAACAA
>NZ_JAXJXF010000099.1:0-44448 GCF_036307625.1 Methanobrevibacter sp.
AATTTATATTTTAAACATTAATAAATGTTTGCATTATTGGAAAAAAATAAGAAAATAAAATTAGAAGATTCCATCAATGAAATCATCTAATTGATCGTTAGATACTTCAGATTCTGAATTGTCTTCAACATAAGTATTATCTGAATCATCATCAGAATCATAATTGGTTTTAATGCCTGAAACGACCACAGTGGTCCTAACAATATTTTGAAGGCTTTCGTCAATTTGAGTACCCCAAATAATGTTAGCTTCAGGATCCAATTTGTCGGCAACAACTTGAACAATTTTTTCAGCTTCATGTAAAGTCAAGTCAGAACTACCTGAAATGTTAACCAATGCACCAGTAGCATTTGAAATATCAATATCAAGTAATGGGCTGCTTAATGCTTCATGTACAGATTCTAAAGCTCTGTCACCAGAATCGGATTCACCCATACCAATCATTGCCATTCCTGAGCCACCCATAATACTTCTGATGTCTGCGAAGTCTAAACTTACAAGACCTCTTTTAGTGATTAGTTCAGTAATTCCTTTAACTGCTCTTCCTAAAATTTCATCAGATACCATGAAAGCTTTATTTAAAGGCAAGTTAGGTGCAACTTCTAATAATTTATCATTAGGTATAACAATAACAGTATCTGCAGACTCTTGGAGTTTTTCTAAACCTTGTTCTGCATTTTCTCTTCTTTTAATTCCTTCAGCAGAAAATGGTAATGTTGCAACAGCAACAGTTAATGCGCCTAATTTTTTAGATAATTTTGAAATGATTGGGGCTGAACCAGTACCTGTTCCGCCACCAAGACCGCAGGTAACAAATACCATATCTGCACCCACTAATTCTTCTCTGATTTCATCTTCACTTTCTTCGGCACATTCTTCACCGACAGATGGTTCTCCACCTGCACCTAATCCTTTTGAAGTTTGTCTACCCAATAATATTTTTTTACCAGATTGACAATAAAATAAATCTTGAGCATCAGTATTTACTGCAATAGTTGTTGCTCCTTCAATACCCATCTCATTTAATCTTGAAATAGTGTTGTTTCCTGCTCCACCAGCACCAACAACAAATATTTTAGTTTTAACACCATCCATTATAGTTATAAGCTCATCATCAATATCAGAAGAGAGCTTTTCTGGTGTTTTCTCTTCCATTCTCTGTTCAGATTCCTTGATTGCATCATCTATAAATTTCACAAATTAACCCCACATACTCTGCTATTAAAATTAATTGTTAAATATTTCTATTGTAACTAATATTTAAATGCAACTACTTTTTAGAAATAATATGAAAAAAATATATTATGCACTAATAATATATTAAGTTAATCCCTCGGCATGGCAATAATTTCATGAAACTTTAAATCAAATAGGTTTTTTGCATTTGCCGGAGTCAAAATAACTGCACTATCCACACCATGGCCCCTTCCGCCGATAGCTATAATCTCTTCACCTACCGGAATCAAACCTGCATCTGTGGCCATAATTGAAATTTCAGCAGCTACTTTTATTCCATGAGAAAACATCCTGAAAGTATCTGCAACAATATCTAATGGGGAAAAACCACCATATTTATTAGTGACTCCTCTTGCAGCGCCACTAAATGCATGCAATCCAAAGTAAGTTGTAATACCTTCTGATTCCAATTCTTTAATCATTTCTTCAGAGATATCAGATTCATTAGGACCACTGAAACCGCAGTGGTGGGTGACATTAATAATTTTTACTTTATCCCCAACAGCATCTGCAAGTTTCAATGCAGATTTGCCTGATGCTGAAGCAATAACCACATGTTTAATATGATCAGCCATGTCCAGTTTATCTTTAACAGCTGAAATCAATTCATCGGTATAATCAGTTCCCTCATTATCAAAATAAGTTATGAATTTTCTTGCCATAATTACACATCCTCTAAAATATATAAATTTAATAACTTACTATATTATTATATTAAACAACTAATTTTAAAAAGATTTTTATGACAAGTGATGAATTGAAAAATATAAAACATGTTATTAATGGAGATTATATTGTAATTCCAATTGAAACCGGATATATTAAACCAAACGAAAATCTAAACTCAATAATAAATCCTGCAAAAGAATTGATGCAAGACGGCGATTATTTGGTAATAGCAGAAACTCCAATTTCAGTATCACAAAATAGACTAATTGATGAATCAAAATACACCCCATCACTAACTGCCAAATTCCTAACAACCGTGTGGAGCAAATATTTATGGGGATATGTTTTGGGACCCGCCCTTGGAATTAAAAAAAGAACCATCAAAAACCTTAGAAGATTACCTGAAGAAACAAAAGCTCACAAGGAAGTAGTTCTCCAATTATATGGACTAAAACATGCTTTAAAACCGGCATCCGAAGCAGGAATAGACCTGAGTAACGCTCCGGGAACTTATGTTTCATTACTTCCTGAAAATCCGCAAAAAGTTGCAAAAGAAATTAAAAAGGAAATCGGGAAAGAAGTATGTGTGATAATAATCGATACTGATGCAACATATATGAAAAACGGAAAGTACTTTACAGGTCTCCCAATAGCGATAGAAGGAATTGAAGCAGACAAGGGATTTTTCGGTTACTTCAAAGGACAATTATCCGAAAACATGGGATCAACACCACTGGGATGCAGTGAAGACATTAGTGTTGAAGACGGTTTGAAATTTGCAAATATTGCCGAAGATTATCAAAAATCACTTTCAACAGAAATGAAAACCATACATAGCGTCAAATCAGTTTTAGGAACTGAAATGAGTGAGGTCACAGTCGAAGCACTTGATTCAATAACCCATACTCCAGCCGTCATCATCAGACGCAAATGAGTCCATTGAAACATCACCATTGAAAAAATAAATTTGGTAAAAAAACCGAATTTCAGCAAAATAACACATCAAGACAAAATTTTATATTTATGAGTTTATATAAATAGAAATGCTTAAACTGATAATTATAATTTAAGAGTAAAATGTAGAGGATTGGTCTTGATGGAAATTGATACACTTGGTAAATATAGGAATTTCTTACTGCCATTATCAGATTGTATTGCAATCATTTTAGGATATTATTTCGCATCAGTATTGATTACTGATTCATTTCTAATGAATCCTACAAGTGCAGTAACAAGAAATGAACTTGTAATAAGCATAATATTGGCAATCATTATTTTTCAAATCGTATTTAGAATTACAAAAAGATACTCAAACATTGTCAGATATGAAAACAATCAAGACTACATAATTTACATACTCCTTTCAATCATTTCAATCCTCATAGTATCTGTAATTGAAGAGCTTCTATTGAATATGAAAAACCCTTCAATCAAATATAATTTAGCAGTTGGGATAATAATTGGTATTATAATAATTGCAATACGTTTAAGCATAAAATATATTTTATTATCAGAAATGGGAGATAACGGAACAGATTACTCCCCTGAAAAGAAAAAGAAATTGTTAATAATCGGAGGAGGATATTCCGCCAACGACATTATTAAAACAATTAATACTACCTTAAAAGGAAGATATGAAATTATAGGAATTATTGATGATAACAAAAAACGTAGAGGATATTCTGTTGCTGGAGTAAGAATTATAGGTAACAGAAACGATATTGAAAGAATTTGTAATAAATATGACATTGATTCAATTTTCTTTACAATAGTCAACATTGACAATAAAAACAAAAAGGAAATTCTTGAAAAATGCAGTAAAACAGGTGCTGAAATCAAAGTGCTTCCAAGCCTAACAGAAATAATCACCAAAGAGAACTTATTCAATAGCTTAAGAGATGTTGAAATTGAAGATTTGCTTGGAAGAGACCCTGTTGAACTTGACAACAACAACATTAAAAGTTTAATTCAAGATAAGGTCGTTCTGGTGACAGGTGGAGGGGGATCAATTGGTGAAGAACTCTGCAGGCAGATTATGCTTCACGATCCAAAACAATTGTTAATGTTGGACATTTATGAAAACAGCCTATACGACATCGAGCTGGAACTGAAATCAAAATATCCTAACAGCGACATAAAAGCCATTATTGCAAATATCCGTGACGAACAGAGAATGTTTGATTTATTTGAGGAATTTTCACCAGAAGTTGTTTTCCATGCTGCAGCACACAAGCACGTGCCATTAATGGAGAACAATCCTTCAGAAGCTGTTAAAAACAATGTATTTGGAACATACAATCTTGTTAATGCCTGTGACAAATATAAAACTAAACGATTTATCCTGATTTCCACAGATAAAGCAGTTAATCCGACAAACGTTATGGGTGCTACCAAAAGAATGTGTGAAATGATTATCCAAGCAAAAGACAAGGAAAGCGAGACCGAATACGTTGCCGTTCGTTTTGGAAATGTATTGGGAAGTAATGGTTCTGTCGTACCGTTATTTAAAAAACAGATACAGGAAGGAGGCCCTGTGACCGTAACCCACAAGGACATTACAAGATTTTTCATGACTATTCCTGAAGCTGTGGCACTGGTTTTACAGTCAATCACCTATGCAAAAGGAGGAGAAATCTTCGTATTGAATATGGGAGAGCCTGTTAAAATTTATGACTTGGCAAAAAGCCTTATTGAATTATCCGGCCTCAAACTGGGCGAAGATATCGACATTGAAATTACAGGATTGAGACCTGGAGAAAAAATTTATGAAGAGCTGTTGATGGATGAAGAAAACCTTCAAAAGACCAGCCACGAAAAGATATTTATTACAGAGCCTATGAATTTCACAATGAATGACATTGAGGAAAAATTAGATTCACTGAGAGTTTTAATAGACGATGACATTACAGATAAAACCCAAATTAAAGACACATTGAAGGAATGTGTTCCTACTTATACAAGTCCTGAAGAATTTAACGGAGAGAAAGCATGAATATACCATTTTCACCACCAGACATATCAGATAAAGAAATTGAAGAAGTTGTAGCCGCATTGAAATCAGGCTGGATTACAACCGGTCCGAAAACAAAAGAATTTGAAAGGAAAATAAGTGAATACTGCAACACTGAAAAAACCGTCGGTTTGAGTGCTGCAACAACCGCCCTTGAGATGACCTTAAGATTATTGGGCATTGGAAAAGGCGATGAAGTAATCGTCCCTGCATACACATATACCGCAACATGCAGCGTTGTCTGCCATGTTGGAGCAACACCAGTAATGGTTGACAGTCAAAAAGATAGACAAGAAATGGATTATGATTTGATGGCCGAAGCGATTACAGACAAGACAAAAGTCATCATCCCCGTTGACATTGCCGGAATATTGTGTGACTATGACAGGATATTCGAAATAATCGAAAACAAAAAAGAACTATTCAAAGCAGACAATGAACTTCAAGAAGCATTTAATAGAATCATTGTTGTAGCAGACTGCGCACATGGTTTTGGAGCAATAAAAGATGGTAAAAAAGCAGGAAGTATAGCAGACTTTACATGTTTCTCATTCCATGCCGTTAAAAATTTAACAACAGCAGAAGGAGGAGCAGTTACCTGGAAAAACCATGAAGGATTGGATAATGAAAAAATATACAAACAGTATCAGATTCTTTCATTGCATGGACAAACCAAGGATGCTTTGGAAAAAACCCAAAAGGGATCCTGGGAATATGACATTTTGCTTCCAGCATATAAATGCAATATGACTGACATTCAGGCAGGAATAGGCCTTGGGCAAATAGAAAGATATGACTCCATGCTTGCCAGAAGACATGAAATCATAGACAAGTATGATGCTGCATTTAAAGATTCAAAAGTCATCATTCCACAGCATAAAACCAAATCAAGCAAATCATCCGGACACCTGTATCTTGCAAGAATAAAAGATATCACCCCGGAACAAAGAAATGAAATCATCATTAAAATGGAAGAAAGAGGAATAAGCACCAATGTCCATTATAAACCACTTCCATTATTAACAGCATACAAAAACTTGGGATTTGACATAAAAGACTATCCTAATGCACATAATCTATTTAAAAACGAAATAAGTTTACCGATTTATTCAAAATTAACTGATGAAGAAGTTGATTATATTACTGAAAACTTATTGGAAGTTTTACAAGATTATTAGATTTCAAAATATTGACATTGAAAATTAGTTATATTTTTATAATAAAAAAGATATAACTAAACATTAATTTTTATAAGTTATCATAATTTTTAGTTTAATTTTTAGATTTTCAGTTCAGATGAAATATGATAATGAGATTTAGGGGAAATTAAATGATAGACGATCCATTAGTAAAGACCTTATTAACCAATGTTGTTGAAGACGAAAGCAATTTACCGATTGTTAAAGCACTAAACGACGGCATAGAAACCGATGAAGAAATAGCTAAAGAAACTGGAATTAAATTAAATATCGTTAGAAAAATACTTTACAGACTTTATGATATGGGATTGGCTAGTTATAAAAGAAGTAAAGACCCTGAAACTCAATGGTTCACATATTCATGGAAATTTGAAACTGAAGAAGTAATTTCAAGAATCATTAAAGATTCAGAAAAATATTTACAAATGCTTAATGATGAACTAGAACGTGAAGAGAATAACATGTTCTTCATATGTCCTCAAGGACATGTACGACTTGATTTTGACAATGCTTCAGATTATGAATTCTTATGCCCAGCATGTGGCGAAGAATTAGAATTCCAAGACAACGAAGCAAACATTAAGCAAATCAAAGAAGACATTAAAATGGTAGAAAGTAATTTTAATTCCTTTAATGATAAAGTCAAAAAATAAAGATAAAATGGAAATTAAATTACTTAAACAGGAAAACACTCCTGAAAATGTTATTGAACATTCACAAGCCGTTTATAAAAAAGCTATGAAAATAGCTGCTAATTTTGACAATGTAGATTATGACCTTATCCGCAAGGGTGCTTTATTGCATGACATTGGAAGATCCAAAACCCACGGCATAAACCACGCAGTTGAAGGAGTTAAAATTGCAAAAAAATATGGTTATGACGAGGATGTTTTAAATATCATTGAAAGACATATCGGTGCCGGAATAACTGAAAATGAAGCGGCAGATCTTGGACTTCCGGTCAAATCATATTTGCCTGAAACCCTTGAGGAAAAAATCGTTGCCCATGCAGATAATTTGGTCAGCGGCAGCGAGGAAGTCGACATTGATTTTGTAATCGCAAAATGGAAAAGAAGAATCAAAGACAGTGACGACAACATTGAAAGACTACTCAAATTAGATGAAGAATTAATAAAACACTTTGAGGAATGAATATGAAAGTAATATGTTCAAGTGAAGAGTCCCTATACCGCCCGGAAGCGGTAAGATGGAGACAAAGAATGGAAATGATGAAACCTCTTGGTGACACAGTTGTTTTATTGCCATGCAGTATGAAAAAACCTTATTCTAATTCAAAATCACACCAAAAATTCAGGAAAATCACAAGGTCCTTTCAGGAACTCATTGTCACATCACCATTTGGAATATGTCCAAGGGAACTTGAAAATACATTTCCAATCCAGTCCTATGACGTAAGCACCACAGGTTCCTGGTCACAAGATGAAATTGATGAAAGCGGAAAATTAATCAAGAGATATTGTGAAGGAAAAACAGTGATTGCAAATTTGGCCGGAGGATATCTGGAATCCTGCGAGCAGTACTTGGATGATTTTGTAAATGTATGTGTAGACGAAAGGCCAACTTCACCTGATTCACTTTATAAATTAAGGATGGAACTTAAAAAACATCAAAGAGTGAACAGGAGAGAAAAGACTTTGCATGAACTTCGCTCCATTGCAATGTATCAATTCGGCGAAGCTGCTTATGATTTTATTCCCGATAATGTTAAGACCAAAGGAATGTATCACAAAAGAATTCTTTCCAATGGAAAACAATTGGCATTGCTTAACAAAGATCATGGATTGTACAGATTGAATTTACCGGGTGGAGAAATATTAAAAGATTTGGGCATAAATATCGTGAATATTGATTTTGATTTGGAAACCAATACAGTATTTGCACCAGGAATTCAAAAAGCAGACCATAAAATCATTCCAAACGACGAGGTTGTTGTGGTTAAAGATGATGATGTGGTCGGTGTTGGCAAAGCCGTAATGACAGGTCGTGAAATGGAAGAATGCAAAAATGGTATCGGTGTGAAAATCAAACATCGAGTTAAATAGATTTTAATTCATCTAAATGAATATAAACAAAACATATATAAACATCATAATTAATAATTATAAATACAAATTATAGGAGACTAAATTATATGTCAGAAGATTTAGTGAATGATATTAAAGACGCTGTTTCTGTAATTAATGACCCACATATGGGAATCAGTATTGTAGAAATGGGAATTGTACAAAATATTACCGTAGACGGTGATCAAGCAGAAATTACACTCAAACCAACCAATCCTGGCTGTATGAGTATCACTCGTATTGCAGCTGATGCCAAAATAAGAGCTGAAAACGTTGAAGGCATTGAAAAAGCAAAAATTATCGTTGAAGGACATGCTATGGCAGACTCCATTAACGAAATGATTAACAGATAATTTTTTTAAATCTTATATAATTCTATATATAATCTTAAAAAACCGAAAAGATTATATATAGCTATTAATATAAGTATAAGTGTTGACAGTTAACTGTCATTACACAATTTTTATAGGCTAGTGGCACAGCTTGGTTAGCGCGCTCGGCTGATAACCGGGAGGTCATGGGTTCGAATCCCATCTAGCCTACTTCTAACTAATTTTTAAGATTTTTTCATTTACATGACAACTTTTTCTTTAATTTTCTCACATTTTTCAACATAGCTAATTTTATATAACATCAACATAATATAACATAAATGTACAAAAAGTTGGAATAATGATATTTATGTGGGAAAAAATCAATGATAAATTCAAAAAATACCCTGCAAGAATAAGAGTTGCTGAAAAAATGATTGAACTTGGACTGTCTTTAAATGAAGACGGTAAAATCTATTGTGGAAATTTAAAAATAAGCGACAAAGCATTGGCAACAGCTGCAGATGTAGATAGAAGAGTTATTAAATCAACCATAGAAATTATTAAAACCGATGAAGATTTATACAACCTATTCAGCAACATCATCCCTGCTGGAACCCTTTTAAAAAATATTGCAAAAAATCTGGAATTGGGAGTTGTTGAAATAGAAGTAGGATCTGAAAACGAAGGAATACTAGCAGCAACAACAAATCTGATAACAAAAAAAGGAATCGGCATAAGGCAAGCCTATGCAGAAGACACAGAACTTCAAGAAGCTCCGTCATTAACCATCATAACTGAAAAACCAGTGAATGGAGATTTAATAAATGAATTTTTAAAAATAAAAGGAGTAACAAGAGTGTCAATTTACTGATTTTCTAAATCAGCCATTCTTGCTTTTTCCATTTCTTCATCTTCTTCTTCAAGAATTTCCAATAATTCTTCCCAAGCTTCTAAAGATTCTTTAGCAGCTTCTTCACTTAATTTTTCAATAGCAAAACCAGCGTGGATTAAAACATATTCCCCTACTTCAACATCAGGCAAAAGATCCATTTTAGCAGGTTGTCTTGCTCCACCAAAGTCAGCAAATAAAACATTATCTTTCTTATTAATTTCGACAACAAGAGCCGGTGCTGCAATACACATAATTCCATCTCCAAAATTTTAATATATTATTATTATTAAAAGTTAGTATTATATAAAACTATCTAAACGGGTGATTTAATGAAAAATATCGTTATTGGTTCCGGTCCTGCAGGAAGATTAGCTTCCATGCAGCTTGGAAAACTTGGAGAAGAAGTTACTTTAATTGAAAAGAACCATATAGCTGGAACTTGCTTGAATGAAGGATGTATGGTTATCTGTGCATTGACAGACATTACAAAATTCATAGATACAAATAAAAGATTTAACAATCACGGATTTTTAAAAAGTCAAATTGAAATCTCTTATGAAAAAATAGTTGAAAAAATTACCAAAACCCAAGAAACTCTCAGAAAGATAGAGCAGATGGAAAACGAAAGTGTGGGAAACAAGGTTATTTTCGGCGAAGCAAGTATTGATGGAAATGAAATTAAAGTGAATAATGAAAGCTTCGAATATGACAACCTGTTAATTGCAACAGGAGCACGTCCTTTCATTCCAGATATTAAAGGCAGTGAATACGGATTAACCAACAAAGACATTTTAAAACTGGATGATGTTCCTGAAAAATTAAATATCATCGGTGGAGGAATAATTGCCTGCGAAATAGCAAATATTTATTCAACTCTTGGAAGTGAAGTCAATGTTCTTGCAAGAAGCGAATTCTTAAAAGAGATTAATCAAACAACAAAAGAATATGTTTTGAAGAATGTTATTCCCGAAGTTAATGTTTGTGAAAATACCAATGTGAAAGAAGTTTTCGAAAATAAAGTCATCACAGAAAATGACGATGAACTGGAGGGTATTGCATTTTTTGCAACAGGCAGAACTCCAAACAGTGAAATAGCCGAAGGATTTGTAGAGTTAAATGATGACAAATCAATCAAAGTTAATGAAATGATGCAGACCAGTGCGGATAATGTATATGCTGCAGGTGATGTTACTGGAGGATACAAGTTAACACCAGTAGCAAGAATGGAGGGCATCACAGCTGCAAGGAATATGGCCAACTATGCGAATAAAGTAAGCTACCATTGCATTCCTCAAACCTTAAGTTTGAACATGGAAGTGGGTTTTGTTGAAAATGAAAAAAGTGAATGCAGCGAAGATGACAAGGCCACAATTAAAATACCCGGAATTGCAGGACCAGGTGCCTTTTGGAATATCCTGACTGGAGATACCGGATACACCGAAGTTGAATTTGACAAAAAGAACAATAAAATCAACAAAATCAACTCAGTATCCCCATCAGCACCAAGTGATATTGCATACCTCTCATATTTAATGAGAGAGGACTACGATCTAGATGACTATGAGGATTTCCTGGAAGTTCATCCAACAACAGATGCTAATTTTAGAGTAATAAAATATATGTGGTTATAATACCACTATTCTACTTTTTTTAATATTCTGTCCGCCAAATCATCGGCGGCATCGGAACAAAGCTTACCATATTTAACGGCATTTTCTTTTAAGGAATCCATATTTTCAAATGCCTCTTCAATACTTTTACAGACATCTGAAACTTCAGATTCAATAATTGCTCCCTTAAAAACACCAGCCATGTTCTGATATCTTCCCCATTTAACCTTGGTTAATGCAATTATAGGAGTTTTTGCAACTAACGCCTCCTCAAGAGAAACTCCGTCATCAGTCAAAACGGACAAATCAGCATATCTGAATAAATCATTAATCCAATTAATATAACCTACATAGATAACCTTTTCCTCGTCAATTAAATCATAATATTCATCGTGAAGAGGCAATCCTACCAAAACCAGATTATATTTGTCGCCATACTCATCCAAAGTTAGATTTATTGCATCAATGGTTCCCTTAAAAATTGAGGATCCTGAAGAAAAGAGAATAGTTTTTTTGTTTTCATCAAAATTTGGGAATTCTTTCAGTTTTTCAAATGCTACTTTAGCATCCCCTTCATCCACTTCCTTAGATAATGGATAAAATGCCTTTTCCATGTTTGCAGGAAGATTGTCCCACCTGAACATGTCTAATTCTGGCAATATATAACACTGATTAAATTTTGGACAAAATTTTGAGTCAAGAGGTGTTGATATCAAAGAGAATGTTGGTTTGCGAGCAAATTTACCACCCAGTGATGCCACAATAGCTCCTCCGCCCAAAACTCCAACAACAAAATCAACTTTTAACTTTTTAATAAGATTTCTGGCCTTGAATGTTGCAGCAAGCAATTTGGCTCCACCTTTTGCAGCAGACAGTTTTGTTGCAGAATGGCCTCCAGCATGAGGAACAGAAATTTTATGCCACACATATCCATTGTTTTCAAATAATGTTCCGTGAGCAGATGCATCCAAAGCAATTTCACAGGTTACTCCTCTTTTTTCAAGAGCTCTCATTGTATTAAGAGCAACCATTGCATCTCCGCCCAATCCTCTACCAGTGACAATAAATAATGCCTTCATAATTTATCTCCGCAAGTTTATTCTTGGTTTAATGTCATCATTAGGATAATCTGGAGAGCGTCTGGCATAAGGATTATACAATAACCTTCTGAAACCTAATGAAACCAATAGGGGACTGGTAACCGGATATTGCTTTTCTTTTAAAACCAATTTCCTTATCAAATCGCCCAAACCTCCGCCGGTCAAAACATCCATGAAATAGTCTCCAAAGGTAGGATTTACCAATCCAAGCCTTTGTCTAAAGAATACTTTCAATGTATTTCGTCTTACAAATGCTATTAAAGCGGTAGTGACTAGGAATAAGAGCAATAACCACCATAATCCGCCAACGATGTAAAATGCAACACCCAGTGCTACACCGAATGTGTGGTTTCCGACTTCGCCCAACATGATTTTTCCGGAAAAGTCCAAAGGACAATATCCTAAACATACAACCAATACTAATAACGGTGTGTAAATGGCCAATAATTCACTGACAGGTGCAGAACCTATTAATACCATGATAATCATGGATACAATACACATTATGATAGTTACAATACAAGTTGATCCTGGCTGCATATCTGAAATATTAAGAGGCTGAACCATCAATGCTATAAGGATTGCAGAAACGCCCAATCCTTCCATGATTCCAACAATCATGACTAAAATTATGCCTATGCCTCTGGACAGCTGACCCCATTCAATGCCCAATGGAACAAATTTTTTTCTTCCCAGAATATCGTCAATAAAAGCAAAAATACCTATGATTAAAACAAGATTATTGAATTTCGGCAACATGTAAAAAGACAGAATAATGAATGGAACTAAACCAATTCCTCTAGGAATTCCACCACGAACATTAGGATACAAATTGCCCAAAAAGCCTTGTTTTCCTAAAAAATTAAAAATTATATTCAGCACAGCAGTTCCAACCGCCGACAGAATAAAAACAAAAACCATCGCAAAAATCACTGACGTATACATCATAGGCATCACTATTAAAAAAATTATTATACATTATAAGTTATAATAGTTTATTCTATATAAAATTTAATACCAGATTTTTAAACCTTATTTACGCAATTTCATACCTTAAAATTGCAGCCATGCCGCCCAAACTTTCCAATTGCTTTCCACCATCATGCTCACTACTGATAACCATGACTTCTCCTTTCATGTTTTCAACCATGTCCATTAAATCGCCCATATTCTCACTGGCGACTTTAGTATCCAATACCAGAAGTTCACTAACGGCACCCAAGTTAATGGCGTTTTTAGTTTCATTCAATCCGTAAGCTATTTTGGATGAATTTTTAGCTATTTCTGAAAGCAGATTATTTATAGCCATCATTTCCAGAGCCACTCTGTTTTCGGAGGTTAACTTTTCAACAGTGCCTTTCTTTAAAACTTCACTTATGCCCACTCTTCCTCCAGCACCTGTGCTTTCGATAATTGAAATTTGAGCCAAATCCTTATGCTTTTCTTTAATGTAATCGTAAAAATCGTTTTTGACAAAACCTGGTCCTGCCAGTACAATGTTCTGTATTGAATCAAATTTGACAATTGATTCAATAACCTTTTCATAAAACTGAGTGATGTTCTTTTGCCTGTTCTTGTCAAGTATTCTCTTGCCTGAAACATGCCCCTTAATAGGACCATAGTACTCTATGCCAAACTGTCTCATCAGTCCCAATGTTGCAGTATCATCTTCAAGAACTACAATTATTGCAGATAATTTTTTGGAAGCATCAATAGCCTGATTGAGTCTTTTGATAGCCCATTTTGGCCATCTTTCCTTTTTAATGGTGAGAGGAACATTGAGCTTCACCTCAAGAGTGTGGTGAGATCCGAGAGGTATCAAATCTTCAGGACCCCTTGTAATAACTCCAGTCAATCTCAATTTTCCAGTAAAGAGATGAAAACTGATATTTTCAATGTCAAGTCCCAAATAAAAAGTTTTTTTAACTCCCCTATCACTTCTTAACTTATCACCAGTATTGTCCTGTATACGGCGTGTTGTTTTGGAGGATGCATTGTCACCGACTTCAACAATATGCGACAAATGCCATAAATCATCCAACGTTTCCGGAACAACTTCAATAATTCCCTCTTTAGTATCTTGATTTATAATTTTCATGCTTTCAAAGATAATATATTGTTACTTGTTAATGAAATTAACCCCAATATAAAATGTTAACATATCCATCTGAAATCACATATCAATTAAAAAAATTTTTTACAAAAAAATAATTATATATCCCAAAACAAAATATTCTTTATGAATGTTGGAATAATAGGTGGAACTGACGGTTTAGGTAAAACCCTCATCTACTACTTTAGAGACGAATTTAATGTATATATAACTGGAAGAGATCACAATAAAGGCAGAGCTATTGCCGATGAAGCAAATGTAAATTACATTGAATCCAATGCTGGTTTGGCCAATATCAGCGATATTCTAGTCATCTCAGTTCCAATACAGCATACCTGTAACGTCATCCGTGAAGTTGCCCCATATATGAAAGAAGGGTCAGTCATGGTCGATGTGACTTCGGTTAAGGAAGGACCTTCCAAAACAATGGAGGATGTCCTGCCAGACACCATAGAATATATTCCAACACACCCAATTTTCGGTCCAAGAACCACAAGGCTCGACAATCAGGTCATAGTATTGACACCAACTAGAAAGGGCAAATGGTATGATAAAGTTTACAGATACCTTGAAGGCAAGAATATGAGAGTGATTGAAACCACTGCCGAAAAACACGATTTCATGATGAGTATCGTGCAGGTTTTAACTCATTTTTCATTTATTTCAACCGCTTCAGCAATCGAAAAGCTGAAAGTGGATTTGTCCGAAACTGAAGATTATGAAAGTCCAATCTATAATCTGATGATTGATATGATTGCACGTATCGTTTCACAAAATCCATATCTGACATATTACATCCAATCCATGAACAGCAACGGCCCTAAAGTCAGGAATACATTTGCAGATGCAGTAATTGAACTGCGAGATGCCATCAACAATAAAGATGATGAGAAATTCATGGACATTGCAATAACTGCAACAAAACATATGGGAGACATTAAAAACGCTTTGGGTAGAAGTGACAAGGCAATAGGTGCCCTGAATTATGAATACACAATACTGTCTGAATCCATTGGCAAGGAAGTTGGATTGAAACACATTTACTCCGGAAAAATCCATACTGGAATTCTGGAAAGTGTGGACGGCAAGACTGCTGTGTTGAAAAACGGAACAAAGACCAAAAAGTTGCGCATAGCCAACATCAGAATATTGCTTGATAAAGAGCTTTACCAGTGGAAACTCGATAATCTGGATAAAAAAACCATGTCAATCAGCTGCATATTCCCAAAAACAGCTCATGTTGAAACCATTCAAAAGACAGTGCTGAACATGGACAACATAGTTGACATCAAACTAAAAGATGCCTATGACGGTCCGCAGATAGCTGATAATTCAATCAGCCTAACCTTTGAAGTTACCGCACTGTCAAATGAAGACCTTGAAAATGTCAAAAAATTGTTCACGGGTTTTGGTGGAACAATAAGATGATTTGTTTTAACAAATACGAACAAATATTAAACTGTCAAAAAGTAATTAAATTTTCAATCAATACATAACACCACAATATTACTTATTTTTTATAAATAAAAACATGTATCCTATTTTTTTAAATATCCCAAATATATACATTTGTATAATTAATATACTCCCCTTAAAATTAATTTATGAATTTTCACAAAACCGAAACCTTTATATAGTAAAACATATACAGATATGTTTGTCAATAAAGTTACAAAAAGTAACAAAAAGATTTTGACACATTAAAATTATTTACATTACAGCCATAAAAGGAGATGATAAAATGGCAAACGAAATTACACTAAAAGTTGCAGAAGCAATTTCACAAAAAGATGTTGGTCAAGGCGTGGCAAGACTTGATCCAAACGTCATGGATGATTTAGGCATTCATGAAAGAGATTTAATCGAAATTATTGGTGATAAACGAACTGCGGCTATTGCTCTTCCTTCACAAACCGATATCGGTCTTGGAGTTATAAGAATTGATGGGTTAGTACGTAAAAACTCAGGAGCTACAATCGGCGGAGAAGTAACAATCAAAAAGACTCAAGCTACTGAAGCTAAAAAGGTTGTTTTAGCACCAATCGAAAACAACATTCGCGTACAAGGAGATGTGCGAGGGTTATTTGCCGGAAAAGTAATGGTTCAAGGAGACATTATAGGATCACAAATCAGGTCATCAAGACCAAGTATGGGAATGGGCTTTAACAGCTTATTTGATGAACTGATGGACTTTACCCCTGCAATGAAAGAAATCAAATTTGCAGTAGTCTCTACAAGTCCAAAAGACATTGTCATTGTTGGTCCAAATACCGAAGTGCAACTACATGAGACCCCTGTTGACGTGAGCAAAATCGAAGGTGTCGGAAACCTTGTTGACGTAAGCTATGAAGACGTTGGCGGGCTCAAAGAAGAGGTTAAAAAAGTAAGAGAAATGATTGAAATTCCTCTTAAAAGACCAGAACTCTTTGAAAAATTAGGTATTGCACCTCCAAAAGGTGTATTGATGCATGGTCCTCCAGGAACCGGTAAAACATTACTGGCAAAAGCTGTAGCCAGTGAAAGTGACGCTCATTTCATTGCAATAAATGGGCCCGAAATTATGAGCAAATATGTTGGCGGATCTGAAGAAAACCTAAGGGAATACTTCGAAGAAGCAGAAGAAAATTCACCTTCAATCATATTTATAGATGAACTCGATGCAATCGCTCCAAAAAGAGAAGAAACCAATGGTGAAGCCGAAAGAAGAACCGTTGCTCAACTTCTAACTTTGATGGATGGACTTAAATCCAGAGGACAAGTAGTCGTTATCGGTGCAACCAACAGGCCTGACTCCCTTGATCCTGCACTCAGAAGACCTGGAAGGTTTGACCGTGAAATTGAAATTGGAGTGCCTGATACTGAAGAAAGAAAAGAAGTATTAGAAATCCACACAAGAAACATGCCTCTTGCTGAAGACGTTGATTTGGATAAAATCTCAAGCACAACACACGGATTTGTAGGAGCTGATCTTGAATCATTATGTAAAGAAGCTGCTATGAGAGTAGTAAGAAGAATCCTACCTGAAATACAAAATGATGAAGAGATCCCTGAAGAGGTAATGAAAAAGATTGTCGTTACCGGAGATGACTTCAAAAACGCTCAAAAAGAAATCCAACCTTCAGCCTTAAGAGAGGTTCTTGTACAAATCCCAGACATCAAATGGGACGATGTAGGTGGACTTGAAGACGTGAAACAAGAATTGAAAGAAGCGGTCGAATGGCCATTGAAACATCCTGAAACATTCCAACGCTTAGGAATAAGACCTCCTAAAGGAACATTGCTTTATGGAATTCCTGGAACCGGTAAAACCCTATTGGCAAAAGCGGTAGCAAGTGAAAGTGAAGCTAACTTCATTTCAGTGAAAGGACCTGAACTTTTATCAAAATGGGTTGGTGAATCCGAAAAAGGAGTACGTGAAGTATTCAGGAAAGCAAAACAGGCATCCCCTACCGTGATCTTTTTCGATGAAATCGATGCAATAGCTAGTACCCGCAGCGGCAACGATGGAGATAGTGGTGTCACAAAAAGAGTCGTTAATCAACTGTTGACTGAAATGGATGGTTTGGAAGAATTAGAGGACGTGGCAATTATTGCTGCAACCAACAGACCAGACATTTTGGATGCTGGTTTAATGAGACCTGGAAGATTCGACAGACACATACAAGTAAAAGAACCTGATGAAGAAGCAAGACTTGCAATCTTTAAAGTGCACACAAAAGATATGCCTCTAGCAGACGACGTTGATCTTAAAAAATTAGCAAAACACACCGAAGGATATGTCGGGGCAGATATCGAGTCAGTATGTCGTGAAGCGGCAATGCTTGCATTGAGAGATAACTTAGAAACCACCGAAATCTCAAACAAATACTTTAAAGAAGCAAGTGAAAAAGTGAAGCCTGGAAATAAAGAAGACGAACAGTTAGTTCAGTATATGTAAGGAAGAAACAACAGGTTTCTTCCTTTTTCCTCCAAAATATAATATTGAAAAACTTTCTAACCATATTTAGTGGGAAGAACAGACCCTTCCCACACAACCTCGATTACATTGATTGAATTCTCTACAATAATTTGGGGAGGGTATGGAATCCTCCCTTAACCTCCGCTTTAATTTTTACTTATTTTGTTTGGTAAAATTTCACTATAAGGCAATTTTTCACCCATATTATGGTAAGGTTGAGCCTCATAGCGTATAAATTTGAATTCAATGCCACTAATACCCCATTTTGGATTATAACCAAAAACATTAAGATATTCTTTTAAATCATCACGGTCTTTTCTCATTGCCTGAGTAACATGATATAATGCTTTAGTATCATCAATAGCTCTGTGAAAATTAACCTTTTCAATACCATAAAACTCCACAGCATCTACTAATTTATGAGGATAATCCTTACGATCTTTTAAAACAGATACCGTATCAATCCAATCCAAACTTGAAACAATATCATAAGCTTCATCAGGATAATATCTATTAAGCAAAGAATAGACAAATGACAAATCAAATTGGCAATTGTGAGCAATCATAATAGTATCTGGAGTTAACCTCTCTTTTAAATCCCTTGCTATGCGTTCTTCACTAACACCCTCATCAATTAACATCTCATCAGTGATTCCCGTGATTTTAGTAATTTTTGGAGGCAGTTCACAGCCGATGTTGATGAATTCATCATAGGTTTCAACAATTTCACCATCAACAACAGTGAGCATTGCAAGTTCTATAATTTTACAGCAGGCACAATCCAAACCTGT
Organism: Methanobrevibacter sp.; assembly: GCF_036307625.1. GTDB lineage: Archaea > Methanobacteriota > Methanobacteria > Methanobacteriales > Methanobacteriaceae > Methanocatella. Next base: position 18,977 of record NZ_JAXJXF010000099.1, read on the forward strand.
TGTTTCGGTATCAAAATATATTACTTTCATATTTTACATCCTAAATCAATTTGTATGGAGCGTCACTTTTGTCCCTAGGATAATCATTAGTTGACAAAGGCTTTCCAATCTTTTTAAGACGGACATCAAGCAATTTACGCCCATCCTCACTTGCGCAGAAAATAGGAACCTTGACCCCATAGTAATAAGGTTCATATTTATCAGCATATTCTGAAATGGCTTTAGATGCACATGCTGTTACGATATCCGCATTGTCAAAAAGCATCTTTACTTCCTGAGGTTCAACCCCTGTTGTGTGGGCAACAAAGATATAAACGTTAACGTCATCATCAACAGGATAATTTCTGATTTCTTCAACCATAGGGGATGGCAGTATTGTAATTGCAATATTTTTATATCCCTTATCCAAAGCCAATTTCAAGCCTTCAAGCTGATTGAGCTCAGCGGTTTGTGGGTTCAAGATAACACAGTCCTTTTCCTCCAGGTTTTCAATGACCTCATCAATTGGAGTTGTGCTTATAAGACCTGACACTCTTCCTCCAACACCCTGAACAACACGAGGATTGGTCATCAAAAGTGTTCCGGCGCCGTCACATGCTCCAACAACACAGTCTATATTTCCCTTTTCGATATTTGTCTTTAGTATTTCTGAAATTCCTACGGTTACCGCATCATCCATTTCAATTACACGATTTGGAGTGCACATACCGAAGTCTTCAATTCTGAAATTAATGTTTTTGCGTATGAATTCCTCATTCAATTCTTCTACTCCATGCATTGCATGAAACATAGGGCAATACTTCATTTCAGATGAACCTACACTTGTAATTTCACCGTCTTCAATAACAACTTTCACTTTGCCTAATGTTTCAATTACATGTCTATCCTTAACCATATAACCACCAACTAATTAATAATTTTGCACATTGCTATATAAATCTATATACTTGAAAAAACAGAATTACTTATGATTAGTCAACAATGAGGGATAAATTTGACTCAAAAAAGTGAAGCTCAAAAAGGCAATATCACTCCAGAAATGGAGTTTGTTGCAAAACAGGAAAATATAGATGTTAATAAACTAGCTAAATTAATTGACAAGGGATTAGTCGTAATTCCTAAAAACGTTAATGGACATTCCAAAGCATGCGGAATTGGAGAAGGCCTAAAAACCAAAATCAATGCAAACATCGGCTCATCATCAAAGATTGATGATATTGAACTTGAAATCAACAAGGCAAAACTGGCACAGGAGTACGGTGCTGACGCATTGATGGATTTGTCAACAGGCTCTGATTTAAAATTATTCAGAAGAAAAATCATGGATGCTGTAGACATATGTATCGGAACAGTTCCGATTTATGAGGCAGGTGTTGTGACACTGGGCAAGGACAAGGAGATTATAGACATGGACCCTGACGACATCTTTAAGGCAATTGAAAATCAGGCAAAAGAGGGCGTGGACTTCATGACCCTCCACTGCGGAATTACAAAAGACCTTGTCCAAAAGCTGAAAGCTGCAAACAGAATGATGGGAATTGTCAGCCGTGGAGGGACATTCATGGCCTCATGGATCAATCACAACGCCCTTGAAAACCCATTATATGAAAATTACGATTATTTACTTGAATTATCTTACGAATACGACATTACACTATCCTTGGGTGACGGTTTAAGACCAGGATGCCTATCAGATGCAAGCGATATCCCTCAAATTCAAGAACTTGTAAACTTGGGAGGTCTTGTCAAAAGAGCCCAGGACGCAAACGTCCAGGTGATGGTTGAAGGGCCGGGACATATGCCATTGAACCAAATCAAGGCAAATATGGAAATCCAAAAGACAATATGTCACGGAGCACCATTTTATGTTTTAGGACCCCTTGTAACAGACATAGCCCCAGGCTATGATCACATTACCGGAGCAATCGGAGGGGCAATTGCAGCTTCCGCCGGGGCAAACTTCCTATGCTATGTGACCCCTGCAGAGCATTTGTCCCTTCCAAGTTTAGAGGATGTAAAGGAGGGAGTCATTGCATCAAAAATTGCTGCAGAAGCAGCAGACGTTGCAAAAGGACTTGACTCTGCATGGCAAAGAGAGCGTGCAATGGCAAAAGCCCGTAAGGAATTCGACTGGGAAGCCCAATTTGACTTGGCGCTGGATAAGTCAAAACCTAGAAAATACAGGGACAAATGTGAACTTGACGACAATGAAATGTGTGCAATGTGCGGTGAATATTGTGCAGTAAAAATAGCTAAAGGCGATTTCTAATGAAATATCAAGAATTGGTAGACGTTTACTCAAGTTTGGAAGCGACTACAAAAAGACTCGAAAAAACTGAAATCATATCAGAATACCTGAAAAAACTGGATTCAGACACCATTGAGAAGGTAGGGCTTTTAATTTTAGGAGTTGTATTCCCTGCATGGAGCTCTGAAGAAATTGGAATTGGCGGAAAGCTAGTTGAAAGAGCCGTGGCTGAAGCTGTTGGAACAACACAGGCAGCTGTGGAAGATGCTGTTCGTGATGAAGGAGACATTGGACTTGCATGCATCAAGCTTTATGCAAAAAAATCCCAAATGACATTCTTCTCACAGCCTCTGACAATCGATTTTGTTTTCAATAGCCTGCGAAAATTATCCCAGATAAGCGGTTCCAGGTCAACCAACCGTAAAATTGCAATAATCCTTGAGCTTCTAAGTCAGGCAAGTGCAACCGAGGCCAAATATCTCACCCGTACAATTACTGAAGAATTGAGAATAGGCGTAGGAGATGGTGTGGTCAGGGATGCAATAGCTCAGGCATTCGACATCGACAAGGCAATTGTTGAAAGGGCACAGATGCTTACAAACGATTTTTCAGTGGTTGCAAGGACAGCCAAGGAAGAGGGAAGCGAAGGTTTGGAAAAGCTTAACCTGACTCCAGGAACCCCGGTCAAGCCTATGCTTGCACAGCTGGCACCTCCCCTTGATGAAATCATACCTGAAATGGGTGAAGCAATCTGCGATACAAAATATGACGGAATAAGACTGCAGGTGCACAGAAATGATTCCGAAATAAAGATATTCACCCGAAGACTTGAAAACATCACACATGCACTTCCAGAAATTGTCGAACTGTTCGATGAAAACCTCCCACATGAAAACTACATTGTGGAAGGGGAAGTGATAGCTACACGCAATGGAAAGCCGCTGCCTTTCCAGAATGTCCTTCACAGAGTTAGAAGAAAGCACAACGTGGAAGAGGCTATGGAAAATGTTCCCCTAAAGGTATTCCTGTTTGACGTGATGTACTATAAAGTTCCGATGATTGACGAACCTCTGAAGGCAAGAAGAGAAATCTTAGAAAACATTGTGGATACTTCAATCGATGAAATGAACCTGAGCACAATGATTGTCGGAACTCCAGACAACATTGATGAAATACAGGGACTATTCGAAACATCCATCAACGAAGGCCATGAGGGAATAATGATCAAGGATGCTGAAGCACCATACATTCCCGGACTCAGAGGCAAGAAGATGCTTAAATACAAGGCAGAGCCTGAAACCCTGGACATGGTCATTGTCGGAGGAACATATGGAATCGGAAAGCGGGGAGATTTTGTCGGATCATACCTTGTAGCGCTAAGGGATGAAAACGATGACTTCAAGACAGTTGCCTATGCCGCAACAGGCCTTGACGATGCCACACTTGAATACCTGACCGAAAAAATGAAAGAAATTGAGATTTCAACAAAGGGAAGGGAAATAAAAGTGGAACCGAAAATAGTTCTGGAAATTGCATTTTCAGAAATCGTCGAGTCTCCAGAATACGAAACAGGTTATTCCTTAAGATTTCCGGTTGTTAAAAACATAAGAAAGGACAAAAGTCCCATGGATGCCGATACAGTTGAAAGACTGCTTTCAATGTACAATACAGGAAACTAAACTTCAGGCAGCTCTTTCACTTTAAAGATTACAATTCTTGTAACAGGATAGACAATAATTTCATATACTGTCTTAAAGAGTGCCTGTGCCACAATCATCAAAAGAAGCGCTTCCATAGGCATTGTTCCAAAAAATCCTATGAGGATAAACACCACTGCATCCAACCCTTCACCAAAAAATGTTGATGCAATACATCTGAAAAAGAGCTTGTTCTCATCCCAACTTTTCAGATACACCATCAGCTTGGCATTGACTAATGAACCCAGCAGATAAGCTGAAAAGCTGGCCAGAAGCAATCTTGGAGTGCTTCCCAAAACAATGCTGAAAGCCTGTGAATTTTCAAAAAACGCAGGTGCCGGAAGCAGCATTGTAACAGTATAGCATACTACTGCAACAAGATTCATGAAAAAACCCAGAATAATCACATTTCTGGCTTTTTTATAACCGTAAACTTCTGCCAAAATGTCATTTACAATATAAATAACTGGAAATATGACAACACCGCAAGGCAATGCAACTTGGAAAAAAACAAAAGTTTTGCCTGCAATTATATTTGAAATTATCAAACTTGCAGTAAAAATCCCTGTCAGTACCGCATACAATTCCGTCTTGGTTAAATTTTCAAACATATTCATAGTATATTTTTAATTTACTAAATAAATTTTTCAATTTGAAATCCTATCAGCTATTTTTACTTTAAAATAATAATAGAAAGCTATGGAAATTACAGATGACAAATTATTGAGAATAGCTTTAATAACTTCACTTATTGGAATAATAGGTTTAATCATATTTACACCAACAATTGAAGTTAAGGAAATCCAGATTAAGGACATTAACCGTGGAATGATAGATGAAGAGGTGAAAATCGATTGTGTTGTTCAGGATGTTGCTCAGTCAAAATCCAAAAGCAGCTATTTTTTAACCGTCAATGACGGGACAGGCCAAATGCAACTAATCATCTTTGAAAGTCAGGCAGCCGAAATTCAGTCAAACAACATGGACATTAAGGATTTTAAAGATAAGAAAGTGGAAGCCGTTGGAAAAATAACCGAATACAATTCCCAAATGGAGATGATACTGTCCTCGGGAGACAGCCTGAAAATAACTAGAAAATGAATATATATTTATTTGTCAAAATCCAAAGATAATAATGAATAAACTTAAAGGATTTAATATAATGTCTGATAAAAAACGATTATTTGGAACATTTGGAGTTAGAAGAACTGCAAATGATGTTTTAACTCCTGAGTTTGCATCAAGACTTGCTGCTTGTTATGGAACTCAAATTCAAGGAACTGTAGCCGTTGGTGGAGATACAAGAACTTCCAGTCCCATGCTAATGGAAGCCGTTAAAGCTGGACTTTTATCTTCCGGATGTGACGTTGTAGATTTAGGAATCTTGCCAACACCGGCCGTTCAATACGCTGTGCGCAAATATTATGACGGTGGAGTAATGGTTACCGCTTCACACAATCCACCTAAATATAACGGACTTAAATTTTTAGATGAATTCGGTATAGGAATTCCTGATGAAATGGATATTGCAATTGAAAAATTGTACTTTGATGAAGAGCCTAAAAGAGCTCACTGGTCTGAAATCGGACAGATTTATCAAAATGACAAAATCATTGACGAATATATCGATGAGGCAATTTCCAAAGTTGACGCTCAGGCAATCAAAGATGCCAATTTAAAAGTGGTTGTAGACTGCGGGTCCGGAGCCGGATCATATACTGCACCGTACCTTATAAGAAAGCTCGGCTGTGATGTGACAACACTCAACTGTCAAGCAGATGGATTTTTCCCAGGCCGTGACCCAGAACCGATTGAAGAAAACTTACAGGAATTGATAAGTGTTGTTAAAGAACTTAATGCAGACATAGGTCTTGCACACGACGGAGATGCTGACAGAACCATCTGTATCGATGAAAATGGAAACTTCGTTTTAGGAGATAAGACTTTCACTCTCGTTGAAAAACAGATGCTTAAGGAGAACAATGGCGGAACCATCGTCACAACCGTTGCAACCTCACAGGCTATTTATGATGTTGCAGATGAATTTAACGGAAAGGTAATTGCTACTGCCGTTGGAGACCTGCTTGTAGCACGTAAACTTAAAGATGAAAATGGATTGTTCGGTGGAGAAGAAAACGGAGGTTTGATTTTCCCTGATTTCGTTTACGGAAGAGATGCTGTAATGACAGTTGCTAAAATTCTAGAAACAATAGCTAAAGAGAAAAAGACACTGTCCACATTAGTGTCCGAACTTCCGGTTTATTATTCAAGCAAAATGAAAATCGAATGCAGTGACGATCAAAAACAAGAAGTGATGGCAGGCATTGCTGAAGAGATTAAAACCACAACCGATTTCGAACTTGACTTGACAGACGGCGTTAAAATCCTTAAAGAAGATGGTTGGGTAATCATTAGACCATCAGGTACAGAACCAATATTCAGATGCTTTGCCGAGTCTGACTCACAGGAAAAAGCAGATGAAATGACCGAATGGGGAATAGGTTTAATTAAAAAATACAAAAAATAATTGAACCCCACCATCACCAATTTTTCTTTTCAATAAATGAAATACTTGATAATGTAAAATACCTAATCAATACCAAAACCTAATTTTAATTACATTATATTTTAAAATAAAAAAAGAAAATAATTCAATCAACAAAATCCATGACGGCAATCTACATCATGAAACACAAATAATCAAAAGTTTTCCAAACACTCTTCTTTTAAGAAAAATGCATCCTCATTGTCAGGATTTCTAAGCAATACCTGATTGAAACTATCAACAGCCTCTTCAAATTTGCCCAATTCCATCAAAACAACACCTTTATTGAGCAAAAAGTCAATATTATATTTTTCAAGAGAAATAGCTTTGTTAAAACAGTCCAATGCTTCATCAAATTTTCCAAGATCAATGAAAGCATTGCCCATCCTGTTGATTGCTGAAGCATCCATTTCAGAATCATCCAGACATACTTCAACAGCCTTGTCAAATGATTCAATAGCCTCTTCCAGTCTGCCCATATCTGTCAGAAGGTTTCCCCGAGAGTTCCAAACTTCCGGATTTTCACCGTCAATGACAATCAGCTTATCATAAACTCGTAATGCCTGATCATATCTTCCAAGCATCTCTAAAATAAATCCTCTCCAGTAAAGGACTATGGGATTGCTTGGAGCAAAATTGTAAGCTATAGTGCTTGCCTTATAGGCTTCGTTAATATTTCCTGAGTTTAGAAGTGCAATAGCCTTGTTATTTAAAATATATTCATTGTCGGGTTCAAGTTCCAATGCCTTGTCATAGCATTCAATTGCATCGATAAACCTTCCCAATCTTGATAGATTATCACCCTGCTTGTTGAGAAGGTATACGTCATCAGGGTCAAGCCTTAGGGCAGCATCATAACACATTGTGGACTTATCGAATTTACCGCTGTCAAAAAGAATATCAGCCCGTTTCATTATCATTGCCTTTTCATCTATCTTGTCACCCTTCCAATCGTCAATGTGAAGCTTTTCAAAATAGATTATCTGGAATTTCTCTGACTTGTCAATACGGCCACCATACATTTTTTTAAATTCCCTAAGCATATCCTTAGCATCCTTAAAGCCTTCCTGTATGGCCAAATCATCATTGCCTTCGATTTCACTAAATGGTATGTCTTCCACATCAGTAACAATAGCTTCAAAAATTTTCATTTTCTCTTTGGAAACCAAATTCCAGTAGCAGTATAATCTGTCACCTTTTTTAAGAGGAGTCTTCCAAGTTTTACGAATGGTTCTGGTTTTCTTACCAGTAATGACATCAATATCATTACTTGAAAAAGATAAAATTGGCATTTATGACACCCCCATCATGATTTAAATTATTTGCTCTCCGAATTCTGCGCTTTTCACTTTTACCTGACCGTCAAAATAAGGTTTTATCTCCTCAGCCAATTTTCTCAGGTCATGAGGATTTGGAACCTCAACACTTTCCAAAGCTGGGTCAAGAACATTTTTATTTCTGAATTGCTGAATGGTGTAAACATCACCTTCAATTTCATCAACAAGATTATAAATATCCTTTTTAGTATGCAATGTTGGAACATATGTTGTTCTCAGCTCCAAATGAACATTCGGATCACTGTTAATCAGTTCCATTGATTTTTTAACATTGAATCCTACATTTGCACCGGTAATCTTTCTGTATTTGGAAAAAGTAGTTTTTACATCAAGTGAAACATAATCAATAAGATTAAGGTCAAGAAGTTCCTGTATTTTATCCGGATAAATTCCACTGGTGTCCAGTTTTGTTTTAAGACCGATTTCACGAACATGCTTAAATATTTCAATAACTCCATCGGTTTGAACCAGAGGTTCCCCTCCCGAAACGACAACAGCATCTAAAAAGTCAGCTGAGGAATCAATTTCGAATTTTATCTTATCCAAAGACCATTCGGTATTATCTTCCAACAGTTCCACATTATGACAATATCTGCATGCAAGCGGGCATTTTGACATGAAAATAACCAGAGACATATTTCCATGAAATTCCACCGAAGATATGACAGTTCCACCAATATACATTTAGTTTAGGACCTCTTTGATTATATTAATAAATTTCTCATCATCCTCAAGAGTACATATACTGATTCTAATCCAGTATTCATCCAATCCCTTAAACGAAGTACAATCTCTCACAATTATTCCACGTTTCATAAGTTCCAAAGCTAATTCTGATGCGGTAAAACCAGTGTCTTTAACGCCAATTAGCATGAAATTGGATTTGGACGGAAATACATTAAGTGAATCGATTTTTGATAATTCATCATATAGATATTGTCTTGATTCAATTCCCTTTTCGATTGATTCGGCAATGTAGCGTTTATCTTTAAAGGTATTAAGAGCTGCAACAAAGGACAATCTTGTAAGTGAAAATACCGGTTTGATTCTGTGCATATATTCTATTATTTCAGCACATGCCAGACCATATCCTATTCTCATTCCGGCAAGACCTAAAACTTTAGACATTGTACGGATGATGAAAATATTATCATATTCATTAATCAAATCCTTGTTGGTAACTTCGGAATATTCAAAGTAGGCCTCATCAACAACAATCAGAATATCTGGATTTTTGGATGCGATATCTGCCAGGACATCCTTTTCAATCAAAGTTCCGGTAGGATTGTTAGGGCTGCACAGGAAAATCATCTTGGTTTTATCGCTGATGCATTCAAAAATTGAATCGACATCCAGTTCATTTTTGTCCAAATCCCATCTTGCATAGACAGGATGAGCCCCATACTGTTGCAACAGATACTCATAGTACATGTAGGACGGCAAAGGAACAATGAATTCATCCCCTTCATCAATGAATGTTTTTGCCAGAACGTCTATGATTTCATCAGCACCGTCCCCACCCATAATAACTTGAGATTCATCTACATCACTGTATTTTGCAACTTCGGCTACAAGCTCTTTCAATTGAGATTCAGGATATCTGTTGATTGACTGGATTTCCCGTTCAATAGCTTCCATAGCCAGTGGAGAGGGACCCCATGGATTTTCATTGGATCCCAATTTAATAATTTCATCCTTATTCAAATTGAATTCTTCTGCAATTTCATCCTGGGATCTTCCAGGAACATAAGAATCCATTTCATCCACAATTTGTCTTGGTTTCATATTTTAATCTTCCTTATATTGTTTAGAAAGTTTTACATAATTGTCAGCATTATCCTGAATGAGTTTAACTTGACTTTCATTTAATTGTTTGACAACTTTTGCTGGAACGCCTAAAATCAGGCTGCCTTCGGGAAAGTCCTTTCCTTCACTTACAACAGCACCTGCACCCACAATAGAATTTTTTCCTATGTGTGCACCATTCAAAACGGTAGCATTCATTCCAATCAATACATTGTCTTCCAATTTACAACCATGTACAACTGCACCATGCCCAATAGAAACGTTTTTACCAATTTCCACCGGAAATCCTTTGGTACAATGGACAACACAATTATCCTGGACATTGGAATTATCATCTATAGTTATTGAATCTGTATCTCCCCTAATTACGGCACCATGCCATACGGATACATCTTCACCTAATTCAACATCACCCAATACTTGTGCGCCAGGGCATATTACAATAGAGTCTTTTTTATTTTCCATAATATCGCCATCTATTTTTTACTATTTTTATCTTGTATGATATGATTTTGTTTTACCAATACACGTGTATCGGAGGGTACATCATCATATAACAAAACCCCTGAACCGATAGTGGAATTATGTCCCACCTTTACACCCGGGGAGAAACTGGAATTAATACCTGTCTTTACAGAATCCCCAATAATGGAACCTAATTTACGCCTTCCGCTGTCAATCATCTGATTTTTTATTTTTGTTTTAACTGACCTGTTGTCGAAACGGAGGTTAGCGATGTTGGTTCCCGCCGCTATATTACAATTGGATCCAATTACAGAATCCCCAACATAACTCAAGTGGCTGACATTGGTGTTTTCCATGACAATTGAATTCTTGATTTCAACGGCATTTCCAACATGAACATTATCCCCAAAGTAGGAATTGCCACGAATATAAGAATTAGGACCTATGTCACAGTTTTTGCCAATGTACACGTTTCCTTCAATGTATACTCCGGAACGGATGATACTTCCTTCATCCAAAAAGATTTCACCATGAATACGGGCTCCCTCTTCGACAGTGCCCTTTATTTCTGTTTTCAATTGGCCAATCAATTCTTCATTTACTTCAATCAGTTCCCAAGGACGGCCTACGTCAATCCAATCTTTGTTTGTCTTATGGCCGATTACCTTTTTGCCGTCTTCAATCTGCATTGACAATGAGTCTGTAATCTCATACTCCCCCCTTTCGGAGAGTTCTGTCTTTTTAATCTTATCAAATATGTCCTTGTTAAAAATGTAAATACCAGTGTTTACGAGGTTGCTTGGTGCTTCACCCTTTTTAGGTTTTTCAACAATGTTTTTAACATTGCCGTCATCAATCTCAACAACACCGAAAGCTGAAGGGTCCTCCACTTCAGTCAAAACCATCAGAGTGTCAGGACTCATATAGTTATATTTCTTGATGATTTCATTGATAATCTCATCATCCAAAATGATATCTCCATTTAAAACAATCATGCTATCTTCAATGAAATCCTCACCATAGGAAATTGCATTAGCAGTTCCCAGGAAATCTTTTTGAGTTTTATAAGTAATGTTAACGCCGAAATCACTGCCGTCACCAAAGTAGTCTCGAACCATTTCTTCCTTATAACGTACAATTAATAAAATGTCCGTAATTCCATTGTTTCTTAATGATTCGATATTATACTGGATAATTGGCTTTCCAGCGACTGGTAACATGGTCTTAGGCTTAGTAAGTGTTAACGGCCTCATTCTAGACCCTTCACCAGCACTTAAAATTATTGCTTTCATTTTCTATCCCCTTTATAAAATTATCTTATAATGATATATGTTTAACTCATTACTTATTAATTAACTTTCCTAAAAAAATAAGTAATTTTAAATATGAGTTAAAATAGAGTCAAAATATAATTAGCTATTATACTAAATCATTAATAGTGAAACTTAAAAGGAGATTGTAAAAATGACCGTATATGTATGTTTACACTGCGAATACAGATTTGATACAGAAAAAGGTGACCCTGCATACAACATTCCTGCTGGAAAAACTCCTGCAGACATGCCAGATGACTGGGTTTGCCCAGAATGCGCAGCTCTTGGAGTGGACGCATTTATCGTAGAAGAAGAATAAAATTTCTTCTACAATTTTTATTTTACAATACTTTTTTTTAAACATTTCTTTGAAATTCAATAAACTATTTTTCATGATTCATGTCAAAAATATCATATGTCTCAACACATTATCAGAATATATTAACTACCAAACATATTTTTAACATGAAAATAAAATTAATAACAATGGACAAAAGAACATTGATATTTCTATCTATAAGTATTCTTATTTTTTTAGCAATGCTTGCAATAATTGGAGTCGACAAGATATTTGATGCTTTAAAAACCGCTGATTTAAGATACATAGTGGTAGCTATCGCTCTTCAATTAATTACTTTTCTTTTGTACAACCTACGTTGGCAACTTCTCAACAAGCAGGCCAACATAGACATTGGTTTTAAAAAATTGCTCCCAATCACAATGGTAGGGCTTGCAATCAACAACATAACCCCATCAGGCCGTGGGGGAGGAGAACCTGTAAGGGCATATATCCTTGCAAAAGAGCACGATCATACCATAAAAGAAACTTTCGCTACAGTAGTGGCAGACAGAGTTTTGGATACATTCCCATTCATAGTTTTAACCGTCATTACAGTACTTTCATTAAGTTTCCAGCCAAATATTCCTCGCTGGATGATTGTCATCATGATTATAGCGGCAGTAGCAATCGTCGCAATACTGGTCATTCTCATTTATATGTGCATTAACTTGAATTTCGGAAGCAAAATTGAAAGATTGATTTTAAAAATAGTCCAACGATTTAAAAAAGATTCCGATGGTTTGGAAGAAGCTATTCATGAAAATATTGTTGGTTTTCAAAATACTATGACCAACTTAATGTCCAATAAAAAAATACTATTCACAACAATTCCGTTGTCCTTTTTGGTTTGGTTTGTAGAGATTTCAAGAGTATATTTCGTATTTTTAGCCTTTGGAGCCGTAGCCAGCTATGGCCTCATTGGAGAAGTATTCATCGTAGCCTCTCTTATTGGAATGATACCTCTGCTTCCAGGAGGTCTTGGAGCGGTTGACGGAACAATGATTTATCTATACTCAACTTCAGGAATTACAACTGCAATAACAGCTCCTGTGACAGTTATTGAAAGGGTAATTTCATTTTGGATGCCAACAATCATAGGTCTTGTGATTTTACCTCATTACGGATCATCCATTTTAGAAAAAATCTCACCGAAATCCTCAACTGAGGAGCTTGAAAAATCACTGAAAGAAGAAGAAAAAAAGAGTTAGATGAAAAAAATCATCTATAAATTTTCATTAATTATTTTTACACAAATTTCCTTAATCTCATCTGCCCTTTGAGCATCACGAGATTCCAAAGTTATTCTAATATAGTCTTCTGTTCCGGAAGGCCTTACCAATACCCAACTGTCATCAGCAAAAGTTAATCTGACACCATCAAGTGAATTCACATCAGCAATGTCATCAAAGGCATCCTTAAGCAGCTCTTCCATATTTTCCATGACATTAATTTTAGCTTCCTTTGAGCAGGTTATCTTTTCACGAATGTTCGGATAAGATGGAATTTCGGCCAAAAGATCAGACAATTTGCCCTTTTTAGATACCAATTCAGCCATTCTCAAACCTGACAAAATTCCGTCTGGACACATACAAAAGTCAGGGTGCAGCCATGTTCCTGAAGGCTCCCCACCGAATGCAGCATCCTTTTCAATAATCACTTCAGCCACATTCACGTCACCAACAGGAGTTCTGAATACTTCACCTTTTACGGATTCATCCATACATAGTCCTGCATCGACGGTTGTTACGACATCTCCATCAAATTCCTTTGAAATCAATGCTAAAAGAGAATCGAAAGGAGATATTTCACCGTTTTCATCAACTGTAATCATCCTATCTGCATCACCATCATGAGCTATTCCAAGGTCCGCTCCAATAGCAACAACGGTTTTCATTAATGTCTGCAGGTTTTCGGCATTTGGTTCAGGGTTTCTTCCTGGGAAAAATCCGTCCGGCTGTGAATTAAGGGTTGTCACTTCACATCCTGCTTTTCTAAATACTAAAGGTGATATTTCGCTTCCGGCACCGGATGCACAGTCAACAACAACTTTCAAGCCTTTCTCAATGTCCACCATCGCTACCAAATCATCAATATATTGACCTTTAATTTCTTCATTGAAACTTAGATTACCTACTTTATCCCAGCTTACAGAGCAATATTGCTTATTTGCATAAATTTTTTCGATTTTTTCTTCCTGCTCTGAAGTATAAGCCATTCCGTTTTTATTCCATAACTTGATTCCATTATACTGGGAAGGATTATGGGATGCTGTAAGCATTATTCCAGCATCAGCATCTAATTTTTCAGTAGCATAACCAACCAATGGAGTTGGAACCATACCAATTTTAATTACATCGACTCCGCTTTCAAGCAATCCCGCACAGATTGCCTGGTCCAACATCTGATTGGTATTTCTTGTGTCATATCCGAGTACAACACGACCTTCGTTACCAAGATAATAAGCTAAAGATTTACCGACATTCAGTGCAAGTTCACAAGTTACTTCAGAGCCTATTTTTCCACGAATTCCAGAAGTTCCGAAGAGTTTTTTAGCCACCATCATATCACCTAAGCTCCGAATTTATGAGCATAGTTCATTAAATCCATCATGATATTCATCACGTCAGCACCTCTGATTCTGTTAAGTCCTCCTTTTGCGCATGCACGTTCTGAGAATTCACATACATCATCAGTTCTGACTTCAGGACCCCTTATCAAGACAGGTACAGGATCTCCTGAGTGATTTTTAACGGAAATTGGAGTTGAATGGTCAGCTGTCAGGTAAATATAAACATCTTCAAGCTTTATGAGTTCACTCATTACAACCTCATCGACCTTTTCGATGAATTCCTTTTTCTCCTTTATTTGACCATCATGGCCCGCTTCGTCAGCGCCGTCAATGTTTATGAGGAAAAAGTCATGGTCGGAATTTTTTACCTGATCGATTATGGTATCTCGAATATTGTCCAAGTTGGTATCGATTCCGCCAGTGACATCTTCCATTTCAATAATGTCCATTCCGGCAAATCGTCCAATACCCATAATAAGACCTGTTTCTGCAATACATGCTGAGTTTACTTCATATTTTTCATTTAATGAATCTACAACAGGCACTTCTCCTGCACCACGAGGAATTACAATGTTTGCTGGAGGCAATCCTTCTTCGATTCTTTTTAAGTTGACCGGATGATCCTTAACCATTTCATAAGTTTTTACAACCAGTTTGTTTAAGATGTCTGCAGTTTTTGCAGCTTCAGGCGTATCATCCAAAGCTTTTACTTGCTTAGGCTTATTACCTTCAACTTTAGGGTCTGCATCACTTACCTTACCTGAAAGTCCTTCACCCCTCAAGACCAGAACTGCCCTGTGGCCGGTTGATTCCTTGAAAATGATTTTTACATCAGGATAGTCCTCCAAAACCATGGTATTCAACACATTAACAATGTCTTTAGTTCCACTCTTGATTCTTCCAGCACGCCTATCGGTAACAATCAAATCCTCATCGACAGTTGAGAAATTGCATCTGAATGCAATGTCTCCAGGCAGGACATCAACACCAACACCATTTGCCTCAAACGGACCTCTGCCAGTATATACCTCATAAGGATCATAACCTAAAATAGACAAGTGTGCAGTGTCACTTCCCGGAATAATTCCTGGAGCTATTGAGTCCATGATTCCAGTAATTCCTTCTTCAGCCATCTTATCCATATTTGGAGTATTTGCAGCTTCAAGAGGAGTTTTATTTCCTAATTCTTTAATTGGACGGTCACCCATACCATCCATAATTAAAATAAGACCTTTCATAAATATCACCTAATAAAATATACTAATATAATTTTTATGATTAATAGTTAAAATAATTTATTTAATTTTAACTTTAAAAAAGTAGAAATTGATTTGTGAAAAAAACAATTTTAGAAATTAAATCATGTTCATCAAACATATTCCAACAAGAGCCCCTACAATTGTTGCAAACAAATTAACATGCTCATTGGTCAGCCAGCCCTGATTTTCAAAAAGCGCACCCAATATGCTGTCAAAGAAACAACCAACAGTTCCTGAAACAATTGCAACTAAAATTGCAGACCATGGATTTGGCACAATTGCTAACAAGAATGAAGCAATACCAATTATTGCAGCACCTACAATTGCAATTCCAGTACCCAAAGGAGAAACTGCACCATTTGTACCCGGATCTACCTTTTGAAAGGTTGTAATCAAACGTGGGTGTTGGTCCAATACCCCAATTTCGGAAGCTAATGTGTCAGCGGTTGCTGTTGCGATTGCACCAATGAAACCACCTACAAGCGGAGAGTAATATCCTCCGAATGCCGCCATAAAACAGGCCACAACCCCATTAGAAATAACATTTTTGGAAGTTCTTCTTCCCTCAAACTCACCTAAAGACATCTTATATTTTTTAGAGTATTTTGTTGCAAGAAGAGACATTATTAAAAACAGAACAATCAGCACCAGCCAGTTGGCTCCTGCTGAAAAAATAATAACAACGCCCATGATAATCATGACTGCAGTACCGAATAAATCCAGTGACTTTCTGTAATATGTAATGAACCCCAAAATAAACAGGAGAAATACATACACCCAATTTATCATATACCCCTCAACCATAATTACCACATAAACTTTTTATAAATATTTGTTTAAAATTATATAAAAACATTTAGATAGAAAAAATTACATTTTTTCCTGTTTATGACACATAGACCAAGCCATAAAACGAAAATCTCCAATAATTTTTCAGCACAAAAAAATGAAACAATGATTAATTAAATAGATTATAAAACCAAAACCATCAAAATCATTAAGCGTAATTTAAAATAAATCGATAATGTATTTTAAAAATATGAAAAATAACTCACAATAGATACATGTCTGCCAATTTTCTCAAAATTTTAATAAAAATAATAGAAATAAGTGAAATATATCACTTACCTAACAGTAATTTTTACAGTTTTGCCCACTGCCTTGAAGTTGGAGCTTCCAGCGTATTTAACTGCGGCTTTGAAAGTTCCTTTTTTGGTCAATTTAGTGAGTTTGAATATTGCCTGACCTTTAGAATTGGTTTTAGCGGAATATGTTTTGCCATTGACTTTAATAGTGATTTTTTGTTTTTTATAAGGCTTATTCTTATTCGTCTTTAAAGTCACAACATATTTCTTGGTCTTATCTTTCACTTTAAAGGTCTTTTTTGATGCAGCCAATTTTGGAGCTGCCTTATTTACTACAACCTTAATCTTAATAGGACTTACTGAAATATCTGTTTCACCAGCATATGTTATTGTTGCGGTATAAGTCTTTGCAGGCAAGGATGATGGAACTGTAACTATTGCCTTACCGTCAGTAGGCATAACTCTAACATCATTTTTCTTGTTTAGGTTAACGACCACTTTTCTTCCAGCCAAAATGTTGCCTTTTGAATCCTTCAATGTTACGACAATATTTTTACTTGTACCATAGGTAGTTTTTACATTTGAAGAAATCAGAATTCCTTTTGAAGATGCCTCATCAGAAACACTGAATTTGATGGATTTTGAAACCGGATTGAACTCATCATTACCATCATAAGTCACAACAACATTATATTCTCCAGGATCAAGACCTTCAAGACGGGAAACACCATTAGTGATTGGAACTGAATATATATCACCATTATCCAAAACAAAATTGACCTCACCGGTTGCGGTTTTCGGTAAAACTGCATTTAAAACATCAAAACCGTTTTCTTTAACCGCTGTCAAACTAAGATTTGGAGTTGATTTTGTAGTAATCAAAGTGGAATATTTAATTTCGCCGGTGATTGTATTGACAATTGCTACAGTGTAGTTTCCTTTATCAAGATTAACTTCTAGAGTTGCAACACCGAAATCATTTGTTGTTTTCTTGAATTCACTAGAGCCTATTTTGAATGTGACGCCTGTATTTTTAATCAAATCACCATAACCATTCCTGAATTCTGCAGTTATTTTTGAATATGAAACATCTCCTCCGTCATTAATTGTTGGCTTAACGGCAATTTCGGAAAATACAGTTTCCTCATCATATTCACAGCGCACAACATGAGTTCCGGAAGCCAATTCCCCATCGAATGAAGCTACTCCTTTGCTATCGGTTTTCAAACCATATACCTTATCGCCAATGAAGACATTGATAATCACATTGACTACAGGTTTATTGAAGTCAGTTAATGTTACTGTGAATTTTTCAGGACCGCCATAGTATTTTGATACTTTTGGAGCAGACAACGTATAATTTGTATAAGTATAATTAAACCGAATGGTTGATGAAACAATATTGTTGAAATTGCTGTCACCAATATAATTTGCATATATGGAATAAGATCCCTCATCAATACTATTTAGCGCAAGTACTGCCTTTCCATCGATAATAGGGCTAGTGTATTTATTTGAATTCAATGTGAATACAACATTACCAATCGCCGAAGTTTGTGTTAAACTAGCAGTGAAAACCATAAAATTGCCCCGTTTAGTTGGTGTAAGTGTAACAGTAGGAGTGGCTTTATATATTGTTACTTTTGATTGTTTTTTCTCACCATTTTCTAAATTAACGACAGTAATCGTATGAGTTCCAACAGGCAAATCAACGTTTGCACTTGCATATCCCTTACCATCAGTAGTTGCAAGGTATTCTGTTCCATTTGCTATAAATTTAACTTGCTTACCAACAAGATATGTAACATCCGAACTGCCAGGTTTTCCACCATCTGAATCAATAAAGTATGCACCTATTTTTGAATTTAAATATTCGCTGGCGGAGGTAACTTCACCAATTGTTGAATAGATAAAGACCTGTTTTAAAAGTGATTGACCGCCCTGCCTGAATAACACAGTATAAGTGCCGGCATCTAAATTGAATCTGAAAGTGGCAAGCCCATCTTCATCAGTTGTGCCAGTATAAGTTGTATTCAATATTGTTGCAGTTACAGTTTCTCCTTTTACAGGATTACCATCATCATCCTTTAACTGAGCAATAGTTCCTGAACGACCATAATAACTCCAATAATTTTCAGAAGTTAACCTATATGGCTTTTCAGTAACTGAAAAATCCCTACTACTTGATGAAACTCTGAAATTATTATCACCAGAATAAACAGCAGATACGCTATAATCCCCTACAGCTAAATTTTGAAGGGTTAAACTAGCACGAGCAATAGTTCCAGCACCTTCATCATATACACGTTGAACGTTTACCTTATAGACTTTGTCTGAAACAATGAAATTAACATGACCTGAGGCATAAGCAGAGTTTAAAGTTGCATTAATTATAGTTACATTTGATTTGGATTGGGAAACTGTAATTGAAGTTTTAGAATCTATTTGAGATATTTCCAATGTAAATTGTTTTTCCTCACCATTAACAGGGTTAATAACAGAAATTAAATATTTATCAGCAACTAAATTGACTTTAGAATTAGCTATACCCAATTTGTCTGTTGTAGCATTAAATAGTACAGGATTAGAATTTCTTCCATAAAGAGTAACGCTGAATGAAATTTTCTGGTCTACAAGCATTTCCCCATCAGTATTTACAAAGGACGCTGAAATATAAGAATCTAAAAAGTCATAAACTGCATCATTAGCAATAATTGTTGATAAAACAATGAATTTGGATGAACGAACTTTTCCACCATATTGTGCAGATACGTCATAAACTCCAACAGGCAACTCTGAAAAATCAAGAACAATTTGTCCATTACTGTCTGTTCTCTTGTAACCGTAAAATTTTCCATTCAATGAAATATTAACATTAGCCCCACTTAAAGCATTATCCCCATTATATAATGTGACAACATAATTTTCAGGGCCACCATAGAATTTAGATACATCATTGGCATAAATAACTAAATCAGACTGAGGAGATTTAACCACATTAACAGTGAATTCAATGATATTTGAAATAACTCTGCTGGATTTAAATTGAGCTTTGACATCGTATTTTCCTTCTTTATCAAATGTAAAGTTCAAACAAGCTTTTCCATTGTTAACTGTTGCGAAATAATTTTGGCCATTGATTGTAAATGTCACCAGCCCATCCAATGAACGCTGAATTCCATCCTCAACATAATATTCAGGAAGATCCAATTGAATATTAATTAAATCACCAACATTAACATTGTCAAATGAAGATCCCCCAGTTTCATCAACATCAATTGACACATCAGTTAAAGTGATTGAACGAGTAAATGCTTTTATACATGCTACAGCAGAATATGAGTCTTGTAAATCTGTCCAAGTTTTACCATCACCACTGTAAAATGAAATACCCTTAGTACTCATCTTATTTATTCCATCGGCATCACAGAGCGGAATATAAACTATTGGACCATCATTGAAAAATTTGACTGCAATTTCAAATGAATCCCCTTTTTTCAAGGAAACCTCCTTTTCAAATGGTATTGTATAATACCCTCTTTCATGGAATCCATTTTGGCTTGTAACTAAATTTCCATTTTGATATACTGAAACTGTGAAATTTGAAGGCGCATCAAAATAAGTTGAAAATGCAGATAGGATTTCATCTTTTTTAGCGGTAAATTTATTTTTTATATGAGCCTCTTTACCTTTAATATTATGGTAACCGCTTTTTCCTGCAAAATCATACTGATATACATCACTATATTTCCTATCATCGTTGAAGATAAATGTATACCCATAACCAATAGGCTGCAAGTAAGATAAGTATCCAAAACCATCAGATTCCCAATTTGGACCCCAACTGTTTTTAATTATCCAAGCACCAACTGCCTTGTTACCTAAAAAGTCGTTGCTGACGAATTCATCATCCCAACCAACAATAGTGACTGCGTGACCTTGATTTTCTGATAAATCTATACCGATTGAAACAGCACCATATTGCAATACTGCCTTTTTAATATGGTCATTGTCAACGAAGCTTTCCCTTTCGGGCAAAATGTAAACGTTTTGAACATGGATTAATGAATCATATATTACAGACAATGCAGAATAATCATCATAAACATCATTTTCATCATATGTCGGACCAAACCATCCGGCAAGGTAAGCTATAAACATGTATAAGTTTCCACCACTGTTCACACCTGTGTCCAAATCAAATAATGAATACTCAGACATTAAGTTTTTGACGTTTTCTTCAGAAAAATCATATTCAATTCCTGTTGCTTTTTTAAGACATGCTTCCAGTGTTGCAATACCTGAAAATGCCCAACAGTTACCTCCCTGAATTTGGTCTTTGGCAGGAGTGACATATCCATATTTTCTAGAATCATAAAATGAAGGCATGGATTCAGGTAATTTAGCAGAATAATTTATTAGCGGAACTGATTCATAGTGGTCGATATCGTAAATATTGCCATATTTTATTAATACTTTTGAAGTATCATAATTATTGTTCTTTTCCACAACATTAGCATTATCTCCATCGATGAATGTGATGTCTCCTGTGTTGGCTGTTGAATCTGTAAAGCGATTACTTTTCAAAGTGAATGAATTTGAGAATCTGTTGAATATGCTTCCGCCGATTCTTGCATGAGTGTTTTTGAAGCCGTTTCCTGTGAGAACAATTTTACCATACATATTGTAGATTGAACCGCCGTAATAAACCGCTTCATTGTCAGTGAATTCAGAATTAGCAATTTTAGAATCACATTTTAAAGTACAGATTGAACCACCAAAATCAGAAGAACCGTTTTTAAATGAGGAATCAACAACATCCAAGGTTCCTCCAATAGAATAAATTGAACCACCCGCATCATCTAAAGAAGCGTAATCCTTGAAATCAACATGATTGATATCTAATTGGCTTGAAAAAGAAGCAATTACTCCACCGAAACTGTATGCCTGAGACAAACTAAAATAAGAATCCTTTAAATTAACTGTACTGGAATTTGCATATATTGCACCCGCATATTTAGCACGATTAAGCTCAAATGAAGAGGTTTTAATATTTAAACTGGATTTTATACCATAAATAACCCCTCCAAAGCGACTCGCAGAGGAATTGTAAAAAACACAATTTTGAATATTTGCAATTGTATTGTATGTTGCTATAACTCCACCAGATGAAGCGGAATTATCATTAAAATAACAATCAGTTAAGTTTAAAGTAGTAAATTTATTTGAAGGAGTGTCACAGATAATTACTCCACCACAGGTAGCGTCAAATATTTTAGAGACATATGCATAAGACAAACTTGGTGCGTAATTTGAATCAAAGCCTGTGCTATTTTTAAACATGACATTGTTAGCAATTAAATTAGCCTGATTGTTAATGTGAACTCCGACCATTGTCAAATTGCTTAAAACGAAATATGAATCATCAGTGACAGTGAAATCAAATTTATTTGGCAAGTTAGATTTAAAAATAGTGTTTTCAATACTTTGACCTATAAATGTGGTCTTGTATGCTGAAGACGAATATATATTATTTGCTTCGGTAATGTCATAAACTCCGTTTGCAAAATAAGCGGTAGTACCGTAATCTACCCTGTCTGATTTATAATACTTATACGGATTTGACTGTGAACCATCACCATCACTATTTGCAGAAGCATCAAAATAAACCACAGAAGCAGACAATGAATCACCGACTATCTGATTTGTATTATTAATTCCGTTGTCAATTGTCCTTAACTCTCGAACGTCTAAATCATTTACACTTATCGTTTCATTCATTGCATCATTTGCAAAAACACAAGAGACACCAAATAAGGCAATCATGCTTATGCAAACAATCAACATGACCTTTCCATATCTCATTGAAAACACCAAATTTTTTTAAATAATATAGTATTTATATTGATTATTATATATTAACATTCTCATTAATTAAGGATTAACTTTGAACTTTTTTTAAAAATTAAAGAGTATAATGACTTTTTAATAGTTAAAGAGGAAACTAACTAGTTAACTCAGACACCAAATAGTTAATCAGTTAATCAATTAGTAAACTAGTAAATTAAATAGTAAACTAGTTTATTAAATAGTAAACCAGGAAACCAAATTATCGAAAAAAATTTTGAATTTTGACGAAACAGGAGGAATTTTTCCGGCAATTTACATTAAGTTTTGATTAAAATAAATGATAGAAATAGAATTTCATTGGAAATACTGAAAGGAATATTAAAAATAAAAAAAGTATTCGTAAAGATTAATTAAAGGTTACAATTGAATATAGCTTAAAAAGGATAAAAAAAATTAAGAAAAGTTATTTTTTAAACCTTCTCAATTGTATTGTACCCATAGCCAAAATCATAATCATAAGCACTAAAATCGGATTTGCGGTCGGATAAGCTGATAGGGATATGCCATTTTTATCCTTGAAACCCCGAGCTGCACTTTCATGAGTTTCATTATGAGTTTCATTATTATCATCAAATACAACAATTTTAGTTACAGTTTCATTAGCGGCATATTTATCGTCACCTGAGTAAAGGATAATCACATCATGATCACCTTTTTTCAATCCAGGAATCTTAAACTCCGCTTTACCGTCAATGACAGGCATTGTGTATTTATGACCATTGACGATTATTGTTACGGTTCCTGTTGCATCACTTGGAAGATTTACAACAACAGTTCCATCATCACCAATTTTAATATAGTCATCATTAGCGGAAACAGGTGCTGAATTTTTTCTTACCTCAAATTTTGTTTTGGTAGTGCTTGAGAGGTATTTGTCATCACCCTCATAGGTTATGATGGCCTCATATTTTCCGGCAGGAAGATTTGGAATGACTATGTTAACCTTACCGTTGATGATTTCACCTGAATAGTCCACACCATCAATAGTAACTGTTACACGGCCTGTTGCATCCTTAGGAAATGTTATCTTTATAGTTTCATCTTTTCCAACAGTAATATCCTTTGAAACCGCATCAACAGTTGAAGTACGTTTTATAACTTCAAATTGTCCAGTAGTGAAGGTTGCATCATGATTTGCATCTCCCCAGTAAGTTACTGCCACAGTTTTGCTGCCTGCAGTCAGTCCACTTACATCAAATACTGCTTTTCCATCTTTTATTGTAGCATCATATTGTATAGCATCGATTTCAATGGATACAATACCTGTTGCATCTTTAGAAACAGTTACGACAATATGTTCTTTGTTTCCAACGAAGATATCCTGTGTATCAACACTTATCGGAGTTTGTTTTTTAGGAATGCTTACTTTAGAATCAACTGTTTTAGGAGCATACTTATTATCACCAGAGTAGATCACTTCAACATCATGATCTCCGGCAGGCACATTGTCCAGGTTGATTACTGCAACTCCGTCGATGACATCTGCAACGTATGTCTGGTTTGCGACTTTGACTGTTACGTTTCCTGTTGCATTGTCTGATACAAATACTTTAATTGTTCCGTTTCCAAGGTCAACAACATTGACTTCAGATTCCTTTTCGGTTACTGTGAATCTGGTTGAATTTGATGATTTAAGGTATTTGTAATTACCGTTATATGTTACGGCCACATCATAGATTCCCATTGGAAGACCTGAAAGCACCAGTACTCCTTTGCCGTCACTTACAGCTACAGAGAATTTGCCGACATCATAAAATGGAACGCCCAAAATTTCATCAATGTCAAATGTGAACTTCTCACCATTAATTACAACTGTGAGATTTCCTGTTGCATCTGACGGAACATCAAACACAATGATTTCGTTTTCACCAACCATAATATTGGTTGCTTTAGGAATCACATATGACGGAATCTTATTTACATCAAATTCTGTACAATTGTTGCTTGACAAGTATTTGTCGTCACCGACGTATGTAACATTTACAGGATAGATTCCGTTCGGCATGCGAGGTATTTGAATAGTTCCCATACCTTTTGTCACATTCACATAATATCCTACGCCATCAATATCAATCAGTACTTGACCAGTAGCATCTTCAGGAACAAATACTGTCAGAGTTACGTTTTCGCCAACATTAATGTCAGTGACTGTTGCACTTACAGTTGATTTTACTTTGGATACAGTCACATTGGTTACTGTGTGTTTTCCAGCATAGTTATCATCACCATCGTATCCGACAGCAATTGTTTTGGTGCCTGCAGTCAGGTTATTGATTCTGAATGTTGCACTTCCGTTTATGATTTCTGATGTGTATTTTACGCCGTCAATTTCGACTGTTGCATTTCCGGTTGCATTTTCAGGAACTTTTACGGTAATGACAGTATCCTCGCCGACACCTCCAGGAACTGTTATGATTTCAATCGGAGCATCATATTTAGGTCCTGTTACAATGGAACTGAATGTTGCGTTGGAGTATTTGTCATCTCCACCATAAATTACTTCAATACTGTTTTCGCCAGGAGTTAGGCTGTCCAATGTTAATGTAGCAGTACCATTGACGACAGCAGCATTATATGTATTGTCCCCAACCTTGACTGTGACATTTCCAGTAGCGTCTTTAGGAACAACAACGACAATTGTGCCGTTTCCTTGATTAACTACAGTAACATCAGGGTCTACTTTGGACTGTTCGACTGTGAAGTTACCGACAGCATATCCAGAAGTGTAATTGCCATCACCGGAATACTCAACAACAACAGTCTTAGGACCAGCAGTCAAGTTTCCAACCCTAACAACAGCAGTACCATTAACAACCTCAGCAGTATAAGACTTACCATCAACACTAACAGTCACATTACCAGTAGCATCTTCAGGCAACTCAACAACAACAGTACCAT
>NZ_JAXJXF010000100.1:0-14057 GCF_036307625.1 Methanobrevibacter sp.
ATTTCCACTCTTTTGAGAGGGTAGATTTTTTTAGCGTTGTGGTAAATTTCGGATGCGAGTTTACCGTTTACGCAAACATGTACCAAATCATCAAATGATCTTTCAGCAGCTGCTTCGATGAGTAAATCTTCGATGGTTTTTCTCATGTATCTTTGTTGGGAAGATTTTGCTCTTCTGGTGGTTACAGCTAAAACTTGTAATTTTAATTTGCGGTCATCTTTGGTTTTTACTATTGCGGAA
Organism: Methanobrevibacter sp.; assembly: GCF_036307625.1. Taxonomy (GTDB): domain Archaea; phylum Methanobacteriota; class Methanobacteria; order Methanobacteriales; family Methanobacteriaceae; genus Methanocatella. Next base: position 241 of record NZ_JAXJXF010000100.1, read on the forward strand.
GCATCGATTCTGGAAGTTCCTCTTCTAATCATACTTCTTACATAGTCGGTAGTTGTCTTGTGACCTGTAAATTTGGTGTTTGCAACATTACCTGCAACATTGTCAATTTCAAACCTGAGTTTGATGTATTGTTTTGAGAAGTCTCCGGTTAATTCCCTCATGGTAACTTCTACTCCTCTTCCAATGAGAAGTTCCGGATCTTTAGCAGGAGTTTCTCCAATTTCTTTGTCTTCAAAGTTCACTGGTGTTTTGATAGTGTACCTGGACTTTTCTTTCCATGTATCACGTACTCTACGTCTTGCTTTTGCTTTTGCCATTATATCAACCGTTTTTTTAATAAGTAATATATATAATAAATATAGCGTTTGCTATTAAAATTTTAAAAATAGTCTTAAAATACAGTATTTTACCAATACAAATCAAAATTAACTGCAATTACGATTATAAATAATTACCGACTTATAATCAGTTATTCGACTATTGTGAGATATTCCCACATTATTTAAAGAAAATATTTTGTAATTAAGTTTTAATTTTTAAAACCCGCCCATAAAGGTTATTTTTAATTATTTTATTCATGGTATATAAATATTATTAAAAACCGCCCTATTTTTGAAAAAAATTCGAAATCCAAAAAATATATTTTAAAACACAATTTCATATGAAAAACGCAAAACAACCCAGAAACTCTCCGATTTTAAAAATAAGGCCAATCAATCATTTTTAAAAATGTTACAATAGAATTTTAAATGATATACAATATACCGGAAATGCCCAATTATCGGTTAAAAAGTGCTATAGGAACATATTTTTTGTACAAATCACAGTCTTCAATATTCATATTGTTAACAAAATCCTTACTTGTTTTTTTATGGTTCATTGAAAGCATAGTATGAGTATTGATATATCCCCTTTCACTGATTAATTTCAGCAGTCTCTGACCATATGTCAGCTCAGGGTTTGAAACACGGTCATGCATCAGTTTCAATGTATTGTCCGCATCAATGTTAAGGACTTCACACATACCGTACATCTCATTTATAATCTCTGATGCCCATTTTTTAAGAGTAATTTCCTCACCGTCCTTTATCAACCTCATGGATTCATCATAAGCCTTTTCAGCAGCCATTTCTTCATTGATTTTGGCTTCCTTTTGCCAGTCTTCATAGTCGGATTCGTTTTTAATCAGCATATAAATTAAAAACAGATGTAAAAACTCCATATCATGCTGAACAAGACCGCATTTATAGAAAGGATTAATGTCCAATGTCCTTATTTCGATATATGAAATTCCTTCATCATTTAGGGATTCCAGCATGTTGGATGGATCGTTTGGCTTCAATCTGATTTGAGTATAGAGTTCCTTTGCTTCAGACAAATCGCCATTATCAATAAATGACTGCACATCACCTGTAAAATCACCTACAGATTTATAGCTGGGCCTTAAATCCTTCAGATTTTTGTATCCGCATGAAGAATTTCTAAATGAAGGTCCTTTAGTACTATAATAGCTTCCATACATATCCATCGCATCCATCAGATGAATGCAATCCTTGGAAAATGAGTCGTGAAGCCCTATGGAACACCCTGTGAGATAAATAATCAGCCAGCAGTGCCTTAGGTAATTTCGGGCAATCTTCAGATAAATTTCATTTTTAAACTCGACATATGAACCGTCATAGTCCACAATGCCATATAACTGCTCAAGAGTTGATTCTGCAAAGGAAAAATTAAAATGAACTCCTGAAATCATCTGTTTTTTAAAGCCATACTTTTTAGCAAGTTCTATACGGTATTTCTCCGATGCTTCACCCTCCCTGCCATATTTTGCAATGGGAATCTCACCCGTATACGGCAATATACATGGAATTGACTGAAACCAGAGATATTCATCATCAGGAAGTGATGCATTTACCAAATCGGCCAAAAGAGAGAATACGCTGAATGCTTCGTCGATTGAATCAAAAGTAGGAGTTATTATTTCAATCTGGCTTTCTGAAAAATCAGTGGTCACCAATGGATTTTTTAACTTATCTCCGAATACTTCGGGATGTGGTGTTAAAGATAGTTTACCATCAGAATAGGCCCTCAAACTTTCCCATTCTATTCCAAAAGAGCCCTTTAGGATTTCATCAGCAGTTAATTTGCATAAAAATGACAAATCCACTTAAATCACCACAGTTATTTTATATATAACTTGTGTTATTTAAATATTTTTAAAAAAAATTATGAAAAATTAACTTTTCATAAAGTTAACATGATCAATATACCTTTTTAAAACCTCATCGATTGGACCTTCATCCATTACAAGCTTAATTCCGGCATCTTCAGCTTTAATTTTTGATTTAAAACCGTATTGAACTGCAATCAAAACATCACAATCGCTGCAGGCATTTAAAACTTTACCACCTTGATGCTTTGAATCTTCTGTTATTTCAACATCACGCACTTCAACAAAGTTCAATTCTTCATCCCAGTCATATATGTAAAGGGATTTGCCTTTTCCAAGATGCAAATCCACATTTTCACCATCAGAAGATACAACAGCCAATCTCATATCTAATCCCTCACCTTTTTAATGATTCTAGCAACGTTTTGTCCGAATAGCTGAATGGTTTCAATGCCCTCAGTATCTTCCAGTGCAGTTCCTTCAGGCCCTGCAATCACCATGTTCCAGTAGGTGCTGCCTGCCACAATCATGTTGTTGATTGCAAAAAACATCAGCATCTCCTGAAGTGTTAAAGTAACGCCACCACGTCTTGCAACTGCAATCGGACCGCCGACCATCCAATCAAGGAATTTGTCCCCTCCTCTTGAGACTTTTCCGATTCTTTGAAGAGCTGACATGATATCTCCTCTGGCGGTTCCGAAGTATACTGGTGCAGCAGGAATGAATCCGTCGGCATCACGAATCTTATCAATGATTTCATCAAGCCCGTCTGGAAGGACACAGTTTCCGGTTTCGGCACATCTTGAGCATGCTATGCATGACTGGATTTTCTTTCCCCTAAGAGAGATTATTTCAGTTTCGACACCTTCCTTTTCGATTTCACGGGCACATTCCTCGAGGACTGCAAGAGTATTTGAATTACCTCTTGGACTTGCATTTAATAAAATAACCTTATACATATTATCACACTTACACTTCTGCACCACCTAATGCGTGAAGACAACTGCAATCTGCTGAATCGTCAACATTTTTAATAAAATTATAAATCAATTCAAGTAGCTCAACTTCTTTTTCACTTACCATTTCAAAGACTTCGTCGATTGTCAATGCATCCTCTGAAATTCCGGAAGCATAGTTTGAGACAATGCAGATTGAATTGTAGCACATTTCCCTTTCTCTGGCAAGGGTTACTTCAGGAACACCAGTCATACCCACCAGGTCTCCTCCAAGCATCCTGAACATTTTGATTTCAGCAGGGGTTTCGAATCTTGGCCCTTCGGTACACACATATGTTCCCCCAAGAATCACATCACCTGATGCATCCAAAACATCTCTTAAACAGCTGCAATATGGTTCTGTTACATCTATATGAACTACCTTATCCTCATAAAATGTTTTAGCCCTATTCTGTGAAAAATCTAAAAAGTCATCAGGAATAACGAATGAACCAGGAGGCATTTCCAGATTCATGGATCCGACAGAGTTTGTAGCTATTATTTTTGTAACACCCACATTCTTCAGTGCATCAATGTTTGCTCTGAAATTGATTTTATGGGGAGGAATGCTGTGGCCTGAAGCATGGCGAGGGATAAACGCCACCTTTTTTGAAAAGATATCGAGAATGGACACTTCAACATCCCCATAATCTGTTTCAACCATTTTTTTAGTGCAGCTGTCAGCCTTATTGGTGATTTCGTATACACCACTGCCACCAATTATACCAATCATTTAATCATCCTTTTGTAACAGCAATCGGCCTTACACGAGCAACCAATTTGGCAATTCCAGTACTGTCAGATACGCGTACAACACTATCAACATCCTTATATGCACCAGGAGCTTCTTCGGCAATTACGTGTTTGCTTGTAGCCTTAAGCTTGATTCCTCTTCTTTCCATGTCCTCAGTAATTTGCTCTGGAGTGTAGTCCTTTTTGGCCTGGGACCTTGAAAGCACCCTTCCGGCACCGTGAGCAGTAGATCCGAAAGTCTCTTCCATTGCAACATCTGTTCCGTGCAATACATATGATGCTGTTCCCATAGTGCCCGGAATAAGTACCGGCTGACCAACTTCCCTGTATTTTTCAGGAACTTCCTCTCTTCCAGGACCGAAAGCACGGGTTGCGCCTTTTCTGTGAACCAAAAGGTCCTCTTCACGGTTGTGGACCTTGTGTGTTTCCATCTTAGCTATATTGTGAGCAACGTCATATAATATGTCCATTTCCATATCTTTAGCAGATTTTCCCATAACGTCTTCAAATGTTTCACGAATCCAGTGAGTCATCATCTGTCTGTTTGCCCATGCATAGTTGGCTGCAGCGGCCATTGCCTGAATATAGTTTTGCGCTTCTTTTGAATCAAGAGGAGCGCATGCAAGTTGCCTGTCTGCAATCTGTATCTTATAATTTTTGTAAGCCTTATCCATTATCCTCAAATAATCGGAACATACCTGATGTCCACAGCCTCTGGAACCTGAATGAATCATGATTACAATCATTCCCTTTTTAAGACCATATACTTCAGCTACCTTTTCGTCATAGATTTCATCGACTTCCTGAATTTCCAAAAAGTGATTTCCGGAACCAAGTGAACCCAATTGAGGAATTCCTCTTTTTTTAGCCTTATCTGAAACGATACTTGAATCAGCGTCAACCATTCTTCCGTTTTCTTCAAGAACTTCCAAGTCTTCAGGCCAGCCATAACCATTTTCTACAGCCCATTGAGCGCCGTAATCAAGAACTTTGTCGATTTCACCCTCTTCAAGCCTGATTTTACCTTTGCTTCCAACGCCAGCAGGTATGTTTTTAAAAAGCTTTTCTGTAAGCTCATCAAGATGACCTTCAATATCCTCAAGTGTCAGGTTGGACTTGATTAATCTGACGCCACAGTTAATGTCAAATCCTACACCTCCAGGGGATACGATACCTGTCCTTAAACTGAATGCAGCTACACCACCAATTGGAAATCCGTATCCGAAATGAATATCAGGCAATCCAATTGAATACCTTTGAACGCCCGGAAGGCATGCCACATTGACTATCTGCTCAACGGCACCCTCTTCAAGATTTTCAAAGCTTTCATCATCAATGTAAAGTCTTCCGGAAGCTCTCATCTTCTTGTTAAAGGAGCCCGGAATTTCATAAACATTATCCCTAACCTTTTTAATTTCATCTTTAATTGTCATAAAAATCACAGAATTATTATGCTTTAATATTTATATGTGATATTTAAATAAAGTTTTGGTAATACGGCCAATTTTTAAAAATTATGGATTGAAAAATTTCAATTAATTCTTCTGTAGCATCATATCCCCAATTAATTATATGAAAAATTCGACAACCAAATCAAGTTTAACCAGTAGCATTTCTAAAGTAAATAAGCTTAAAATTCAAAATTAAACTATTATATAAAGCTGATTGTTTAAAAAGCTTTTGTTTAAAATGAAAACAAAAAAACAAGCAAATATAAAAACTATTTTCTAAACAATGTCAATATACCTGCCACAAGCAAAAACAGTGCACTGATTACATTAATGTGGTCTGCACCAACAATAACAAACATTGTCGCAATTAAAAATCCAATACCTGCCAATTCTTCATTTTTTGTTAGATAATATGAAGAAAAAAGGCCTAAAACGGAAGCCAATATAGCGACAAAACCCAAAAATGACATATGAGCCTGTCCAAGGCTTTTAATGAAAATCAAAAAAGAGCCTGAAAATATTCCAATAACGGATCCCACAATACCCAAAAACATTTCAACAGTTCTTGTGGTGGTTTTTCTTCTTTTCATAATAGTAATTATAATCTTTATAATATAAATAAATTACAAATCAACAATAGCCTGAAGCTCATAATGACTTGTTTTTTTAACATCCATTTTATGAAAGGTTATTGCTTTTATTTCAGTTTTTCGCTCATGTTTATCCCAATCAATAGGTTCTCCTTTAATTGTTGCTTTGAGATGATAGCCTTGAGTTACCTCATCAATTTCCACATCAAAATCGGAAAACAGCATGAAATCCACTTCATGATAAAACAAAAGCTCTTCAAGATAATCGTACAATAAAGATACCCTGTCTTCTGAGGTAATTTCAAATGTTTTTGAAATATCTGATGCAATATCATCAGTATCTGAAATTATATTAAAAATAGCCAGTCCTGCATTTTCAAACGCTTCATTAAGGCTATTCCCATATGATTTAAATCCAATGTCAGCAGTTACATCAAAATACTCAAACTTTTTCATGATTTTTACCTCAAATTATTACTTTTCAAATGCTCTCTTTCTCTTTGTTTATATTAGTATTTTAACAATATTAAGTATAGTGATTGATATGTTAAGTAGTAAAGACACCTCATTAAAAGCAGATTTAAGAAAAAAGAGTTCGATAAAAGACGAAATCGTATATAGCGACTATGATGTTCAATCTTGCATGGTAATGCTTTTTGTAATAGCTGCATTACTTTTATCAGTTATTTCTGTTGTAGCAGCAACACCAGGCTTACTCTGAGCATGGTTAACTTATTTTAAAAAATACAATACCAAACCCTTATGCTGCACATTGGATAAAAGCTTACCATGCAAATATCTAATGTTAACAGAAACTAATTTCCCTACAGGAAAAATTAAATGACATAATCGTCGGGGTTAAAACGCAATATAATTTCACGAGAATTTCCCTTAACCCCTTTTCCTGTATATTTGGTATCAATTAATCTTACAAATTCCAATTTATCCAATGCACGATTGAAAGATGCATAACTGGAACCTGTTTTTTGCTTAAATAATTCCATCAGTTCCCCGGCAGTATAAATACCTTCATAATCGGCAATTAATTTAAGAAGGCTTTTTTCAGTATCATTTAAAGATTTTATTGTTTCAGAAATATTTATTGAAACCAGCGCATCGATAGCTTTCTCGAAATGCTCCAATGTTATTTCACGGCTTGCATCGGCTTCTGCAATGTTGCCGCATGATTTCAAAAGATTTATTCCAGTTCTCAAATCACCGTTTTCATGAGTATACATTGCGACCTGTTCTAAAACCTCATCACTTAAGACATTAGGGAAAAATCCTGCCTGAGCCCTGTTTCTTAAAATATCCTCAATTTCAGAGTAGGAGTAAAGCGGAAATGTGATTTCCTGAGGAATAAAAACAGTATTTACATTTTTATCAAAAGCATATTTGAATTCCAGATCGGAAAGAATGGCAAATATTGATGTTTTGACACCAGGATATTCTTCATATGCCCTCAACATATCATAAAATACCTTATTGGCACTTTTGCTTTGGAACAGATAATTGACATCGTCCAATGCAATTACCAGCGCCTTTTCATTTCTTTGAAGATCTTTCATGATTTGGTCATAAATCCTTGAAAAAGGAACTCCTGTTTCTGGAGGAATATGTCCGAACATCTTTTTATAGATTTGTGAAAATATTCCAAAACGTGTTGTATGAAGCTGACAGTTAATATAAACACACACAACTTTTTCAGTTGTTTTTTCAACAAGTTCAAATACTTTTCTAATTGCTGTTGTTTTTCCTGTAGCCGGTGATCCCAAAACAATTGCGTTTGATGGTTGGCCTCCCCTTATAGCAGGCCTTATTGCCATTGCCATTGCTTCCATTTGAGTATCTCTAAAATTGTAGTTTTGAGGCATATAATCTGGATCAAAAGCATTAATGTTTTGGAAAAGACTTTCATCATACATCAAAATATCTTCAATTGCCATATTATCTAATATATATTATCTATTATAAATCAGTTATTATTTGCACAGATTGATGACCTCAACGTCCTCATTTTCAATTATCCAGTTGGTGAGCCTTTCGGCGTAAACAAGTTTTTTCTTTTTGAATTCGTCGGCTTCGGCCAGGTCGGTTGGAATGTTTGGCCTTGAATATTTAGTTACAATATCGCCGAAATCCATTCCTGCAAGGGTGATTTCGCTGGCGCCCAAAGCAACCGCCAAAAATATGGCCCTGTCGCCGTCGGTGAATCCGCCGAAGTTGTAGACATTGCCGACCGGCTGTGCCTGGGTAGTGCCCAAAACATTGTTGAAAAATGAAGTGAACTTGATAACCTCATCCAGATTGTCTCCATGGGCATGGACAACAATGTTTGCTCCCCTCAGATTAGCCAGAAGAATGTCATCAATGTTTCCATCCAAATCCGTAGCGACAATGTCCGGAGACAGTCTTTCTTCTATTAAAGCGGTTGTTGCCCCGTCGGCTGCAACCAAAACATAATCTTTTAGGTCATAATTTTCTTTCAGGTAGATGATATGCTCTTTCAGGGAAGGTCCTGCACCGAATACAATGTATTTATCTGAAAAACTAACGATTTGAGCCAAATCATCTAAAGTAAGACACCCTTCTTCGGACAGTATCTCATCCAATACTTTCGCCGAATTTTCATCACCGCTTCTTGAAAAACCGAAATCATCAAGAATTTCCTTATAATATCTTTCCCAAAGTCCGAATTCCATAGTTAAACCTCTAATAAATATATGTTGACTGACCAATTAAATAATTTTTTATCGGTTAACCATATTGATTTGATTGCCTGTGATTTTTGAATATGCGTTGGAAATTTGTCTTAACGTAAAGCCTACCATGAATGCTGATATGACTGTTCCGACATTTACTGCACCGAAAATGTTTGTATAGAACAGCCCGCAGAGAATCAGAGATATGATTACCATTGTCGCATCGAAAGCTATCTTGATTGTTGAAAATCTCCAGTTGGTGACAATGGCCACCGCTTCGACACAGCCCTCACCGGGAAGCGGTGCAATATTTGCCGGCATGTAAACGAATATTCCAAAAGCGATTAGGAATATGCTTATAATCAAAAACAATACGGAACAGAGAATGCTATTGTCAAAGGGAACGAATGAAACAATATAGAGTGCCAAATCCGTAAAGTATCCGAACATAACGCAGTTGATGAACTGAAGCAGTCTCTTTTTCCTGAATCTGGACCTTAGAATTATAATCTGAATGAAAATCAAAGCCACATTGAAAATAAAAGTTGTTATTCCAATGTTAATGTTGGTAATCAGCGTCAGAGAATAGGAAATGGAGCTTATTGGAGTTGTTCCAAGCATCGATATTATTGAAAAAGCCACACCCAGCGACATTATGAAAAGACCAACGGTAAAAAGACAAATCCTTTTAATCATGATATTAAATATATGTTACATTTTTTTTAAATCTACCGCATTGCCAGTAATTCGATAGTGAAGTTTATGGATATACTTGACTGTAGTGCCTATAAGCAACGCTCCAAGTATTGTTCCAAGACCTACACTTCCCAATTGACCCAAAAACCCATAGCTTAAAAGAAGAGCTGTCGATACTATGGTCACATCAACATATACCTTGGTTTTGGAAAAAGGATTGTTGGTTACGATTGCTATTGCCTGAGTCACGCCTTCAACAGAAAGCGGAATCAGATTTGTTGGAACATAGAAAAACAGCCCCAAAGCGATGAAAAGTATTGACAGAAGAGACATGAACAATGCCAGAACAAATGTATCTGCCGGAGGAATGAAATTCATGAGTGCAACAGAAAAGCTCGTAAAGATTCCAAAAAGCACACCTACAAAGACCTGCAGAAAATGCTTTCTTTTGAAGTCCCTTTTTAAAAGAATCAATTCAATAAAGACCAGAATGGCATGAAATATGAAAGTGGCAAGACCTATTTCAATCATCCATATCAGATTAATGGCATAAGGGATTGAACTGACCGGAGCAGACCCCAATCCAGATTTAATTGAAAACGCTACACCCAAGGTTATCAGATATAGGCCAAAAATATAATTGAAAACACGCCGGAACGTAAGTTCCTCTCCGCTGAATTGCATATTAAAATATTTATACACACATATATTTAAACAATACGTTAAAAATATAATAATGGTATGAACAAGATACTAATAAGTACATGAAAATGACTCCATAACTGAATAAACCATGATTAACAATATTTAATAAGTATGAAAATAAAAATTATATATAGCTTAAGATAAGCTAATTTTCTAGAAAATTGGAGGAATTTAATGAACGATATTTTATTAATGCTTCCTGGACCAACAACAGTGCACCCTAGAGTACTCAATGCAATGACTAAAGCTGTTGTTAATCACAGAGGCGCCAAATATGGGGAAATCTTAACTGAAACTAACGAATTAATGAGTAAAGTTTTCCAAACTCAAAATGATTCTTATTTATTAACCGGATCCGGAACTGCAGCTATGGAAGCAGGTATTGCCAACACAATTGCACCTGGAGAAAAAATGCTTAATGTTGTAGGTGGAAAATTCGGAGAACGTTTCATGAAAATAGCCAACACTCATGGAATCGAAACCAAAGAATTGGCAGTTGAATGGGGAACTGCTGTAACTCCTGAAGCTATCGCTGAAGCATTGGATGAAGATGAAGACATCAAGGCAGTAAGTGTAATCCACAACGAAACTTCCACTGGTGTAGCTGCACCTATTAAAGAAATCGGTAAAGTAATGAAAAACTATGACGCATTATACATCGTAGATACCGTATCTTCCCTTGGAGGAGATGAAGTAAACGTGGACAAGTTCGGAATTGATGTTTGTCTTACCGGATCACAAAAATGTATCGCAGCACCACCTGGAATGGCTGCTGTCACCTTAAGTGACGACGCTTGGGCAGCTGTCGATAAAGTGGAAACCAATACATTTTACTTAGACTTAAAAGCAGCTAAAAAAAGTGGAGACAAAACCCCTCCTCAAACTCCATACACCCCTTCCGTTTCACTCACTTATGCAATGAACGAAGCATTGAAAATGGTAATTGAAGAAGGAATTGACAACAGAGTTGCACGTCACCACAAAGCGGCAAAAGCAAGTGTAGCTGCCGTTAAAGCATTAGGTTTAGAATTATTTGCAGACGAAGCTGTTTCATCCGCTACAGTTACTGCAGTCAAAATGCCTGAAGGAGTCACTGACGACCAGTTCAGAGGAACTACCCGTGACAAATACGGTGTGGAATTAGCTGGTGGACAAGACCACTTAAAAGGAAACGTTTTCAGAATCGGACACATGGGAAATGTTTCATACAAAGAATTGGTACAAACATTTGCAGCTATCGGTATGACCCTAAAAGGTTTAGGTGCAATCGAAGATGCAGGTGCCGGTGTGGCATCCATCACAGAATCATACTTATGATTCTGTTTTTTCTCTTTTTTGATACAAAATTTTTAAAACCAACATCACCATAACAAAAATATTTTTACACTTGAAATGCACCTCTAAGTTCGAAGTGACAAGTTATAACATATAATTTTACACTTGAAACGATACTTTTTGGCTCAAACTTACAAGTTATAAGTGAAAAGTTACACTTGAAATGCACCTCTCACCACATAAGTTATAAGTTATATCTGAAAACTTACACTTGAAATACACCCCTCCCAATTTTGAAAAATTAGTTATAACTAAAAAGTTACACTTGAAATGTATGTCTTATAAGCAAAAAAAGTATTACTTTTGGCAAAATATGATTATGCAAAATTTTATAAAAATATTTTAAAGATTAAAAACAAATATAGTATAACTAATATAGGATGTGAAACTATGACAGAAAATATTAAAACAACTGTTGAAGAATTACGCAAACTTATTAATGTAGACAATGTTATTGGTACACCAATTGAAACTGAGGACAAAATTCTCATACCAGTCATAAAAGTCGGATTAGGATTCGGAGCTGGAGAAAGCATTTTAGGAAATGAAGGCGCTGACGTAATGGGAGCCGGTGCAGGAGTAGAACCTATATCAATGGTAATGATTCCTAAAAAAGGAAATACTGCAGAAGGAGTTAGAGTACTTGATTTAAGCAAAGGAAGTGAAACCAACAAAGCATTATCCGACATAGGATTAATCATTACTGACCTTGTAAAAAGCTATTTGGGATCTCAAAATACTGAAGAATATGATGAGGCAGAATACATCGAACCTCAATACACAACTACCGATGAACAAATAGAAGAATAGGAATCTTACATGTTAAACATCCTAGGGATGATTATTCTAATAATCATCTTATTTATTATTATTCTACTAATTATAGGAATTAAAATCTCTTTAAACTATGATAAAAACGGTAGTGAACTAAAAGGATGTTTGAAAATACTTATTTTTAAAAAAATCAAAGTTTATTCCATCACATTTCCATCCGATGACGACGAAATCGATGAAAATGAGGATGAAGAAAATGAACCTAAAAAAAGGGACATCAAAAAGCTGTTTGAACTGGCCAAACCTTGTTTTAACGATTTCAAAATATATTTAAAATCTGTTTTTAAAATAATAAACGTCAAAAAAATTGAAAACCACCTTATTTTTGGAATGGACAGCTTTGCAGATACCGGAAAGTATATTGGAATAATTTGGGGAATTTTTTCAATCATAAACCCCATGCACAAAAGTCTGCATTTGAGTGCAGAGCCATCATTCAGCGGAAGCAGACTGGACGGTAGGGGAACAAATGAAGTTGAGATATATCCTCTCAAACTCTTAGTTCCAACAATCAGACTAATTTCTAAAAAGGATGTCAGAACATTTATTCGGGGTGTCTGGGATGAAAGATGAAATCGGAGAGTTTATCAAAGACACACTGAAAATTGATGAAACATCCAACTACAGGTTCAGGAAAATCTATGGTCTGACATTTGTTTTTGAAGAAATCTTTTTGGAAATCAATGAAAAAATTTCATCTGCGGAAATCAAACCTGTCGGAATAATATTTGAAGAAAATGATGAATATTTATTCTCACCCCTAGATGAAGTTGATGATATAGAGCCAATAATCAAAGAATATGTGAAAAATTATTTCAAATAGAAAAATTGCTTTGACTGCGTTAAATTGACCTAAAAAACTACTGAACAGTTTATATACCACCAGCACCAATACATAGTATCACAAAGAAGTTTCGGTACCGAGAACTCTCATAAATTTGAATCAAGGTGATATTATCATCAGTCAAAAATATGATAAGCTCTCAAAATTATCCTGCAGAATCTTTACAAACTCATTGCTGAGATTCATAGGCGAAAAAATTGGAATTAAAAACCTTTACACCTATGAAATCTATACACCGACACACAAATTGAAACTTTTAGATATTGTCATTGAAACAGCATATGGTTTTTGTATAGATTTTGAATTCCACAAAAGCAACACGACTGAAGAAATCATTGTCAGAAATATATTGTACCTAGTAAACTTTAGGCTTGAAACCAAAAAACTGATAAAATCATACATAATTTCAATGGGGGATGAAAAATCAATCCGAAAGGCAAAAATTGGACCTGAGCTGGAAATCGAACTGCCGATTATATTCATCAAAAATTTCAATGGAACTGAAATATTAAAAAACATTAAATGTAAAATTGAAAAAAATATTGCAATAACTGAAGATGATTTATTTAATCTGATATTTTTGCCTTTTATGAAAAATGAAAAAAGTGAATATGAAATTACAAAGGAATTGATTTACCTGATTAACAAAATTGATCTAACAGAAGAACAACAATATCAAATCAAGGCATGCCAAATTTTGTTGATTGACATGTTCATTCCAGAAAAAGAAAAAGAAAAAATG
>NZ_JAXJXF010000101.1:0-7230 GCF_036307625.1 Methanobrevibacter sp.
AAAACAAGGATTAACAGATTTAATCGATGAAACAATGAACCTCTGGAGCAGGGGGGATAGCACAGTAATCCTACTCTCGTGGGAGAGTATCAGCCCGTGAAGTAAGAATCCTCGACTTCTCCAAAGTCGAGGTAGTTCAATATATGGTTTCCTATGACTTTTAAACCTTCTGTTTTCAAGAAATAAAAAAATTCTTCGAACGAAAATTAGAAATACGTCAATTAAAACTTGATCTAAAAATATTATAATGCACATCTGATATTCCATCAAAAACAGATCTGGCGGACACCCGTGGCTTTTTTTTACAGTATATTTGTGCTTTTTCATTCATAATCATCACAAAATCTTCCAAAGGATAAAGAATGTCCTAAACGACAATAATATTCAACATATCCACCATCATCAAAATCACCAACTATCCCTCCTCCGCTATCTAAAAATTCTTCATAGCAATGTCTGCAATTCAAGTTACAATAGTTCCCTTGAGCTATTTTATTCTTTTCTATTTTTTTGCTGCTCATTTTTTCTTTGGCGATTTTTGCTTTTTTTTGTTTTTCACTCGCTTTTTCCAATTCTGTTTTTATGAAGTATTTAATTTCTTCCTCACTCATTTCTTCTCGGTTATGGATTATCTTATTTTTTAGACTATTTTTAATGGAATTTACCTGTATCTGGTTAATATTGTTTTTTCTTATTTCTGATTTGATTTCTTCTGATTCCAATATTTTATCAATTGTTTTTAATTTTTTCTTTTTTTCTTCATTTTGTTTAGCTATTATGTCTATCTCTTTTTTTATTTTATCGTGCAATGATTTTGATAAATGTTTTTCCTGTTTTATATTGGATTTATCTATTTTAGTTCCGCAGTTAATGCAAAACTTATCTTCTTCTCCTAATTTTGTTCCGCAGTTATTGCAAAAATTATTTTCTTCTATTAATTTTGTTCCGCAGTTAGAGCAAAACTTATCCTCTTTTCTTATTTTAGTTCCGCAGTTAGAGCAAAAATTGGCCATTTTACACCCTTCTCAATTTGGTCTTCTTAAACAAATTTCAGTCAAAAAACTTATTTATACCTTGTGAATAGTTTTCTATTTTTTTTATATAGACGTACTTTGGAAAGTTAAAAGCTATGTAGTTTGGATGAATTATAAGCAAAGATATCCGCTAAAAACAAAATTGGATGCTATTTTTAAAGCATTAATCCAAACTGATTTGCCCAAATTACTGCTCAAATTATAATTTAATTCAGATAAAATATTTTTTATTAAACAATTTCATAATTATTTAAAAAATCATATAATTTTATTCTTTTTTGTTTAATCTTCCATTTTAAATATGTATTTTTACTTATTTGGTGAAAATTTTCAAAATTTTTATATAATTCATAAAACTAATATAACTATATGGTAAAAGTAAGTATTTTAGGATCAACTGGGGTAATAGGTAAAAATGTTGCATTCACATTGGCAAGAGCAGATACAGTTGATGAAATTGTCATGTTTGCACGGCCCCAAAGTGTGGATAAAGCAAAGGGTGAAACATTTGATATGTATGATGCATTGGCAGCTGAGGATTTTGATTGCAAACTGACTCCAACATGTGACTTTAATGATATTAAAGGTTCATCAATCGTATTGATTGCTGCTGGAACTCCAAGAAAAGAAGGAATGAACAGGCGTGATTTGGCTATTCCAAATGCAAAAATTGTAAAGACATATGCAAAACAAATTGCATTTCATGCACCGGATTCCATTATTTTAATTGCAACAAATCCTGTTGATGTCATGACCACTATTGCTTTAAAGTATTCAGGATTTGATAAAAACAAGGTTATAGGAATTGGAAATCACTTGGATTCATTACGTTTGAAAGCATATTTCTCAAGTTTTATTAATATTAACAGTTCTGAGGTACATACAAGGGTTATTGGAGAACATGGTGACCATATGGTTCCTCTTTTAAGTTCAACTACTATTGGTGGTATTCCATTAAAGTATTTTATACAGTCTGTTGACATGGATGTAATGAGATTGATTAATCGACTTAGAAATGCTGGAAATACAATTATCAGTAAAAAAGGTGCAACGGAATACGGTCCGTCATATGCGATTTCAAATTTAATATCTACCATAATAACTGATACTCATAAAATTTTAACTGTAAGTACATATCTTGATGGTGAAATTGAAGATGTTAAGGATGTTTCATTAGGTGTTCCTGTCGTTCTGTCCAAAAAGGGTATTGCCATGATTGTGCCTATTCATATGAATGAATATGAAAAGAATAAATTCTATGAAGCAGCTAATGTTGTTAAGGAAACTACTGACGAGGTTTTGGATGCTCTTTGTGAAAAATAATGTAGTGTTGTGAGAAATCTTTTGAAATATCTCGACATGTGGCGGTTGATGATTCTTACTTCATGAGATAGTGCTCTTCTGGGGAGTTGAATTATCGTGTTATCTTTCAGTTGAAGATTCATTATATTGGTCCCAGAAGACTCTTAAACATCTGTTTTGATGTTTGCTGACGCATTAATATCCTTGTCATTTGGTTTTAGATGTTGGATGAATCCATTTTTCTAGGCTGCTACTTTTTTTGTTGTAGCTGTTACTCCTGTATTTTTGATTTGATAATGTAGGAGGATATTCTCTGACTGTGCAAAAAGAGGATATGCAATGAATTATTTAGTGAATTTGCTAATGAATTTCCTTTTATTATTTTTTAATTTTTTAAATATTAACAATTTAAATACAAATATTTAAAAGAGTTGATGATAATATATTTTTATAGCTATTCATTGGAGAATATGAAATGGTTAGTGACAATTCCAAAATGTTAGAAATTAATAGATTGAAATCTCCTTTAAAATATAGGGATTATAAGGTCTATGACAGCAATGGAAATGAAATCCAGTCTGTCGAGACATTTTCAGATTTGAAATATATTATCGAGCCTGACCCGGATATTTTAACTGATGATGAAATTCTTGAATATGCTCCAAAATCAAAAGAAGCTTCTAAAATCAGATTAAAAAGGGGTTTTGGAGACAATTCTGATGTGCTGTTACTCAATGATTCAATTCCTTGGATTTTTGCATTGTACTATACAATATTGGTTTGTATTTTAATTCCAGTAATCTATGGAGCAAACAGATTTGGAATGTTTTTTATATTGATCATGGCCATACTTCCGTTAGTTTATCTGTACTATATTTTCAATTTAAAGAAATATTATGATAAATCCAATCAAAAGCAGATTAACAAATCAAGATTCAGCATTGCCTCACAAAATGAAGCGAAATCCGACGATGGCGTGGAATCTCTTAAAAAATATGCAGACGAAATTGAAGATTTAAAGACAGTATTTGATTCAAAAGAGGTTGCTGTAAGGAAACTGATAGAAAAACGTTTCGAGCCACCTCAAATAACTTATGATAGATTCATATCAACCATTGACAAATCACATGATTTGTTTTATCATGAAGCCGACAGCGCAATAAATATAACTAAATTTGCCGTTGAAGATACTCCAAGAGTGGATGCTGAGCTTGAAAATAAGATCAATACATTAAAATCAATCATTGACCAAATTGAAGACCTTACAAATGAACTGGTCATTAACATAAATTCCGATGAAGAATCTCATGACAATGTGAAAAATCTGGTTGATGATATGGAAAATTTAATAGATTCGGTTAAAGAATATAAATAAGGGATTAAAATGACTAAAAAATGTCCAAAATGCGGAACGGAAATACCTGATGAATCCAAGTTCTGCCTTTCTTGCGGATGCCACATATACAATGAAGACAATGGAACCCCCAACTCAAGCATATTTTCAAATGGAAAAATATTTTTAGTATTGATTTTTATAGTACTTATTGTTGGAGGCATTCTGATATTTTCAATGGGCGGAAATGGCAACAATCAGACTGCTGATGATGGCATAAGTAAGGAAGCTAAAGAATTTTCACTGACCATAAGTGATGTCAATGGATACTACAGTAAGGAGAACAATAACTACTTTTTCTGGGTAGAGGTGTTATTCCAGAAAGTTCCGTCCAATAAGGAAGGATATCTTGTAAAGGTAACATATCTGGATGGGAATAATACAGATATTGGCCATGAAATTGATAGTTTGGAAAGTGTGTATTATGATTCTAAGTATGCATTGTCTATAGGTTACCATACCTCATATAAGCATATGGATATTGATTCGGTGAAAGTTGAAATATTGAAAGATGACCAGGTAATCAAGGAATGCAATGCAAAAGTTGATAAAAATAAATTTAATTTCAATAAATAAATCAATCAAACTAATAAGGTGATATAATGGCTGAATTTTCACTTGACGTTGATGAAATAAAAAAAGATGTGGAAACTACATTAAAAGAGGAAGAAGAAAAATTGGAAAATTCCAATATTAAAGATAAGGCTAACGAAAATGCAGTAGCTATTTTCGAAGCCGATTTCGACAATCCTTCCGAAAGGGATAGTATTTTAAGACCTTTGGAAAACTTCGGTATGGATGACATGACCAAATCCTCCCAAAAAAATGAACTTTTAGCAACAAGATTTGTTGATATCAGCAAAGGAGGTCAGGATGCCGAAAACATTGGGGATAAATTGTCAGAACTGGACAGACAAATGAGGAATCTGGACCCAAGTAAGATAGATTTTACCAAAAAAGGAGTTTTAGGAAATCTGATGAATCCTGTTCGCAAATACTTTGCAAAATATGAAAAAGCTGAAACTGCAATTTCAAATATCATAAAATCTCTGGACGACAGTGGTAGGGTATTGCAGAATGACAATGTAACAATTTTAAATGAAGAGAATAACTTAAGGGAGATTACAAATAAGCTTTTGGCAGATATTGAACTTGGTAAACAGATGGATGATTCCATAGAACAGCAAATCCAACAGGCGGAAATGGATGGAGTTGACCCTGAAAAAATTAAATTTGTGAAAGAAGAGATTTTGTTCCCTCTCAGACAAAGGATCATGGATATGCAACAGCTAATTGTTGTTAATCAACAGGGAATCGTTTCATTAAATGTTATAAGAAGAAACAATTTGGAGTTGATTCGTGGAGTAAACAGGGCAAAGAATGTCACAGTATCTGCACTCAGAACAGGTGTGATGGTTGCCCGCGCATTATATGACCAAAAGCTTGTAATGGATAAAATCCAGATTTTAAATGAAACAACTGAAAATATCATTGAATCAACTTCCCATATGTTAAGGCAGCAAGGAAGTGAAATACAAAAGCACAGTGCTGAAGCCATGATTTCACCGGAAATTTTAAAGGCATCATTTGCAGAGGCTCTTGCAGCCATTGAAGATGTAAGCAACTATAAGGAACAAGCACTTCCTAAGATGAAGGATACCATTGTTATGTTCAATGATATGGCTCGTGACGGTCAGAAAGTTGTTGAAAAACTAGAAACTAAAAACAACATGATTAACTAGATAATTATGAACACAACAGATAAGATTAAAAAATCATGGTGGGTTCTGTTTCCGTTTACCTTCATATTTTCTGGTATGGGTTTCATATATATTGGGATGAAATTCAACAATAAAAAATGGATTTTGGAAGGTATTACCTATGAGGTGCCATGGCTTTTTTATTTATTGTCTTCTGCAATATATCCTTCAGGAGTAATGGCATTATATTATGTATGGATATTGCTTTTAGCAGCGTTCATAGCTTTGATTAGATCAATCATGGTAGCCATAAAGCTTATTGATGTGTATGAAATCGGAAAGACTCCAAAAGTGACCAGCTCCAGTTCAACCAGTTCAATAGGTAAGGCAAAAGAGGATTCTAAAATTGGAGCATGTTGTGTTTGCATTATTTTTATTTTTATAATATTTGCATTTGTAGCAATCCTTTAACGGGTGGATTTAAATGAAGTTAGTTGTTCAAAGAGTAACACGCGCCAGTGTTGAAGTTGATGGAGAAATCACAGGTAAAATTGATAATGGTTTGATGGTTCTGGTAGGATTCGGCCAAAACGACACATCCAAGGAAGCTGATTATTTGGCTAAAAAATTGGTTAAATTAAGAATTTTCCAAGATGAAAATGGAAGAATGAATAAGTCTGTCATTGATATGGATTATAAATTATTGTTGGTTCCTCAATTCACATTGTATGCATCAACCAAAAAGAACAGGCCTTCATTTCACAAGGCATTAAGTCCTGATAAGGCAACTGAACTATTTGACTATTTCACAGATCAATGCAGGCAACATATTGGTGTTGAAACTGGTGTTTTCGGTGCCTATATGAAAGTCGATTTATTGAATGATGGTCCGGTAACAATAATGCTTGAAAAGGAATTTGAATAGGTGATCAGTATAATCTTTCACCTGTATATTCATTTTCTTCAGTATATATTCTAATTAATGTATCTACAGTATCATCATACATTAATCTATATCCGATAGCTCCTCCTGAACTTGATTCTACATTATTTAGTGAAGTATCACTATTTTCACCACAATTATTGATAATATACCACATTCCATGAGGTGTGTAAATGAATAATACTCCTTCACCGTTTTTTGAACCGTTTTTGAAGCTGTCTTCAACATCATAAATTTTTGTTGAATGGAGTGCAAGCCTTGAGAGGTTTTGTTTTGGATGGGTTCCTGTTTTTTTGAATAATGTTTCCAGCCAGTTGTATGCATTGTCTTTTAGGTTTGATTTAGCAATAGGGTCGTCAAATGCTTTTTTAATTTTTTCCTGCCTTTTGGCTAGTGTGTTTTCGATTCCAAGTATTTCTTCAACTTTGCTAACGTCTTTTTCAAGACATCTATATCCTTCAGGCCTTCCGGTAACTTTAATTATTCCGTCTACAAAATCTTTTCTTCTAAAGTCTCTCATATATGGCTTTACCTTTTCAAATTCATCGTCAGGTATTTTTTGGTTCAAACCATAGAGATAACCATATTCATTTGCATCATAGCATTTGGTTTCTAATCTTAATTCGTCTGCCATGTTAATCAATCCTATAATTAATTAGAAAAATTAGCAATATAAAGTTTGTTGAAAAAATTTTTAAAAAAAAAGAAAATGAGCATTTAAAATGCTCTAAAAGATAATCTATTCTAGACTAGTACTTCCTTTATCTTATGGTGAAAGAATACTCCGACCTCTTTAAGGTCGGAGATGAATTTCACAAAAAGGCATCTGAAGATATTAGTTTTCAAATGCTCTCTCTA
>NZ_JAXJXF010000102.1:0-31158 GCF_036307625.1 Methanobrevibacter sp.
AAAATATGAAACAGAATGGAAATGCCCACAATGCCAAAAAACACATGACCGAGACATAAACGCCGCTAAAAACATTCTAAAACAAGGATTAACAGATTTAATCGATGAAACAATGAACCTCTGGAGCAGGGGGGATAGCACGGTAATCCTACTCTCGTGGGAGAGTATCAGCCCGTGAAGTAAGAATCCTCGACTTCTCCAAAGTCGAGGTAGTTCAATCATATAACTTAGCATATTTGTTATAAATGAAGTGTTTAATTGATATTAATTAATACGTATTCGCATTTTGCTTCGTTTCTCATAGGCCATCCCCAACCAGTTAAACCAGATGATACTATTTGTTTCATATCTCCAATTTCATACTCTCCATAATTTAAACGGCCTGATAATTGGTATAATGTTCCATAAGGAAATACTTGTCCTCCATGCGTATGGCCTGAAAGTTGCAAATCAACATGCTCTTGGGAATTCTTTTCATATTCAACAGGTTGGTGGTCCAATACTACAATATATTTGGACAAATCACTTTCATTAAGAATTTCATTTACCTCAGTTCTATTGATTGAATCTTCCCATTCGGCATCACTTCTTCCAACTAAAACAATGTCATTATTGATAATAATTTTGTCATTATTCAATATTTTAATTCTATTTTTCTCAATGGATTGAGTTAGGTCACTATCTGTGAATGTCCTATTTCCATTTTCATAGTCTATTGTATATGGTTGCCGGTCATGGTTTCCAAAGATGTAATATGTTCCATATGTTGAGTTGATTTTTCCTAATTCCTCAAATATTTCTTGCATGTCCTCTTTGGTAGTTCTTTCATCAACAATATCTCCACCCAAAACAACAATGTCTGGTTTTAAATTATTCATTTTTAAAATGCTGTCCTTGACTAATTGAGTATTCTGAACAGTTCCATAATGAACATCACTAATGAAAAGAATAGAATAAGATTCATTGTCAATTTTATCTGTTGTTAAATTATATTCGGTTAGTTCAATATGGTTCATTCCATAAACACTGCTGGTGATAATAACTGTAAAAATAATAATGGCTAGCAATCCCTTTTTATGAATATTTGGAATAAAATTCCGGTGTTTTTCTTTAATCAAATATTTTTGAATTATTCTTATTAAATCAGCTATTAAAGATGAAATAAATAAATAAAATATCAATAGCGCTGCCATTGACCATATGTTTAAGCAAAATAGAAATGATAAAATAGCAATTATGCTGCTTATTGTGATTTGTTTGTTTTTTGATAAATTGGAATCATTGAGGCTGTATTTCACTCTGAAAAATGAATATAATCCAATTAAAATGCCCAAAATTATTCCATTAACTAAATATTCTGGGAAAAATCCTAGTGTAAAGAAGTGTATGGGATTCATATTTGTAATTATGGTGAAGATTATTATATAACTTTTATAAGGTTACTTAAATCAAAAATTAATTTTTCTGAACACACTTAACAAAAAACTGAAAATTAATTTGGCAATTAAATTTTAAAAATTAAAAAGAAAAATGGGATATATCATACAAGTATGGTAATTTTGGTTTTTGGAAATGATGATGTTTTGTTTAATGGAATAATTTTTTGTAAAAATATAACAATGTTTATATAGTAAAATAACATATGTTATAATTGTATAACATCAGTTATAATTTATTTTTTAGGTTTTCCAAAACATTTATATATAAAAAATAACTATTGTTATATAGTGAATATAACACGTGATATATTTTACTGAAATTCAATAATTAAGGTGATTATTAATGACAAATAATAAAAATTACGGATTAGCAACATTAGGTGTACGTGCAGGACAAACTCCAGACCCCGCAACTGGGGCTCAAGCGGTTCCAATTTATCAAACTACTTCATATGTATTTAAAGACTCAGATGAAGCTGCAAGAAGATTCGCCCTTCAAGAGTTTGGTCAAATTTATTCCAGACTTACAAACCCAACCAGTGATGTATTTGAAGCAAGAATTGCCGCTATCGAAGGTGGTAACTCAGGTCTTTCAACATCAAGTGGTCTTGCAGCAATTACATATGCAATATTAAATGTAACTGAACCGGGAGACAACATTGTTTCAGCAGATAACCTTTATGGTGGAACTTACCAATTGTTCAACTACACATTCAAGGATTTAGCACGTGATGTTAAGTTTGTTGACTCACAAGACCTTGATGCATTTGAAGAGGCAATTGATGAAAAAACAAAGGCAATATATGTTGAATCTGTTGGAAATCCAAAATTGGATGTGCCTGACTTTGAAAAATTATCAGAAATTGCACATTCACATGATATTCCATTAATTGTAGACAATACAGTTGGTGTTGGACTTGTAAGGCCGTTAGAACATGGTGCAGATGTAATTGCAGCATCAGCAACCAAATATGTTGGTGGACATGGTACTGCAGTTGGAGGATACATAGTTGATTCAGGAAAATTCAACTGGGGAAACGGTAAGTTTGCAAACTTCACAAAAGCAGATCCAAGTTACCATGGATTGGTATTTTGGGACGCATTTGGAGATGTCCCTGAACTTGGAAATATTGCATTTACCGTAAGGGCAAGAGCAAGACTCTTAAGAGATTTAGGAGCAACCCAGGCACCTGTACACAGTTTTATATTCTTACAAGGATTGGAAAGTTTGGATGTGCGTGTTAAAAGACACTCTGAAAATGCTTTAAAAGTGGCTAAATTCTTAGAATCACATCCTAAAGTCAAATGGGTAAACTATCCTGGTCTTGAATCCCACCCAACTTATGAAATCAATAAAAAATACTTGAAAGATCATTTTGCAGGAATATTAGGTTTCGGTGTTGAAGGTGGTGAAGAAGCAGGAAGAAAAGTAATTGAAAAATTAGAATTATTCTCAATACTTGCAAACATTGGAGATGCAAAAAGTTTAGCAATCCACCCTGCAAGTACAACACATCAACAATTGACTGCTGAAGAGCAAGAAGCAACAGGTGTGACACCGGACTTTATCAGACTTTCCATTGGTTTGGAAGATGTTGATGATTTAATTGCAGATTTAAGTCAAGCGTTAGATAGTATCTAGTTACTATCTAATCACTTAAAACATATATACTTAAAAATTTTTATTAAATAAAAAAGACAATTGGGAGATAATGAAATGTATTTAGATAACTCAGCAACTACTCAAGTTAGTGAGGAAGTATTCGAAGAAATGAAACCATTTTTCACAGAAGAGTTTGGAAACCCTTCAACTCTTTATGGAATTGGTCGTGAATCAAAAAAAGCATTAGATTTGGCTCGTAAGAGAGTGGCTGATGCCATTAATGCAAAACCTGAAGAAATAATTTTTACAAGCGGAGGATCAGAATCCGATAACCTTGCTATTAAAGGAATAGCTTTTAAATTATCTAAAAAAGGTAAACATATTATTACTACCAATATAGAGCATCCTGCTGTAAAAAATACTTTAGGATTTTTGGAATCCCTTGACTTTAAAGTTACTTATTTGCCTGTAAATGAAGAGGGCATCATCAGCGTTGACGATTTAAAAGAAGCAATAACTGATGAAACAATATTGATAACAATCATGCATGCAAATAATGAATTGGGCACTATTCAACCAATCGAAGAGATTGGCCAAATTGCTCGTGAAAAAGGCATTAAATTCCACACTGATGCCGTACAAAGTTTCGGTAAAATTGAAGTCGATGTTGAGAAATTAAATGTAGACTTACTTTCTTTATCTTCTCATAAAATTAATGGTCCAAAAGGTGTTGGGGCTTTATATATTAAAAAAGGAACTCGTGTTGTTCCGCTCATTCATGGTGGAGGTCAGGAAAAAGGAATTAGGTCAGGAACCGAAAATGTTCCAGGAATTGTTGGATTTGGTAAAGCATGTCAATTAGCAGCAGAAAACCTCGATGCACATTATGAAAAGTTATCCTCAATTCGTGATGAACTTATTGAAAAAGTACTAACAACCATTCCTGAAGCTTATTTAAATGGATCTAAAGAAACTAGATTGCCTAATTTGGTTAATTTCAGATTCAAAGCTATTGAAGGTGAATCCTTAATTCTTTTATTGGATGCTAAAGGTTATCAGGCATCTACTGGGTCTGCATGTTCATCCAATACTTTGGAAGCGTCTCCAGTATTGACTGCATTAGGTCTTGACCCTGTTGATGTACATGGATCTTTGAGAATATCTTTAGCACCTGAAAGTGATGCTTTTGATGTTGATGAATTTGTTAATGTAATTGCAGAAGCTGTTAAAAGATTAAGACAAATGTCACCTTTATGGAATCAGGAACTTGATTACGATAATATAATGTGTAAAAAACATGAAGATAACTGTAGGAAGTGTTAATTATGGATTATTCAGAAAAAGTAATGGACCACTTTGCAAACCCAAGAAACTGTAGAGAGATGGAAGATGCTAACGGAGTTGGAACTGTTGGAAACCCAACATGTGGAGACTTAATGACAATTTACATTAAAGTTAATGATGATGAAGTTATTGAAGATATTTCCTTCCAGACTTTTGGTTGCGGAGCAGCTATTGCAACCAGCAGTATGATTACTGAAATTGCTGTTGGAAAAACAATAGATGAAGCATTGCAAATTTCCAGAAATGATGTTGCAGAAGAATTGGATGGTCTTCCACCAATTAAAATGCATTGTTCAAACCTTGCAGCTGACGGACTTCAGGCAGCTATTGAAAATTATAAGGAAAATAATCAATAATAATATATACTTTGTTAAATAAACTATCTTTATCTTATAAGGAGATGTTTTATTATGGCAAAAATTTTAAAATGTGATGACTGCGGAAGTATTATCCAAGTTTTAGTAGAAGATGATGGCGATGCATGTGACACCCACATGCTCAAAATCCCTGTACAAACTGAAGGAGAAAAATCTCCTAAACACAAACCTGTAGTTGAAATCGATGGTGACAAAGTAACCGTAAAAGTCGGTGAAGCAGCTCATCCAATGGATGATGACCATTACATCCAGTTTATTGTTGTTGAAGCTGGAGCAGAACAATACGCAAAAAGCTTTAAACCTGGAGATGTTGCAGAAGTAACTTTCACTGTTAACTCTACAGATGATGTAAAAGCATGTGCATTCTGTAATTTACACGGCCTTTGGGCTAGTGAATAAGTTTAAAATACTTTTTTAAACTTCTTTTTTTATTTTTTTGTTCACAAAAAATTATAAATAATTTATTTTACATATTTTATATCGTGTCTAAATATGTTAAATTAATAATTTTTATTTTGATTTTGGCTATTATTTCAGCAGCTATAATTTTTATTGATAGTTCTACGGATAATATGAATAAATTAATGCCTAAAATTAGTGATGGTGTTGTTAATGGAGATAAGGATTATAATGAAGCTGTTGGGTTAGTCAATAATAAAAGTTATGATAAATCTATGAATAAAGCTGTTTCAGCAGGTAATAATTATAATGACAGTCTGAATAAATTGCATATTTTACAGAATAATTTTTCATCGGATGTTAATCAAGTCCATAAGAATTATGTTAATAATGCAATTTTGGAACTTGAATTAAAAATTAAGGCTGTAGATAAACTAAAAGATGCTATTGACTGTTTTAAAGTAAATTATAATTCTACTGGAAGTGCATATGCTGTTGAAGCTAATGATTTTATGAATGAGTCTATGAAGTATAAGGATATAAGAGATTCATTAGTTAGTGATAATCCGAAATTATTTAAACAGAATTTTATTATATGATGGGGTTTTAATGTGAAAACTAAATGTCCTAAATGTAAAGGAATTGGTTCCGTAGTTGTGGACTATAAGGAATGTGATGCATGTGGCGGAACAGGTTATGAAGATGATGCATTTGATGTAGGCAATCATTTTAAAGGAGTTAATAGCAAAGCAAGAGCTAAATTTGATTTAGGTGCTGAACAAGATATTCCTTGTGAAGTATGTAATGGAAAAGGCCAAGTTGAAGTTTTTGAAGATTGTCCTCATTGTAATGGAACGGGTGAAATTAATGTCTGTAGAGACTGCGGTAAATTGATTGATGAAAAATATGATGTTTGCCCTGAATGTGAGAAAAAAAGGAAGGCTGAAAAAATGAAGCATGATGAATATGTTGCTCGTCAAAATCAGGTTCGTGACGTATATGTTCTTGATTCATTATGTCAAATGAGTGACATGGATAAAGACAAATTGTATAAGGGAAGAATTACTAGAATTGAACGTTATGGTGCTTTTGTCACTTTAAATAATAATGTTTGGGGATTAATGAGGGGAGATGTCTCTGAATATAATGTCGGTGATGATATTATTGTGTTTATAACTGCTATTAAATCAAGAGAAAGAAAAATTGATTTGGCTCCAGCTTATGTGGGCAAATATAATCTCAAAAAATTAACCAAATCTATTCCTAGAACTTTGATTGGTAATCTGGAACAAAAAATGGGTAAATTGGTTCGTATTGATGGTGAAGTTCAACAAGTTCAACAAACATCAGGTCCTACAATTTTCACAATTAATGATGAAAGTGGTGTTACTTGGGTGGCTGCATTTGATAAGGCAGGTGAAAGGGCGTATCCTGGAATCGATGTTGGGGATGCGGTTCAGGTTATTGGTGATGTTAATGAACATGGTGGAAAGACCCAAATTGAGTCACATTCAATTGATAAATTAAGTCAACAACAAACAGCAAAACTACATGCATTAATAGACGATGCATTAAACAAAAGAGCTGAACCGAAAGATGTTGATTTCTTAGTTAAAAGTGATGTTTTAAACAGACTTAAGCCAAAAATGAGAGAGGCTGCACGTAAAATCAGAAGGGCAATTCTCGATGGAAGAACCATTTTACTTAGACATCATAATGATGCCGATGGAATTTGTGCAGGAGTTGCAATGGAAAAGGCATTGATACCTTTAATAGAATATGCAAATCCAAGTAATGATGCTCAATATTATTACTTTAAACGCTCCCCTAGTAAGGCACCATTTTATGAACTTGAAGATGTTGTAAAAGATTTGTCATTTGCACTCGAAGACCAAGAAAGGCACGGTCAAAAATTGCCTCTTATTGTGCTTTTGGATAATGGTTCTACTGAAGAGGATATTGTGGCCTTAATGCAGGCAAAGATTTATGATATTGAAGTTGTTGTAATTGATCACCATTCTCCTGGTGAATTGTTAACTACTGAGGAAAGGGATGGTGAGATTGTTGGTGCAACAGTTGCAGTTGATGAATATGTTGATACTCATGTAAATCCATATTTGGTCGGTGGAGATTCACAATTAACTGCTGGAGCATTGGCAACAGAAGTGGCACATATTATTAATCCTGAGATTAAAGATTTGATTAAACACCTTCCTGCTGTTGCTGCATTGGGGGATCATGCGGAATGCGGTGAAGTTTATCAATATTTGCAGTTAGCTCATGAAAAAGGATTTAGCAAAGAACATCTGTCACAAATTGCGGAATGTGTTGACTTTGAAGCTTACTTTTTAAGATTTATGAACGGTAGGGGAATAATGGATACTATTTTAGCTGTGGACAATTTGGATAAGCATGATAAGATGATTGATGCTTTATATAAAGAATATTTAAAAAGAGTTGACACACAACTTAAAGCTGCACTTCCAAACATTAAGAAAACTCAATTTGAAAACGGCATTTACTTTAACATTATTGATGTTGAAAAATATGCACATAAATTCACATTCCCTGCACCGGGTAAAACCTGCGGTTTTGTCCATGATAATGTAATTAAGGAGTTAGGCGAAGATAAACCTATTGTTACATTGGGTCATGGGCCTGATTTTGGAGTATTCAGAGCGACTGATGCAGTAAATGAACAATATGGGTTCAATGTAAATGATATTGTATCTGTTTTAGCCCAAAGAGTTCCATCAGCAGGTATTGATGGTGGAGGTCATGAATGCGCAGGTTCCATTAAATATATTGAAGGACTTAGTGAAGAGGTTTTGTCTGAGTTGGTTAAAGAAATAAAGGATATGAATAAAAATTAATTCCAAATCTGATATCATGGTTTCACAAAATTTTTGCAGAACTTGCGGTCATAAAATTCTTCGAAATGAGCCTTTCTGTCCAAATTGTGGTGATAAAACAGTTTATCCTAAAAGTGATGGTTTAGTTATTTTTTCACCACCTATTCATGATATTGGTTTTTTTGATTTCAGCATAGATTTTTCACCATATATTGAAAGTAAGCGAAAGGATTTCAAATATGAAATCTGTTCCTGCGGATATTTAAATGAAGTTGACAATGAATATTGTTATATGTGTGGTGCTAAAAGGGCTTCAACTAGGTTGTTTGGTTTATTAAAAAATAAATCTAAGCCAAAATTTGAGGTTGGAAACATTCTTTGCGAATGCGGTTATGTAAGTCCAAAAGAAAACATATTTTGTGAAATGTGTGGTAAACAAATAAGACCCAGTCCTGATGAAACTTTTGATAATTATAGTAATTTTAATTTGGAATTTGAAGATCCAATATTCTGTTTTTGTGGTGAAGAAAATGAAAAATTCTCACTATTCTGTAAAAACTGTGGTTTGCCTTTAAAAAATTATGGAGCTTCTTCTGGTGTATCAATTCTATGCACTTGTTCTACAATAAATGACATAACCTCTGATTATTGCATAGAATGTGGCTCTAATTTAAAGAATGAAAATTCTATTTTTATTTGTGTATGTGGTCATAGAAACAAAGGTGGATCTAAGTTTTGTGAAGTATGTGAAAGACCTTTAAACCCCTTAAGAGTTATTAAATCCAAAATTATATGTTCCTGTGGTGAGATTTTAGATTGGAATTCTGATTTTTGCCCAAATTGTGGTAGAAATATCAGAAGAACAATAGCCACTAAAAATTCAATTAATTCCACAATAAAAAATATCAAGTCTATTTTGAGGTAGTTTCATGAAGTGTTGCGATATATGTGGTACTTTAAATTTTAAAGAAGATAATTACTGTATTCACTGTGGTAATAAACTAATACTGGAGCATATTTGCCCTCATTGTGATGCATCAAATGATGATACCGCATTATACTGTGTAAAATGTGGACATCAAATAAATCCAATTAAAATTGATGATTTTGATATATTGCTCAGTGAATATAATCAAAATTTGCTTTTAAATGCAAAAATTTCGAATATTGAGTATAATAATATGTTATCAAATATTTTTGCGAGGGCAGATTATGTGGATATTTACGGAAACTCAATTAAGGATAAGATTTTAAATTTGGCTAATGTTTTCACCCAATGCAAACCGAAGGCACGTGGAATTGAAAGAGGATATATCTTTTTGGGCAACTGTATTTATTATGATGAACGTTTGGATGATTCTGTCCAAATCGCTACTTTAATTCATGAATTGGCACATTTTATATTGTTTGAAATAATTGAACAGTTATTATGTAAAATTTTCAGGGTTAACACTTCAACTACATTGCAAAGTTTTGTCTGGTTTTTTTTAACACTTCCTGAATTTAAAATAATGAATGAATATTGTGCACATACTGTGGAGGGACGTTTTATCCCATATGGCTATCAGAATTATGGCTCGTTTAATAGTTTGATACGTCAAATTGATTATGATGAGAGTTCTTTAAATGATATGGTTGTTTTTGGAAATACTTTTGCCAATGAAATTATTGTTTATTTGGAAAAGTATATTGATGTTAACTTGAGAGAAGAAATCAAATTGCAGTATAAAAAAGATTTAAAATCTCCTTCATATGATTCTTTACAAATAGAAACAAATAATTGTTTATCATTGGATGTTAAAAATAGAGTTTTATTAAAATTATTATATGATATTTTAAAATTAGCATCACAGGATGATGTTAGAATTGAATTGGAAGAAATAAGGGATGGTATGAACTTTGATTAATCTTCTTTATCATCTTCTTTATCTTTGATGGTGTCTAATACTTCTTTTCCAGTATCGGTTAATCGGTATAATCTTCCTTTACGGGCTTCTTCATTAATACATTCAACGATTTCTTTACTTTTTAATTCACTTAGAACTTTGGAAATATGATTGGTTCTAATTCCACTATCTCTTGCAATGTTTGTGGGTATTTTCACATCGTCTCCTATTGATTTTAATGTTTTTTCCCGATATTTAGAAATTTGAACGTATGAAGTCAATTTCAAAAGTTCATCATCTTCTTTTGTCATAATAAAATATTTTATTTTTTATGTTATAAAAGTTTTATAACATATTATTAATCTTATATGAGTACTTTAAACACTTTTTAGATTTGCTTGTCTAATTTTCATCATAATAATCAATTATTGTAGTAAATAAGTAACTTAATATATATCTTGTGTTAAAGATAATATTAACAAGATTAATAAATTTTTGTGTTTAAAATGAAGTGTAGTAAATGTGGTTTTGAAAATAAGGATAATGCAAAATTTTGTACAAAATGTGGTGAAAAATTAGATTATGAGACAACAACCATTACACAGCAAGCCACTCAAGGTTCTGGTAATTCTAAGAATGTTATTATGTTGTTGGTTGTCATAATAGTTATTTTGATTGCAGTAATTGGATTTTTTGCATTAAATGGACATTCTAATTCAGTTTCAAGTGATGATGCTTCAGCAGGCTCTTCTAGTAATGCTGTTGATAGTTCAAATAAAAATAGTGACCAATCCTCTCAAGATACTTCATCCGAATCCAAATCCAAATCTTGGGAGCTTATTGGCAGTTATTCTGGATCTGGTTCGGGTTCAAAAACAGTCACTGTCCCTGCAGGAAAAATTAAGGTGGAATTATCTTCATTTCCAATAAAAAATTATGCAGATAATCATTTGCATGTGAAAGGTTCAAATGGTGCATCCGGAGGCGTTGACTGGGGTCCAACCAGTGATGTGGAAACTAGATCAGATTCCTTTGAGTTTACCTCTTCCAGTTCTCAGACTTTCACTATTGATTACTATGAAACCGTTAGTTGGGAAGTTGAATTCTACAGGTATCAATAATTATTAATATGCTAAATAATAAATTATCTAGTATGTTTTTTGATTTGAATATTCAAGGCGGTAGCTTGGAAAATAACGTAATATTGGCAAAACAAGCTGCTCAATATGGTTGGAGCCATATTAACTTTTCATATAATCAAAATGATTTTAGTGATGCTTTAAAATTCAAAAATGAACTGAAAGATATGTTTGATGATGAAATTTCCATAGATTATACTTTGGAAATTAAATCAACTAACATTAATGAAATTAGAAAAATTACCAACAAGTTTAGGAATAAGACGTCCTGCATTGCAGTTGTCGGAGGGGATTTAAAAGTAAACAGGGCAACATTGGAAAATATTAAAATCGATGTGTTGTCCCGACCATATTT
The DNA here is from genome assembly GCF_036307625.1 of Methanobrevibacter sp. GTDB lineage: Archaea > Methanobacteriota > Methanobacteria > Methanobacteriales > Methanobacteriaceae > Methanocatella. The sequence continues at coordinate 11,395 of NZ_JAXJXF010000102.1, forward strand.
GAGACGTTTCGACAGCGGACTTAATCATGTCCTTTCTCGTGAAGCTGTAGATAATAACGTTGCTATTGAATTATGCTTTAAGGATGTCTTAAAAAGCTATTTGTCCCACAGGTCTAAAGTGATTTCTAATTTTAAAGATATTTACACTTTATATAGGAAATTTGGTTTTCCATTAATATTATCTTCGAGAGCTGAATCTGTTTTTGATATTAAAACTACTCATGATTTTGTTGCCTTTTTTAAGCAAACTGGATTGACCGATAGTGAAATTGTTGATTCATTTACTGCTGCTTCAAATATTCTTGATTTCAATAAAAATAGGCATAACTTAATTTTAAAGGGTGTCAGGAGGATTGAAGATGGGTCTTAAAGTTCTTCCACCTACCCTTAGAAAAAACAATAGATATCTCACCGTAGATATTAAAATTTCTTCTGAAATTACTAAAGATGATTTTGTTTCAATAGTTTGGGATGCATGTGTTAGATTTCAGGGGGAACTTAATTCATCTAATTTCAATTTATGGGTTATGAAATTTTACGAATTTGAAAAAACTGAGGAATACTATTGTTATAAGGCAATTGTAAGGTGTCAAAGAGGTTATGTTGAGGAAGTCAGATCATCTTTGGCTTTGGCAAACATGTACAAGAAAGGTAGAATTTCAATGACCACTATAGGTTTGTCAGGAACAATAAAAGCATCACATAAATTTATTTAGTTACTTTTTGTTATTTTAAAATAGAAAACTTTATAAATAATATATTATTATATATAACAATTGAATTTATGGAAAATGTGTAAAAAAGTATTTTAATAAACTACTGTGTAGTAATTAAAGGTAATTGCCATTCATGGAGATTGGTTTTATTTTTTATGTTGTTGAATTTAAAAGTTAATATTTATTAAAATATTTATATAAAAAATATGAGGTATTAATATGCAACCTTTACAAAATGCTGGATATGATAGAGCTATTACTGTATTTAGCCCAGATGGAAGACTTTTCCAAGTAGAATATGCAAGAGAAGCTGTTAAGAGAGGAACAACATCAATCGGTGTAAAAAGTTCTGAAGGAATTGTTTTAGCTGTTGATAAAAGGACTACTTCTAATTTAGTTGAAGCTTCATCAATTGAAAAAATATTTAAAATTGATGAACATATTGGAGCAGCAACTTCAGGTCTTGTAGCTGATGCAAGAGCTTTGGTTGAAAGAGCAAGAGTAGAAGCTCAAATTAACAAAATCACTTATAGTGAACCTATTAGAGTAGAAAGTTTATCTAAAAAATTATGTGATATGTTACAATTATATACTCAAAATGGTGGAGTAAGGCCGTTTGGTTCTGCTTTAATTATTGGTGGGGTATATGATGAAAAATGCAAATTGTTTGAAACAGACCCTAGTGGTGCATTAATTGAATATAAAGCAACTGCTATTGGTTCTGGTAGGTCTGCAGCTATGGACATTTTTGAAGATGAATATGAAGATGACATTACATTGTCCGGCGCTGTTGGTTTAGCAATTAAAGCTATTGATGAAGCTACAGACCATGACACTACTTCAAATAATGTTGAAATTGCAGTCATTAAAAAAGACACTGGAAAATATGAAAAACTTTCTCAAGAAGATGTACAAAAATTCATTGATGAAGTATTAATCAAAGAAGAGGAAGTTGAAGAAGAAACTGAAGAAGAATCAGATGATGATTCTCAAGAAGATGAAGAATAAATTATTATAGTTGGTTAGGGGATGTTTCAATGGTAAATGTTGATGAAGCTATTATTGCTAAATATGAATATTGTGGTGAACATTTTGAAATATTGGTTGACCCTGATTTAGCAGCTGAATATAGAAATCCTGATGGTCAAGATGTTGCCATTGAAGATCTTTTAGCTGTTGAAGAAATTTTTAAAGACTCCAAAAAAGGAGATAAGGCTTCTGATGAAGCTATGAATAAAATTTTTGAAACTACAGATCCTATTGAAGTTTCTAAAGTTATACTTGAAAAGGGAACTGTTCAATTAACTGCAGACCAAAAAAGAAAGATGCAAGAGGATAAGCGTAAATTAGTTATTAATAAAATAGCTAAAGAAGCAATCAATCCTCAAAATGGTTTGCCTCATCCTGTACAAAGAATTGAAAATGCAGTTGATGAGGCAAAAGTTAAGTTTGACCCTTTCACTGCAGTTGATCAGCAAGTCCAAACTGCTTTAAAAGCTATTAAGCCACTTATTCCAATTAGGTTTGAGAAAGTTAAAGTTGCAGTCAGACTCCCGGGTTCCGCTGCTGGTGGTGCTTATTCTGTTATTCATGGATTTGGTGAAATCATAAATGAAGAATGGCAACAAGATGGTTCATGGATAGGTATTGTTGAAATGCCTGGTGGTCTTCAAGATTCTTTTGCCGCTAAGATGGCTGAAATTTCAAGTGGGGAAGCAGAAACTAGAACTATTAAATAATTAAATTAATTTTCAACTTATGGGATTACTATGATATATGTGGAAAATAAAGATTTAGTTATTCCTGGACAAGTATTGGCTGATGATGAATACTATTCAGGAAGAGGTACCTTTAAAGAGAATGGTAAAGTTTGTTCTTCTTTAATGGGGCTTGTTTCTTTAAGGAATAAAAAAATTAGAGTTATTCCTCTTAAGAGCAAATATGTTCCGAAGAAAGGAGATGTTGTAATAGGTAAAATTAATGATGTCAGATTCTCAATGTGGGATGTGGATATTAATTCACCTTACTCTGGAATTTTACCTGCTTTTGAAGTGTTTGGTCGTGAGAAAAAAGAACTCAACAAAGTATATGATGTTGGGGATGTCCTATTTTTAAGAGTTGTTGACGTTGATGAAATCAAAAAGGCAAAACTCGGTTTAAAAGGAAGAGGAATGGGCAAATTTAAAGGAGGAATCATTGTAGATATTGCTCCAACTAAAGTTCCTAGATTGATTGGTAAAAAAGGTTCTATGATTAACATGATTAAGGACAAAACCAATTGTAAAATTGTCGTTGGTCAAAATGGTCTTGTCTGGGTGAAAGGTGACGAGGACATGGAACAACTTACCAAAGATATTATTCATTTAATTGAAGCTGAAGCTCATACTTCTGGTTTAACTAATAAGATTAAAAACAAATTATACTTGGCAATTGATGGTGAACTGCCTCCTGAAGAAGTTCCTGAAGAGGAAGAAGAATTTGTTTTAGAAAAACCTAAGCTTCAAAATTTCAAAGAAGAATTAGAGCAAGAAGAAAAAGAAGCTGAAGAAAAAGAAGCTGAAGAAAAGGAAGCTGAAGAAAAGGAAGCAGAAGAAAGTAAAAAAGAAAAAGAAGGTAAACCTAATATAGCTGAGGTTATTGAAGAGTTAAAGAAGAAAAATAAAAAGGATAACACTTTATCTTATGATGATAACTCAAATAATTCTTTTATTTTGAACAATAAATAATGGTTATTAATTCTTCGTATATTAAATGAGGTTGATATGATGTCAGAAATGATAAGAGACGATGGTAGGAAGTTTAATGAATTGCGTCCTATAAAAATTGAAGCAGGAGTTCTTGAACGTGCTGATGGTTCAGCTTATTTAGAAGTTGGCGGAAACAAAATTTTAGTTGCTGTTTATGGACCAAGGGAATCATATATCAGAAGATTACTTGAACCTAATACTGGTGTTATTAGATGCAGATATAATATGGCTCCATTTTCAGTAGATGATAGAAAAAGACCTGGACCAGATAGAAGGTCATCAGAAATTTCTAAAATTACTGCTGATGCTTTAAGACCAGCATTGATGTTGGAGAATTATCCTCGTTCAATGATTGATATTTATATAGAAGTGATTGAGGCTGAAGGAGGAACCCGTTGTGCAGGAATTACTGCAGCTTCTGTTGCTTTAGTTGATGCAGGAATACCTATGAAAGATATTGTTGTGGGTTGTGCTGCAGGTAAAGTTAATGATGAAATTGTACTTGATTTATCTGAAAAAGAAGATAAAGAAGGTCAAGCTGATGTTCCAATAGCTATTATGCCAAGAACTGGTGAAATTACTTTATTACAAAGTGATGGTAATTTAACTGAAGAAGAATTCGCAAAAGCAATTGATTTAGCTATGGAAGGATGTCTTGAAGTAAGTAAGCTTCAAAAAGAAGCTTTAATGAAAAAATATTCTACAGAATAGTGGGTGGATAATATGGATATAGTACCAGAAATTACAAGACAAAGTATTACTAACCTTGTCAGAAATGATAAAAGGGAAGATGGCAGGGAATTAAATGAATATAGGGATATTTCTATTGAAACTAATGTAATATCTAAAGCCGAAGGTTCTGCTCGTGTTAAAATTGGTGGAACTCAAGTTATTGTAGGTATTAAACCACAACTTGGAAGCCCATTTCCAGATACTCCAGACCTTGGAGTTTTAATGACTAATTGTGAAATGTTACCTATGGCTGATCCTAATTTTGAACCAGGACCACCTAGTGATGATTCAATCGAACTTGCACGTGTTGTAGATAGAGGTATTCGTGAAAGTGAATTAGTTGAATTGGATAAACTTTGTATTGAAGAAGGAAAACATGTTTGGATGTTATTCATTGATTTACACATTATAGATAACTGCGGTAACCTTTTCGATGCATGTGAATTGGCTGTTATGGCAGCTCTTAAATCCACTAAATTGCCTGTTGCATCTATTGTGGATGAAGAAGTGGTTCTAAGTGAAGATGAAACCTTTGATTTACCAATTAATAATGAATTAGCTTTATGTACTTTTGTTAAAATTGGTGATAAAATGGTTTTAGACCCAACATTGGATGAAGAAAGAGTAGCTAGTGCTCGTTTAAATGTTGGTGTTACTAAAGATGGTAGAATTTGCTCTATGCAAAAAGGCGGTTCTCAACCATTAAATAAAGATGAACTTCTTTCTGCTGTTAATGTAGCAGTTTCAAAAACAAAAGAATTAATAGAACATCTTTAAATGTCCGATGGACGATTAAGATTTCTAAATTCTTTTTTTAATATTTTTTTATTATCAATCAAAACAAATTTTGTTTCTATTTTTTCTATTAGTCCTTTAATGTGAAGTGAATCCTTATTGATTAGATTTTCAATTTCCGGAATGATTTCTTTATTATAAATGGAATGTAGCGGTTCGGAAGTTTTAAGCTTATTTTTACTGTCATGGTATGGGACAATAGCCTGATATTTTTCGTTTATTTCATTAAAAATAGCATTAATATAATTTTTAGTAACGTAAGGGCTGTCGCATGGAAGGACTAGTGAGTACTGGCCGGTGATGTTTTCAAGTCCGGTCATTATTCCAGGAAGGGGTCCTTTATTTTTTATTTTGTCCTCAACAAATTTTATTGGATATGTGTATTCATCAATATTGATGATTTCTGCATATTTGTCAATTCTTTCTTGATTGTTTAAAACAATTATTGCTTCATTTATTTCATTGTTTAGAGTAGAAAGGATATGATTAATCATAGGTTTATTTTGAATAATCATTGATCCTTTGTCTTGACCCATTCTTCTACTTTGCCCTCCACATAAAATAATGCAAGATTTAATATTTTCACTTTTTTTGATTTCATTACTCATATTAAATCTCCTAGTTATCTATTTTACGTATACGTCAGCATCTTCATCGAATGGATTGGTACGTATGATTAATGCAATCATATATGGGTAATGTTTATTGAGATATTTTAAATAATAAACCCATTCATGTACTAATTTGTTATATACTCTTTGCATATCTCCATTCAAATGCGCAAAATCAGCATCAGTAACCAAGCTTAAATCTTTTCTGTGTTCCAATTCTTCGTCAAGGTGAAGAATAGCATTAATCAATCCAGTAAATTCTTCTTTTTCAAGCAAATTAGGATTGTTAATTAGGTTAATGATAAATTCTCTTTTGTTTATAAGTAAGTTTCTTAAGTTTTCTAAAAATTCTTCCCTATCTTCAGGTGAAATGTCCGCTTGAAAATCGATGTTGGTATTTTTAAGTTCCTCTAATTTCAAGTCATAGTCTTTATCATCCCAATTTTTAATAGATTTTAAATTTTCGGTACTTGCTTTGTATTTGTTTGCATGACTGAGCTGATTAATCATTTCATTTCCAACTTCAGAAAAGAATGTGCTCATTAACATGTCTAATTTTTCAAGCATAGCTTCTTTTTCTTTTCTTTCGATAATTTCATCAAGTAAGAATGCTACAACTAAAATATCCACAGGAATGAATCCTAAATGTGTCCAGATATAAGATATAATATGTTCAGCATCTCCTAATACAAGGTAGTTTGATCCATATATTATGATAATCAATACGACCATCAATAAGGAAAATTTAATTTTCCATCTTTTGTGTGAATCCATATTCTAATCTCCAGTTTATCTTTTTTTGGCAGTAATTATAGCTATTGGATTTTCGCTTATCATCATAACCCCTCTGTCAAGAACTCTTCCATTGGAAATGTTAACTTCCATGAGTTTAGGGTTATAATTAAGTTCCTTAAGCTTGTTTATAGCTTCAATTTTTGTATCAACCAAAATTGCAGTTATGATAATTCTGCCTTTTGAGTTTAATTTTGCATCAATGATATTCAAGATATTTTCAAGCTCTCTACCACTACCCCCTACAATAGCAATATCAATATTGTCAATATCTTTCAGAGCGTTTGCCCCGTTATCATTTATTAGTGTGACATTATCTCCAAGTCCGAATTTTTTGAGATTTTTTTCAGTTATTTCAATAGCTTCTGGGTTTGTATCGATTGAAATGACTTCATTTGCTCTTTGAGAGAATTCACAAGTAATTCCTCCGGTTCCGCATCCGCAGTCAACAACTTTGTCCTTGGATGAAACTTCAGATTTATATAATATTATAGCCCGTATGGCTTCTTTTGTCGGTCCTGGAACATCACAGGATTTAATGAAATCCATATCTTCTAACATTTACTCCCACCTTTTAAACAAATTATTTTCAATTTTTAAGGAATCTAGTATTTTTCCAACAATAAAATTTATCTGGTCATCAACTGTATCATGCGTTGAGTAAAATCCAGGCATTGCAGGTAAAATTATAGCTCCTTCTTGTGATAATGTTAGCATGTTTTGTAAATGAATATTTCTAAGCGGAGTTTCACGGGGAACAATCACTGTAGGTCTCCTTTCCTTTAGGCTCACATCAGCCACTCTTGTAATTGTATTGTCTCCATATCCGTTGGCTATTGAAGACAAGGTTTTCATTGAGCATGGCACTATGGCCAATGCATCTGCTTTAAATGATCCGCTATTTATGGATGAAGTTAAATCGTTGAAATCATAATATCTATCGGCGATGGAAATGATTTCATCAATTTTGTATTCAGTTTCTGATTCGATAACTGTTTTTGCAGCATCGCTTATAACTAAACTATTTTCAATTTTTAACTCTTTTAACACTTCAAGTAATCTTATTCCATATATTACTCCACTTGCTCCGGTTATTGCAACAACAATCATTTTATCTCCTAAAATAGTTTAATTTGGTCATAATGAATTCCATGGAATTTTTCCTTATCGATTTCAGGTAAGTCCAGATATTGTTCCAGTTTGAATTTTTCAAATTTTGGCTTTTCCTCTTCGGGAACATAGATGCTAATGTCTGGTATGTTGAATCTGGCTTTGCTAAGCGCTGAAATTATATTGGAAATTTCTGTTAATGGATATAATTTGCCGTCCAAATCGACTTGAGTTTTCATTTCATCAAAGCGAGGGTATTCGGCAATATTTATGAAAACATAATCTTTTTCTATGTCATAATCTTCAGCTATTTCACGTTCTGCCTTTCTCAATTCATCGCTGTGAATCTTATACATTTTTTCTGGAACTTTGAAGTTGTCCAATCTAATTGTTTTAACTCTTTTTAATAGTTTTCTATTATCCAATCTAGACATTATTTCATTTGCAAATTTGTTTTCGCAGTTTCTGAATATTGAAACGATATCATTATCGTCGTACTTGTAAATATCTTTTTCATTGATTATTCCATCATCAATTACTTTTTTAAGGCTTCTTCTAAACATTGAATTGACAATACGGGTAGTATGGTGTTGATATACGCTAGGATACATGAAATATCTGGATACTAACGCCCCTTCTGCGGCCTGAACTCCTTTGATATTCAGTATCAAACCGTCTTCTAATTTTAAGTTAGAAATTATTCTTTCATAATCAATAACTCCATAAGCCACACCGGTATTATGAGAATCCCTTAAAAGATAATCCATTCTGTCAACATCAAGCTCTCCGGACACTATAGGTCCGAGATGCCCATTTCCGTTTACAATGTCAACAATTTCGTTCACGTCAAATTTTTCTTCAAGCAAATCTCTCATGGATGTTTTTGTAACCACATATTTGGTTAGCTCTTCATGGGGTACTGATAAAACGCCTTCTGATACATGAGAAAACGGACCGTGTCCAATATCATGTAAGAGGGATGAAACTCTGATTAATTCTATTTCATCATTGGACAAATCCAATTCTGTCGCTAATTTTGACCCTAAATTCATTGTTCCAACAGAATGTTCAAATCTAGTATGGTTTGCTCCAGGATATATTAAGCTAATTAAACCTAATTGCTTTATTCTTCTTAAACGTTGAAACTGTGGCATGTCCATAATTTTTTCTTCGAATTTGGTTAAGCTTATGTCTCCATATACGCTGTCTCTGATAAATTTCTTTTTTTCACCCATTTCATCAATACTCCCAGTAATTTCTATTGTAATAATACGAATAATTGTCCCCTTGGTAATTTGTATGATTTTTGTATGAATTTGTAGTGTTATATGAGCTGTTTGTAGTGTTTGTAGTGTTTGTAACATTTTTTGTTTTGATAATTGTTGGTACTTCTTTAATCAAAACTGGTTTAAATGAATTATTTTCAATTGAAATTAATTTATATGAATCAGTCTTTTCATTAACTGTTAAATTTACAAACGCACTGCTGATGCAAAATGCAAAGATTGCTATTATAAAAAACACTATTAAATTTGCTTTTATTGACTCTTTCATAATAACACTTTTTTTGTTTATTCAATTTATCAGTTATAAATTTGCTAATTTATACTATTATTATTTTTATTTCTATGTTATATTTAATACTTATTAAAAATCCTTTATTTTTTATTTTATAGGTTTTAATTTTTTTTATCGAAATTTCTTTTAAGCAGTTGATTAATTTTTTCAATATTTTCTAATTTATTTGCGGTCGGAAGAAATTTTTCCGTTTGTTTTTCATGGTTTTTCCATTAAATTTATATACTATGTTAATTAATAGTTAATTGTCGGAAAGATACTTCCGACATATTACTTCCGGCGAAGTGGAAGTAAATTTTCAATTAATTTAATAATATAGAGTAAGATATAATGGTCGTTTTTAGTGCAGGTGACACAGCATGGGTTCTTATTTGTACTCTTTTAGTATTGCTTATGAGTATTCCAGCTGTTGCATTTTTTTATGGAGGATTAAGTAAACGTAAGAATGTTTTAAATACAATTTTTTTAACTTTTATCGCATTTTCAATTGTAAGTGTAATTTGGGTGATATTCGGTTATCAATTCGCATTTGGTAGTGATATAATGGGAATTATTGGATCACCAACAAATTTCTTCTTACAGGGAATTGCATTAGATGATTTGAATGGAACAATTCCAACATTATTATTTGTTATGTTCCAATGTGCTTTTGCAGGTTTAACTGTTGCATTAATTTCTGGAGCACTCGTTGGAAGAATGAAAATAAAAGCATGGATTGTTTTTGTTATAGTTTGGGTTTGTTTAGTATACATCCCTGTTGCCCATTGGGTATGGGGAGAAGGATGGCTAATGCAGATGGGAGCACTTGATTTTGCAGGAGGTGCTGTCGTTCATATGAATTCAGGAGCAGCAGCATTGGCTGTCGCATTGGTTCTTGGAAAAAGAAAAGATACTTCATTAATACCACATAATCTAGGATATGCAGTTTTAGGTGCTGCATTGCTTTGGTTTGGATGGATGGGATTCAACGGAGGATCAGGTTTAGCAGCAGATGGTCTTGCAGCAAATGCAATTATCGTTTCAAATGTTGCAGCTGCTTTAGGTTTGATTGTTTGGACCTGTTTGGATACTTATGTTGTTGGAAAACCGACAGTATTGGGTGCAATATCCGGTGCTGTTGCAGGGCTTGTAGCTATTACTCCAGCAGCAGGTTTTGTAGATGTTTTCGGTGCAATATGTATTGGTGCAATAGCTCCTTTTGTATCTTATTTCGCAATTTATCGTTTAAAATCAAAACTTGGTTACGACGATGCTTTGGATGTATGGGGAATACATGGAATGTCTGGTGTATGGGGAGCAATAGCAACCGGAATTTTTGCAGTGCCTTCCATTGGTGGAGTTTCTGGATTAATTGCAGGAAATCCAGAACAAGTTTTAATACAACTTATCAGTGTTGTTGCAACTTTAGCTTACTCATTTACAATAAGCTTTATACTTGCAAAAGTTCTAGATAAGGCTATGAAAGGTATAAGAGTAGAGGAATATGAAGAGATTGGTGGACTTGATACAAATCTTCATGAAGAATCTGCATATAATTTTAACTAGGTGTAATTATGAAAAGTATTGTTGCAATTATTAGACAAGAAAAATATCAGGATGTTAAAAACGCCCTTCTGGAAGTAGGATGCGAAGGGATGAACGTATCCGAGGTAAAAGGAAGGGGAAGTCAGAGAGGTATTAAAGAATCTTATAGGGGATCAAGCTATTGTATTGATTTGATTCCAAAAACACGTATAGAAATTGTCGTAAAAGATGAAGGTGTTGACCTTATCGTTAATGCCATTAAGGAAAGTGCATATACCGGCAACATTGGAGATGGGAAAATATTCATTTATCCGATGGACAATGTGATTAGAATAAGAACCGGTGAAGAGGGAGACCGTGCTGTATAAGATGGTCTCAACTAGATAAGGCATTTTTGAAGATAATGTAATTTTACATTATTTTCTCTATTCTCTTTTTTTTTTAGTAGTTCATAACTACTCCATTAATATTGGCGATATTTGTCCAGGTGGTTACGCCTTTAATTTCATATAATGTTCCGTTTATGAATTCATAACTGACATTTTTGTTGTCGCTTTCTAAATAAACTTCATCACCTTTAATTTCGCCTACCCTTTTTATTATCCCACCATATTCTTCAGAATTGGCTACAACAATATCTCCAACGTGGATATTTTTTGTTTTATTGATGATTAGGATTTCACCGTCCTGTAATGTCGGGAGCATTGAGGTTCCGCTAACATGTACCAAAACAGGAATTTGATTTTCACCAATGCTTGAATCAACTTTAATTTCAGGATTTTTTAATCCATAACTTGAGCAGATATGTTGGATTCCATTTTTTAAAGTCGTAATATTTGATGAAGAATCATTCATTGCATTTATGGTATAATCGCATATTTCCTTGTTTAGCTGCTGTGAATTGATGTTGCTTAATGTATGTGTTGCGACAGTAACATTTTCACCATCAATGTAAATGTCAACGTGATCTTTAGAGATATATGTCAGTGCAAAAATAGAAAGAAAAATAATTATGATGACAGCCAAAATAATTTTTTTAGCCATTTGAATCACTCGTCCATTATGTTCAAATCCATGTTGAGCAATGCCTTCATTGTTTCAATATCGATTTGGCCGGGTGCGGTAACGTCAGTTCCAGCTGCAAATGTAATTGGGGAATTGAATTTGGATGCCATAACTCTTGTATAACTTCCCAAATCTCCCATGGAAATTGCTATGGTATTTTCACAATGTGAAAGGACTGCAAGTATAGTTAATGTATCTTCCAGGTCTTTTGGCATAAAAGCTACTTTAGCAATGTCGCCGAGCTCCTGTTCCTTTTCGACAATATACATTATTTCATTCAAATCTGGAGTTTTTTCAAAGTCATGGTATGAAATAATTGTTTTTGCTTGGGTTTTGTGAAGTTTTTCAATATATTCATCATTGCTTTGAAGTTCAATGTCCACATATTCAACCAAATCAGCACATTGGTATAATATATTAAATCTTTCTTCTTCTGAACCTTTAAAAGAACCGCCTTCTGTGCTAATTCTGTTAGTAGCTATCATTGGAAAATTAATTTCTTTGATCGTATTTTTAATTTCATCGATATCTGGATTTTTAAGAGCATCAATTCTAAATTCCAATACATCTGCTCCTTTTTCAATACAATCTTCAGCCACTTTAATTACATTTTCACAATCATTTTGAAAAATGGGGATTGCGATTTTAGTTTGAGAATACATTAATATATAATATTGCAAATTGTTCTTATTAAATCTTGTTTAAAATAATATTAATATTTATATAAATTAAAAAATAAAATATATACCAATAAAATATAATAATATTTTATTTATTTATTCAATCAATTATGAAAGGTGTTAATTTGAAAATTACGGCTATAGGTGCAGATATTTCAAAAAATGATGTATCATGCAGTACTAAGCTAGTAGAAACTATTGAAAATAACCTTTATAGAGTTAAAGAATTAGGGGCAAGAGATATTGCACTAACAAACGTCACAGGGGATGATGTTGTTATTAGTGCTTTTGTTGAAGATGATTTGCTTGAACCTATTAACGAGGGTATTGTCGATATTTTAAAAATGAGTGCAGAAAATCTAGGAGACTTATCTGGAATTTCTGACAATCCTGATGATGCTGGTGAAGGAATTTCATATGCTGAAGCTAAATTCAGACCAGACAGGTATCCTGATGCTATTGTTTTAGGTTTTGATACATATGGTGGTGAACCTTTTGTCGCAGATGTTGCAAATTCTGCAATTGAAGCTGCAAGGGGTATGAAAAATTGCACCGATGTGTCAGATTATATAGAAGCTAAAGCTAAAAAAATTCCTGGAGTGGGTTATGTCTCATCTGAAACCGATGACCCTGTTGTAGTAGCAACAGTTGAAAATATTGAATCTGTTGGCGTTATTGCCGGAGCAATGATTGGTGCTGCACTTGGAAATAAAAATACTTATTTAGTCAAAAGAGGGACAACATGTAATGTGTTGCCGGGTAGTGTGATTTTTTCTGCTACTGCTTTTATGAATGGAAATGTGATTGATTTGTCTATTCCATTTGAGAATAAAACTAGAATATTAAGATAGGGGTTTTATATATGATTTTATTAAATGAAGATACAAAATGTTTAGTTCAAGGAATAACCGGTAAACAAGGTTCATTCCATACAGAACAAATGTTAAAATACAATACTAATATTGTTGCAGGTCTTACACCTGGAAAAGGTGGTCAAAAATTTTTAGACCAAGTTCCGATTTTTAATTCAATGGAAGAAGCTGTTGAAGAAGTAGACATTAATTCTTCCATTATTTTTGTTCCTGCAAAATTCGCTAAGGATGCAGCTTTTGAAGCTATTAGGCATTTGGATTTGGTTATTATTATTTCAGAACATATTCCCGTTCATGACAGTATGAAAATTATGGCATATGCAAAACAAATGGGAACAACTGTTATTGGACCTAATACTCCTGGAATTATCTCTCCTGGTGTAGGTAAGTTAGGTATCATGCCTACACACATTTTTGCTGAAGGAAATGTTGGTGTCATTTCAAGAAGTGGTACTCTAACTTATGAAATTGCAAGTGAACTTACCAATGCGGGAATAGGTCAAAGTACTGCTGTTGGTATTGGTGGTGACCCTGTAACCGGAGATAATTATGTTGATATATTAAAAAGATTCGACAAGGATGATGATACTGATGCGGTTGTATTGATTGGTGAAATAGGTGGAACTGCAGAAGAAAGAGCAGGTAAATTTATTCAGGAAGAAATGAGTAAACCTGTAGTATCATATATTGCTGGAAGAACTGCACCTCCAGGTAAAAGAATGGGGCATGCAGGAGCTATTATCCAAGGAAATTCCGGTACTGTTGCAAGTAAAACAAAAGCTTTAAATGATGCCGGTGTTGAAGTAGCTAAAAAACCGTCTGAAATTGTAGATTTACTTAAAAAGGTTATGTAATGTCAAATCAAGAAATTATTGATAAATTATTAAAAGGAGAGATGAAACTTTATCAGGTTGATAAAGAAGTTTCCGCCAAAGAAGCAACAGATATCAGAAGAGAATTTTTAGAACAGAAATATGATGTTGAATTATCCAATATCTCAAATTATACTTTAGATATGGAAAGAGCATCTGCCCGTAATATTGAAAATTCCATTGGAGTTTTACAACTTCCTATGGGAATTGCAGGTCCTTTAAAAGTCAATGGACAATACTGTCAACGTGAAGTATTTGTTCCCCTTGCAACATCTGAAGGAGCACTTGTAGCATCAATTAATAGGGGTGCTTCAACAATTACCTCTTCCGGCGGTGCAAATGCAAGAGTTATCTCTGATATTATGACAAGAGCACCAGCAATTAAATGTGAAAATGCTGCTGATGCTTTAAAAATTAGGCAATGGTTTATTGATAATTTTTCTGAGTTAAAGGAACTTGCAGAAAGCACAACCTCTCACGGTAAATTAATTAAAATAGACCCTATCTTAATTGTTGGAAATTATGTTTATCCTCGCTTTGTTTATTCTACTGGCGATAGTATGGGTATGAATATGGTTACCATAGCCAGTGAAAAGATTTTAGATAAACTTGCAAGTGAAACCACAGCAACTCATTTGGCATTAAGTGGTAATGTTTGTGTTGATAAAAAACCTGCTGCCATTAATATTGTTGAAGGCAGAGGTAAAAGCGTTGTTGCAGACATATTAATTCCTAAAGACATCGTTGCCAAAAAACTCAAAACCACTGCAGAAGCGATTGTCGAAGTGAATATTGCTAAAAATTTAATAGGTTCTGCAGCATCAGGTAGCATGGCTTACAATGCCCATTATGCTAATATGGTTGCCGCCATATTTTTGGCTACCGGTCAGGATGCAGCCCATGTAGTTGAAGGTTCTTTAGGTATAACTACTGCTGAGAATAGAAATGGAGATTTATATTTCTCAGTTAACTTGCCAGATTTGCCAGTAGCTACCGTTGGTGGTGGAACCAGTTTGGAAGTAGCTCATGAAGGTTTAGAAATTTTAGGTGTAGCAGGTTCAGGTAAAGCTCGTGAATTTGCTGAAATTGTTGCATGTACTGTTCTAGCTGGAGAATTATCTCTTGTTGGGGCATTAGCAGCTGGTCATTTAGCAAGAGCACATCAGGAACTTGGAAGAGGATAAAATGGAAGATTTTTTAGATGACTTATATCCTGAAATCACCTTAGAAACTGAGGATATAATAATGTCATTGTCCATTAAAAAAGATTATTCTCAAATAGAGGATTTCAATAAAAGAAAAGAAGAATTCATCAAGGATTTACATGAGTTTGTTAACGAATTTAGTCAAACTCCTGAATCTGATGATTTTATAAAATATTTTGATTTTTAGTATTTGGAATCAATTTTTTCAAATACTTTTTTAACGTTTACTTTTGTTTCGAAGCATCCTGTTTTTTCAAGCAAAACTCCTTGCGGACAGAAATCAGAAAGCATCATCATCATTTGACTTAGATCTTCATGGCATGCGACACCGATGACGGCTTTAAATTTATTTTCCATTACTATTTTTTTAACAAAACTTGAACCTGGAACAATATACAATTTATAACCTAAAGGATCAGATTTCTTTTTAATAACTCCAATTGAGCACAATCCGCATTCTGTACAGTTTAAACCTTCCTTTTGTAAAGTTGCAGGGCAATCTTTATGTCTTAAACAGTGAGGCAGAAAAATCAATGTTTTTTCGGCAGGTACCTGTCTAAATTTTCCCTTATTGAGTTCGTCTCTAACTTTTATTGAAATATCATCTATCAGATAGTCATCCAGTTTTAAGAAGCGGGCTATTTTTTTGAATGGGGAATATAATAAATCCACAATATATAATAAAAATCGAGGAAATATGATTTTATCTTTTTTAATTATAAGTAACCCTAATATTAAAACAATAATAAATAATATTATTAAAATAATCGCTAGAATAATCACTAATTGTCCTAAAAACATGTAAAATGAATCGATAAAAAGCATTTTTTAACCTAAAATTTTTCAATAGTGTATTTGTCAAAGTTTTTATTTAATTTAACTCCAGTGGGTGTTTTAGCTATTTCAAGTCCTGATAAACTGTCACAGGAACATAGAACGTCTTGTTCAGGATGTGTTCCTGGAGTAATATTGCAGTTTAAATTCACCCTCTCACCGATTGACAAAACAGTTTCAAGTCTTTTGGTGGATGGGTGGTCTTTATTTAAAATTACGATTGGGGAAGATTCCTCACGACTTAAGTATGCTTGTGATCTTATTGCACGTTTATCCTTTTTAAAGTTGGAAACAGCAATGATATCATCTGATTCTAAAAATTGAACTATTTCTTCATTGTCCTGTGTTGCAATAAATAACATTTTATTTTCATAGGCTACTTTGATAATGCCTACAGTTCCGGTTTCACCTTCAAGAAATAGTATTTCATCATTTTCAAAATCAATATTCATAATAATCACTTAAAAATAAAAAAAGAGAGTAAATAAATTTACTCTGCAATTTCAACGTTGTCACTTTGACAGGAAGGACAAACTACCTTTTTTCCAAGACCTTTAAAGGAATTTCCACAGTCTTTACATTTGTACTTTTTTGTTTTTAATTTTTTTAAATCTATATCGGCCATTGGCCCACCGCTTGAACACATAAAATCACCTAAAATATATTATATATTATATATTATTTAATAGTTTATTTTATTTGTTATATTTTTGATTTTTTTATTGATTCTTTTATCTTTTGTCAAATTGTAAATAATATTATAATAATATAATGATTGATTATATAATTTGTTTTTTTCATATTCCTCAGCTAGTTCATTAAGTGCGTCTAAAATAAATGGGTTTGCTCCAATCTGAATATTTTTGCTTTTAATTAAACTGATGCATTCATCAAGATTTAATGATAAATTATTTGTTTTTGATTGGATGTAGTGAATTTCATTGTATGCCTGTGGACTTAATTCATATTCCATACTATAACTAAATAAAGCTAGAGCTATTTCCATTTGGTTTTCTTCCATGTAGTAATGACCCAATTGCCTGTAAGATCTGGCAATATCTTGAGGGTAATATGCATATTTTAATGCATCTGAAACAAACATATAATATTTATTATAGTCATATGTATGTACCTTATAAATTTCGGTCAATTCGAGTATTACTCTTGATGATACTGGATTGATTTTAATTGCTTTTTTAAGATATTTTTCAGATTTTTCAAACTGTTTATCTTCAAGAAGTAAAAATCCATAAATATAATATAAGTCTAGAATAGGTTGGTTGCTAGGTATGTATCTAATTTCTTTTTCAGCACCAATATATTTTCTGAATATGATTTCTTCTAAAGTGTTTGTAAAAAAATGGTATTCATTTAATTCATCATCTTCAAAAATAGGTTTAAAGTTACTTATGAATTCATCAAGCTTTTCTAATGCAAGTTCATATTTGCCGCTTTCAATATCATATGATATGTCGTTTAATATGTCTATAATTGGAGTTTCATTTTCAATGATTTGGGTGTATTCCTCTTTTTCAAAGTCGCTTAGACAATCCCACATCATGCGTGAAATCTCTTTTAGGATTTCTTTGTTATATTGGTGGTCTTTATAAACTTCCATTTGAGAAGATAAATATTGTTTATTCAAATCTTTGTTCCCCCCTAAATTGGATTTAATTTCTTCAATTATTTTTCGATACATTAACACACCTAAAGTTACTTTAATGAGTAATATTTTTATATTACCTCAAACTCATATTATATATGTATAAAAACTTAGTTTTATATTATTTTATTTAAAAATTTTAAAGGTGATTATTAAATGGCAAATCAACCAGTTTTTATCCTTCCTGAAGGAACCGAAAGATATTCAAAAAAAGATGCTTTAAGAATGAATATCACAGCAGCTAAAGTATTAGCTGGTATTGTAAGAACTACTTTAGGTCCTAAAGGTATGGACAAAATGTTAGTTAATTCATTAGGTGATGTCACTGTCACTAATGATGGTGCAACTATCATGAGAGAAATGGAAATTAATCAACCTGCAGCTAGAATGTTAGTTGAAACCGCTAAAAAACAAGAAGAAATTGTTGGAGATGGAACCACTTCTGTTGTAGTTATTGCAGGTGAATTATTAAGTAAAGCTGAAGAATTATTAGATGATGGAATTGCAACTTCCGTTGTAGTTAAAGGATTTAGAAATGCTACTGCAAAGGCAATTGAAATATTGAATGATATTGCAATTGATGCAGATGATAAGGAAACTCTTAAAAAAGTAGCAGTTACTGCAATGAGTGGTAAAGGATCAGATTATGCAAAAGACCATTTAGCTGATTTAGTTGTTGATGCAGCTTTAAGAATTGAAGAAGATGGAAAATCTGATATAGATAATATTAATATTCAAAGAGTTTCTGGAGATTCTGTAGAAGATTCATTCTTGGCAGAAGGTATTGTAATTGACAAAGCTCCTTTATCTAAAAATATGCCTAGTGAAGTTAAAGATGCAAAAATTGCAATCATGAAGTATCCTATTGAATTAAAAGATATGAATACTGATACAAAACTTGATATCACCAGTCCAGACCAATTTGAAGCATTTTTAGCTAATGAAGAACAAATGATTAGAGATTTAGTAAGTAAAATAATCGACTCTGGTGTAAATGTTTTATTCTGTCAAAAAGGTATTGATGACATGGCAGAACATTACTTGAAAAAAGCTGGAATAATGGCTTATAAAAGAGTTAAAAAATCTGATATTGAAAGAATCTCAAAAGCTACAGGTGCTAAATTAGTAACTGATATTGAAGATTTATCTGAAGATAAATTAGGTTCCGCTGGACGTGTATACCTTAACAAACTCTTTGACCATGAACTAACATTTATTGAAGAATGTGAAAATCCAAAAGCTTCATCCATTGTATTGAGAGGAAGTACTCGTTATGTGACTGAACAAATCGCTAGAGCATTAGACGATGCATTAGGTGTTGTTGCAGCTACTATTGAAGAAGGTACTGTTCTCATTGGTGGAGGAGCTTGTGAAATTGATTTAGTTAAAGCATTAAGAGAATATGGTGAATCTGTAAGTGGAAGAGAACAATTAGCTATTTTAAAATATGCTGAAGCTTTAGAAATTATTCCTAGTACCTTAATTGAAAATGCAGGTTTAGATACTATTAATCTAATAGCTGACTTAAAAGCTGCTCATGAAGATTCTCCTTTCATCGGTATAAACGTATTTACTGGTGAAATAGTAGATATGAAAGATGCTGGTGTAATCGAACCTTTAAGAGTAAAAATCCAAGCACTTCAATCTGCTGGTGAAGCATCAGAAATGATTTTACGTATTGATGATATGATTGCAGCAAGAAATGCATTAAATTCCACTGGTCCGGATGAAAGTGGAAATGATGCAAGTGGTATGCCTCCAATGCCTCCTGCAGGTGGAATGGGCGGAATGGGCGGTATGCCTCCAATGATGTAAAATTTGAAAAATTTACTCATTTTTCATTTTTTTTATTTTTTTCTTTATTTTACTTTGTTTTATTGATTTGATGGGTTATATTCTTTATTTTTTCATGTAACTTAATTAAAATAAATGTTCTTTGATTATTTAGCTTTAAAGTATATGTTATTT
>NZ_JAXJXF010000103.1:0-31956 GCF_036307625.1 Methanobrevibacter sp.
ATGCAACAGACTTTGTTAAAAACGACTCTTCAGTGAAATATACTTTAGTGCCTGGCAAAATCAAGAATGGATTCAACTATACCTATGAAAACAACAATCAAACCAGAATAGTTGAAATCATTGAACCTATCCGGCTTGTAGAAGCCGAAGAATTCTTGCACAATAAAGTTAAATAAATTAGAAACAGTTGACCCATCAACATTATGAAAATAATACTTTTGTATTATTTTCCTTTTTTTATTTTAAAATACATTCCATTTATTGCCAAATATCATAATTTTAAAAAACTTTTATTAACATTAAAATTAACATATATAACATTAATGAAAATTTGAGGGATGAAAAATGGAAGAACATATTTCATTATTTGAAAACATAATTAAAAAGACAATCCCTAAAGTTGATTACATTGACATCAGAGCTGGAATGAGCGACAACACATCAATATTAATGAAAGATGGAAATGTAGATGAAATTAACACTGGAATAAGCTTAGGAGCAAGAATAAGAGTGTTAAAAAATGGAGCATGGGGATTTGCATATACAACAGACTTATCTAACTTAAATGAAATTACCGATACAGCAATCCAATTATCAAATTCACTTACCGGAGACGTGGAATTAAGTGAAAGTGATGTCATAAAAGACAAGGTTGAAGTTGACGTTAAGATACCATTTAAAGACATTTCAATTGAAGAGAAAAAAGAAATTCTAAAGCAGGCAAATGATGCCGCAACAATCGATAAGGTCAACAGTACCACAGTAGGCTATAGTGACAGTGAAATCAACGAACTGTTCATGAATAGTGAAGGAAGTGAAATCCAGACAAAAACCAGCAAAGTGAGAATGGCTTTGAATGCCTCTGCAACCGACGGAGAAATAATCCAATTTGGACATGGAAGTTTAGGTGGAGTCAAAGGATTTGAAGCTGTTGCCGATGAAGACATAGATAAATTTGGAAGAGAAATTGGTGAAAAGGCCGTAAGATTGCTTGATGCAAAACCTGCACCTTCAGGAAAATTTCCAGTAATAGCTGATCCCCTATTGACAGGAGTATTGATACACGAAGCATTGGGTCATGCAGTTGAAGGGGACTTGATTTTGCAGAATGATTCCATCCTGAAAGGCAAACTTGGAGAAATGATAGCATCAGATATTGTGAACATCTTCGATGATGCAAGCAAAAAGGACGGATTTGGATATTATCCGTACGATGTTGAGGGCGTCAAGACAAAACCTAACCAATTGGTAAAGGATGGGAAATTAATTTCACTTCTAAACTCAAGAGAAACCGCATCAAAATTAGGAATGACCTCTTCAGGAAATGCAAGGTCAATCATTGCCGACAAACCGATAGTTAGAATGAGCAATACATACCTGCAACCGGGAGACAATACATTTGATGAGTTGATTGAAGACATACCTGATGGAATCTATCTTAAAGGTTCCAGAGGAGGACAAGTAGATACAGGCAAAGGAATCTTCCAATTCAACGCAGGAGAAGGTTATTTAATCAAAAACGGTGAAATCACAACACCGATTAGAGACGTTTCATTATCAGGAAATATTTTAGAAACCTTGAAAAATATCGACGCAATTGGAAATGATTTCGAATTAAGTGTGGGATTCTGTGGAAAAGACGGTCAAACCGCACCAGTGGGTGATGGAGGACCACATACAAGAATTTTAAATGCATTAGTTGGAGGAATGGGATAATGATAAGCGATGAAGCAGGACAATATTTAGTAAACATAGCTAAAAAAACAATATTACATTATTTGGAAACTGGAGAAAAACTGGAACTTCCTGACGACTATCCAGAAGAGCTCGATGAAAAGTTAGGAGTTTTCGTCACATTGAATGAAAACAACGATTTAAGAGGCTGCATCGGATATGCAGAACCTATTGAACCTGCAATTGTTGCAACAATCGAAGTTGCCATTGCAGCAGCATTCAACGACCCAAGATTTCCAAAAGTAACTGAAGATGAATTCGAAAAATTGGACTTTGAAGTTACAGTATTGACCAAACCTGAAATAATCTATGTAGCCCATCCCGACCAATATATAGATGAAATCGAGATTGGACGTGACGGACTGATTGTACAGAAAGGATATTCCAGAGGATTGCTGCTTCCTCAAGTGGCAGTGGAAAATGCACTTGATGAGGAAAACTTCCTGGAACACACCTGCATGAAAGCAGGAATCAGTGCAGACAGCTGGATGGATGAAAGCTGTGATGTGTACAAGTTCCAAGGACAAATATTTAAATAGTGATTAAAATGATGATTCCAACAATACCTACGCCTGAAGAATTATTGGACAAGGGATTCAGCAGAGGCAAAAAGCAAGCTGACCTAATCAGAAGTCAAAAAATACCTAAACATTTAAAAGGCAAAAGAATTGAAGAAAGAAGGGTTGTCACATCCTGTCAGGTAATCAAAGACAAATTAAAATCAATCATTGATGCAGTCCCTGAAATTGAAGACCTTCATCCGTTCTATCAAGATTATATAGACATTACCGTTGGGGTTGATGACTTAAAACAGTCATTAGGTGCACTCAATTGGGCATACGGAATTATAACACAACTTGAAAAGGAGTATGGTGCAAAAATTAGGAAAAATCCTTCCGAAAGAGCAACTGCCATTCAAAAGCAGGCCTACGGCAGGATTTCTTCAGTTGTGAACAAAATCAAAAAGGATTTGGATTTTCTGGACTTTGCAAAACAAAACCTAAGAAATATGCCAACAATTGATTTTGATGCAACAACAATAGTTATTGCCGGCTTTCCGAATGTGGGCAAATCCACTCTTTTAAGGCAAATTACAGGTGCTGATCCTCAAGTTGCAAATTATCCATTCACTACAAAAGGAATTCAAATAGGACACACAGAAATGCATTGGAGAAGCATACAGATTATCGACACTCCAGGACTATTGGACAGACCTGTTTTGGAAATGAATGACATTGAAATGAATGCTATTGTTGCTCTTGAGCATTTGGCTGATGCAATACTGTTTATTTTCGATGCCTCCGAAACCTGTGGTTTCCATCTGGAAAACCAATACAATCTCCTAAAGCAAATCGAGAAGATATTTTCTGAAATTCCTGTTTATTACCTATTCAACAAGATGGACCTGATTGAAGATACAGAATACCTCAATGAATATATCGACAATGAAGAAAATTCCATTTTCATATCAGCCATTGAAGGCGAAGGAATAGATGAAATCAACAAGGTCATCAAATCCATTAAAAAAATAGACAGAACTCCTCAAGAAGAGGATGATGATGACGAATATTATTAATTTAAGTAGTTTTATTTAACTACTTTACCTACTTTTTTTACAACATGCATTAATTGTCATGGATATCTAACAATCAGCTAAACAATACCGAATTTTTCAATGAATTATAAATATTATTAAACATACACACAATATCATAAACACTATGGAGGTAAATTATGGCCAAAGGTATAGAATTTCTCCTTGGAGGAGCAATTTGTTTAATCATAGCAATTATTCATTCAGTAATGGAGAAAAAAATTTTCCCCGGCAGGTATCCTAGCAATTGGACTGTTCATTTATGGAGTGTATAGAGTGGCAATAGCTAAAAATTAGATTTGGTTTAATGTAAAAATTCAAATTAGTTTATTGTGTGATCCATCCTAATAGGGAAAATCAGTTCATATGCTGTTCCGTTTTCACATTCAATTAAACTAATTTTTCCACCAAGCTGACTGGTCAGACTTTTGATAATCTCACATCCAAGGTTTTTGGATATGCTTTTGGAATCCTTGATTCCCACACCGTTATCCTTAATTATTAAACGGGCATCATCATCATTCAATTTTGTTATTTGCTTAGTTATTTTATTGTTTTTTGCAGTTTTGTCGGGAAATGCATGTTTTATGGCATTCATGGTCAATTCATCAATGATTAAAAGCAGAGGAGTAATGACTTCAATAGAAAGGTTCAAGTCCTCATCCACATTTGTTTCAAATTCGACCTGGGAAGGCAGTTCCATGAATCCTTTTGTTTTCATGTCATGGTCAATAAGATAATCCTTCAAATTGATATTGACAAAATCCTTAGTTCCATATGTTTTTTCATGAAGCAATGCAAGTGAGGTCAAACGTGTCTGCATATGTTCAATAATCAAATCAGGATCGTTTTTATAGGCTCTCTTTTCCAGATTCAAGAAACTATTTAGAACCTGCAAATTATTTTTCACCCTATGATGGATTTCCTTAATTAAAACAACCTTCTGTTCATTGGATTCAACCAATTCGTCCTGTTTTTCAACCTCATCAGTGACATCGGTTAAAAATCCAAGGCTGTGTACCTCATTGTTATATTTGAATCTTTCAATATATACCTCAACAATCTTTTTATTTTTTGGATTTCCATCAACCTTAAATGTCAATACCTCGTCAATTTTATTCAATTCGCCTTTAACCAGTTTGTTGATTCTTTCAACAACATCTTTTTCAACAATATTCTTCATAATTTTACGGGAATGGACATAATCTTCATAATTCTTTTCAATCAGATAATAAAAACCTTTAGAGAACTCATATTGATTTTTGCTTAAAGGTTCTATCATCAATGCCAATTTTTTGCTGTTTTTAAAGCCGTCCATCAGGAAATCGACAGGTTTGCTGAGTCCCCGATTGGAGTGTTGTGTAATATCATTAATCAAACCCTGACGAATGATCAAGCCGCTTTCATCAAAATAAGAATAGATATTGACTTCAATAACCTTCATGACCCCATCTGCAGTCATGATGCGAATAACTTCTTCGCATTGTGAAGTTTCCTTGTTGGTGATGTAAAAAATTCTATCGACAATATGCTGGTCTTCCGGTATCACCAAATCAAAAACGATATTGTAGAAATCATCGGATTCCTCTTTAGCCCGGTTGATGATATTGTATACGCCCTGGGACCAGACATATTTTCCATTGGCCTTATAGTAACTGCCGGTTTGGGAAAAGTTTTCCATCATATTGGTCTTGTCTTCATCAAATGTCCTGTAATCCGCATCGACACGCCTGTTTGCAGTGGTATCGACATTACTTGTAATTACGAATATCCTTTCCATGTCAAAAACTATTTTGGCTGTACTCATCTTTGTTAATTTTTTTCCATTATAATAAACAAAGCGAATCTTTTTTGGAGTGTGGGTTTCATACACCTCCAAGAGATATTCATGCAGAATGTCAAAAAATAATGGTGAAATCTTACTTAGTCGTCTGCCCTTGGCATCTTCATTCTTTGAGTTATATTTATTAAGAGTAAACGTGCCCAAACGTTGAATAATGAAATCTTTTCCATTTTCATAAGGAATAAAAGAATGAATTTCCGTTGAAACATTATTTAGAAGTTCCTGAAATGGGACATCCTCAACATCGAATTCCTTAGGTGTTGGCTTATAAAAGTCTTTTTTAGTGGCATTAAAAATCCGAACTTCTTCAATATCTTCAAAAATCCTATACTCTTTTTCAATTTTCATCAGACAACCCATACCTACATATGTTATATACATATTTTTTTATCAACTATATTATTTAAATTTTAATGACTCCTATTCAACATGACCTAAATTTCAACACAATGGGGATTGAATTTCCCCAAATTCCCCATCATCTGACCATAAAACAACCAAAATATTCATTTTCAGGCATAATGAGCTTGAATTTTATAATTTAACATTAAAATTAATTAATTTATTAAAATAAGCATTATTTTTTATTTTTAATATTCAGTAATCACATATATCCAAAAAAAACAGTTTATAGATGGTTTGTTCAAATTAAAATATGGGTCTGAAAGATTCTATCGATTTCCAATAGAAAACATTTCAGAACAAAAAGAAAAAAAACTATGCAATTAACGCTTTTTATCTTGTTTATTGAAATTTGGATTGAGCGTATTTTCATTATCGGAATTGTTAACCGATTGGCTGACAACATATAGTATAAATGATATAGGGATTAACAAAATAACCCCGAATATTAACCAGATTGCATCCATATCACTTACCTCCAAAATAGAGCATATCCCCAATTAAAAAAAAATGAAAATAGGTTTACTTGATGAATTTCTTCTTGAATTTTATGTATTCCTCACCGCCGTCTTCGGCCGTAAATGTGTAGTGCTCCTTAAATGCAACGCCGTGATGGTCAGTTACAAATATGACATTTGTCCGAGTATTTGTTTCAAAAGTGATTTTAGAACCGTTTTTAATTGTTCCCATTTTAATACCATTCAGGAAAACCTGCTGTCTGACAGCACCTCCAATGAAACTTGAAAGCCTTTCAAATGTTATGGTACATGGTTTTTTAAGAATTTCATCATCGGAAGCTTCATTTGGAATAGTTTCATACTTGTTTTTGCAGTCGAGACATCTATATTTCACCGGCTTGAGTTCAAAATCATCCTTACTTCTTGAACTTGATACAATATTTCCTACAGCACCGAACAGTAACTGTTTGCCGACACTGGCACCTGCTGATCCGGTTCCTTCAATTCTGTAGTTTTCACTTCCACAATTCGGACATTTAATGCCCACCAATGTAGGATTTTTAAATGTTTTTTCATCTGTCATGTTTTAACCTCACAATTGCAATGAACGTTCTGCAATTGATAGTATCAATTTATTGATATATAAATCAAATAAAACAAACAGTTTAAATAAAAAGGACAGACTTTAAACAAGACTACATTGATTTTTTTGTAATTCTTACTGCACCTGCACTATGGATGCGGACAATAGGATTTTCATCATTTTGTGCAATCCATTCCAATTTATCCAAATAAGGCTTCACACAGTCAGGTTTTGTTTTTCCAACAACCCTAAACATTTCAGGAGCCTCTATCCTAACCTTTTTTCCAGAATCAAAAATCAATTCATAAAAAATTTCCAGCTTTTCGCAGAACAGCACTGGAGCATTTGAAGCTATATTTTCACAGGCCCAGATGAATGCATGCCTGATGTTTTCGGACTCGTCAAACCTCATATTCATTAATTTGTCAAGATATGGAATTACAAGATTCTTATCGGCTCTTCCAATCCTTCCCATCGCATTGGTTGACCTTTCTCGTAATTTTGAATCATCATCTTGCATATATCCAACAATATCTTCGAGGTAAGCTTCGATTTCTGCAGGATAGTTCAATCCCATCTCACCGAGAATCCAGAGTGATTTTGCCTTAACGGCAACGGAATAATTTCCGTTCAGTTTGGCTGCAACATCATCAATATTTTCCCTCCAGCATTCCCTATTTTTGTTAATATCTCTTAATTGCCTCAATACATCATTATCATTTCTGTCGCCTGACATCTTTCGCACCCGATTGATTAGGATGATTATGAAAACCCAACAATTTAAACATATATATTTTCACCAATTAATAGACAGCAGTTGAAAATCATTTGCCCAAAAAGCAATATTTAAAAAAGTGGTTTTTAGTAACATTAATTAAAAAAAGTAATTGCTCACAAAAATTAATTCAAACAAAATTAAAGATAAATAATTTGTATTACCTAAATTTGAAAATTATAAATCCATTAATTACGACATAAATAAAAAAATTTCCAAATCATATCCAATAAAGCATTATAAATATGAAAAATTAAAAATCAATACAGATAGTTTTTAATAACTTTTAGTAAATTTAATAGAAAACTTTAAATATCTACAAATGAAATACAAAATATAAAGATAGAATTCTTTCAAAATATGGAGAGTGAAAAAATGGTAGATAGCGAAACTATAGAAACCAAAATCTCTGACAAAAAAGAAGAATATGAAGAAAAAGTTGATGATACTAAAGACAAATTCAGCGACAAATATGAAGAAAAAAAAGAAAAAGGTAAAACCATTGCAGACAATGTAATTAGCGACCTATCCAAAAGCATTGATGAATTCAAAGAAGGTATTAAAAATATGCAAAAAGCTGCAGATGAAAAATACAGTGAATATAAAAAAGCAACCGTACAAAGTTTAGATATTGATCTTATCGAAACCGCAGACACTTACTACATCAAAGCAGCAGTTCCTGGAATTGCTAAAAAAGACATTTTGATTGAAGCTGGTGACAACGATGTCAGCATTGAAGCTACATTCGTGCCTTACATCGAAGAATTCGAAGAAGATGAAAGTGCTGAACTCATCTCCAGTTCCTTAAAATCAGGAAGATGTGTAAAAACCATCAGATTCGAAAACAGTATCGATATTGAAAACATTACAGCAAAATTCAACAAAGGAATTGTTATTGTCACAATTCCAAAATTAATCATACCAAAACATAAAGTAAATGTAGAATAAACCTTCTGCATTTCTTATCTCTTTTTTTAAAAAAAAATAACCCCATTTAAATTTACAGCCAGAACTATTTCTTGAAAAATCTCAACTGCTTCAAACACACTCCTCGTCAAAAATAGGCATAATCCATAACTTAAAAATCCAATTACTGTTTAAAGCATCAAATAAAAGTAGTTTTTAATTTAAAAAAAAAAGTGATGGAAAAAGTTAATATCTAACTTTTCCGATGTGTCTTGTAGCACCAGGATCTTCGCCATTGAAATGAGCCAAGTAGTATACGAACCATTCCAATGGAATTACTAAAATGAACGGTGTTAACAATTTATCGACATCAGCATAGTCGCTGAGTTTATAGATTATTGATTTGGCTTCCAGATTTTCGCAAAAGTCAATTGCCTTTTGGGTGATTTCATCAGATTCCAAATCAGATGTCAAAAAGATGACAGGAACATCTTTTTCAGCCCTTTCGATTAGACCATGTCTGAATTCTGCTGAATACTCAGGACATGCATGCTTTATTGCACCTTCCATAAGCATTGTCATAGCCAATTTGTAAGCAAGACCAAAGTTAGGACCACTTCCTAAACAGTAGAAGATATCTTCATCCTTGTATTTTTCAGCCAACTCTTTGCCTTCATCTTCGCATGTCAATAAAAGTTTTTCCAACATCTTTGGCATTTCAGCCAATTCTTCCAATAGTTCAGTTTTATTTTCATAATCAGAAGCGTCAAACAATATCTGATACAAACAGGCCAATTGGGTAATATATGTTTTAGTACCTAAAATAGCTGTTTCTGTCTCACACCTAGTGACGATTGGAGTTTTAGCTTCTTTAATCATTGAACTATCAGGTTCATTTGAAATAGAAACAGTATGGATACCATATTCGTTAGCTCTTCTAAGGGATGCTAAAGTATCAGCTGTTTCACCAGATTGAGAAGTGAAGATGGCTATTGTATTTTCATCTTTTTGCAATTTCTTATTATAGTAGAATTCATAACCTGTGTAAACTTCGATGTTAATATTAGTACTAGACATCCTTATTGCATCTCTAACACTGTAACAGGTAGAAATAGAACTTCCGCAACCAATTAAATAGACTTTGTCCACATCGCCAATCAATTCAGAAACTTCATTTAATTTGTCGAACTCACTTTCGAAAGTCTTGCTAAGTGATTCAGGCTGTTCCATCATTTCATCATACATTTTATATTTCATTGGCTAAACTCCTTGAAATTTAATTAACAATATTAATATGTTGTAAAAACATATATAAAAATGTTTTTTAATCAATTACAAATTATGATAAATATGGAAATCGATTTAAATATTTTGAGAATGGACAGAGGCAATCAATATGAAACAATCATCACTACAGTAAACTCTGAAAATGTACCAAATGCATCACCCATCGGCGTACTCTGTGCAGGAAAGGACACAATTTTATGCCGCATATTCAAGGGCGGCAGAACACTAAACAACATAATATCCCAAAGGAGATTTACCGTAAACATTACACACGACCCAGAGCTTTTCACCCTTTCGACAATCGGGAACCTTCCAGAGGAATACTTCAGCCAGGACAATTCCATAAAAGGTGTTGATGCATACTTCAAGTGCGAAGTCGTTTCCCTTAAAGAAGCTAAAAAACAAAGCGATCCAATAAGGAAAAAAGGCGAAGCAATCGTCATAAAATCCAAGGTAACTGAAATCGTCATTAATGAAAACACCACTTCATTCAACAGAGCGTTCGGCTGCGTGATAGAAACACTTGCAAACTTTATCCGCTTTGATTTGGTCGATGAAGATAAAAAACAGTATTATCTCAACAGATTCAGGGAATGCAGCCGTGTCGTGAATAAGGTAGGAAACAAAAATGAAAAACTCGCAATGAGCGAAATAAAAAAAGAATTGATTAAAAAAGGGTACGAACCCTAATCTATTATTACATCCATAAATTCGAAATTATCACCATCAAACAGACCCTTGTCTGATATCTTGATTGACGGAAGTACCAGCAATGCCATGAAAGCCATTGTCATAAACGGAAACTTGATTTTGCATCCCAAAGAGACAGTCCTATCATACAACTCACCCCATTTTTCAGCAACATCAAATGCATCTTCATTAGACATCAGTCCGGCAATAGGAAGAGGCAATGAATCTTCAAAATCATCATCCACCACAGCAATTCCACCACAATCATCAATTACCCGATTCACTGCACGAGCCATCATCTCTGAGTCACAACCCACAACGATTATATTGTGAGAGTCATGGGCAACTGATGAAGCAATAGCTCCTTTTTTAAAACCGAATCCTTTTATGAATGCGTTGGAAACTGTGTTACCACCATAACGTTGCACAACAGCTATCTTTAAAACATCCTGATTGGTATCTGATTGGACAATGCCATCTTCAACTGCCAGCTTTGCAGTTGTCTTTTTGGTTAAAAGATCACCGTCAAAGCATTCGATGACATTGACTTCACATTCATCGCCGTCATAATGAATATCAAAGTCAGCGGCAGTTTTTTTAGAAGCGTTTATGGAATTATTACTTTCCATTTCAGGAGCATCGAACAAAACGTTTTCCCCATCAAAAACACATTGACCTCCAATATATGTCTTTAAAACATTGAAGTCATAAATGCTGTCGACAACTATGAAATCCGCCCTTGCACCCTCAACAATAACACCGGCATCCAAAGCGTAATGATATGCAGGATTTATTGTTATCATACTAATGGCCTTAAAAGGATCCACCCCTAATTTAACTGCCTTTTTGATTGACATATTAAGGTGCCCTTTAACCAACTCGTCAGGATGCTTGTCGTCACTGACTATAAAATCAAACACAGGGGAAAATATTTTTCTCTCGAAGATATCGCGGTAAACCTTGCCAAAACGTTCAGAGTCTTTAACCATTTTTTTACCTTCATCTATATCGAAAAGACATTCCATATTTTTGGCAGATGAACCATCACGTACCATGATCCTCATACCTTTAATCTTTTTCTCAAGAGCTTCGATAAAATTAGTGCATTCATGGTCAG
The DNA here is from genome assembly GCF_036307625.1 of Methanobrevibacter sp. GTDB lineage: Archaea > Methanobacteriota > Methanobacteria > Methanobacteriales > Methanobacteriaceae > Methanocatella. Next base: position 11,390 of record NZ_JAXJXF010000103.1, read on the forward strand.
TTGATATACCTTGTTCAAGATATTTATCCAAATCTTTACCGGAAAGTAATGGAGCATGACCATCAATAGGCTTTCCATATTGTCTTGCCAATTCAAGTTTCCTTAAAACCTCTTCATCGCCATTTATCACACCAGGAAAATTCATCATTTCAGCAAGGGCAACAACTTCATCCTTTTTAAGCAGATATTCAATTTTCGATGAATCCAAAGTAGCGCCTGAAGTTTCAGATGGAGTTGCAGGCACACATGAAGAAGCTGCAAAATAAAAATTGAAGGGAACTTTTTCGGCATTTTCAATCATGGCCTCAACACCATCAATTCCCAAAACGTTAGCGATTTCATGAGGGTCGCAAACAACAGAAGTAGTACCGTGGCGAACGGCAATTCTGGCAAACTGTGCAGGAGTAATCATACTGCTTTCAATATGAATATGAGAATCTATGAATCCGGGAAGTATCAATCCACGAACATCCACAGGCGTTTCTTCATCAACAGTAATTGGAGTTACTTCCTTAAAAATTCCGTCCTCTATTGTAATCCTTGCAGGATGAATTGAATCGGTTACAACATCCAAAATGTAGGCGGTGAATGACATCCAATCACTCCCCATGCAGAGCATTGTAAAGAAGTGGTAAAAAAGTACCGATATCTGTTACAATGCCTAGAACCTGTGCACTTCCCCTGTCGGAAAGTTTAGTAACAGTAGATGGATTGATATCCACACAGATACTCTTTACCCTGGAAGGAAGCAGGTTACCCATTGCGATTGAATGAAGCATTGTTGAAATCATCAGCACCATGTCAACTTCCTGAGCATATTTCCTCATTAACTTTTGAGCATCAATTACGTCAGTTATGACATCGGGAAGAGGTCCGTCATCACGGATTGAACCTGCAAGCACAAATGGAACATCATTCTTGACACATTCATACATGATACCGCCTGTCAGGGTTCCGTCTTCAACCGCAGCCTTGATTGAACCGGAATTGTTGATTCTGTTTATGGCCCTCATGTGGTGGGTGTGACCGTGTGCAACGATTTTTCCTGTTTCGACTTCAATACCCAAGGAAGTTCCGAAAAGGTTTGACTCGATATCGTGAGTTGCCAAGGCGTTTCCTGCCATTATGACATCTATGTATCCTTCCTTAATTAGAGATGCAAGATATTTGCCGGATCCAGTGTGCACAATAGCTGGTCCGCCAACTATTCCTATCTTTCCGCCTTTGGCTTTGATTTCATTCATTTCCTCTGCAATACCATTAATCAGATTCATCAATGGTTTTTCTGAGGAGACATCACTGTTCATGAATTCGAATACCTGCTGCTTGTCTCTTGATCTGTGTGGAGGAGTTACCCTTACACCGTCGAGACCTACAACGATTTTGTCTCCGGCCTTGATGTTGGCAATCGGCTTTACGAATGCCCTCTTTTCTTTTTCATCGACAACAACCAGACAGTCCATTTCTATGTCTTCAACTTGAATCCAGTCCCCACCATAGAAGATATGGGTTAGGTGATTGGATGATGAATAGAATCCTTCAGGAGCAACCTTGTCCTTTTCTGCTGCAACAAGGTTTACTTCCTTGATTTCATCAATAGCTGCACCTAGAACTGACAATTCGTCTAAAATAGAATTTAACAATTGGGGAGAATCGGCTTGAACTTCAATCTTTGCATAACTTTCATCTGATTTTTTGCGCCCAACATCAATTTCCAAAATGTCAAATTCTCCGCCCTCGTTCATAATTATTGCCATTGTCCTTGTTAGAGTCATTGAATCAATAATATGGCCGGACAGTTCGATAATCCTTTTATTCATAACAATATGCTCCATATTTTAGTTAATATTATAAATATATTTTTGGTGATATTTAATAGTATGGTTATAGATTTAACCAATGTAAAGGTGACTTTCATACAGTTGTTTATAAAATAATTAGAAAATTGAAAATGCTTTCCAAAAAACAATGCCAAAATCAAGAAAATGAATTTGGATTTAGAGAATCAGCAATATTTTGAAAGATTCTAACTTTAAGGGCAGAGTACATGGATTGATTTTCAAAAATGTAATCTCCAACATATAACTTGTCCGGGTTTTCGGGAATTGCTGACGGAGGATAGTAATCATTATTAAAATAGAAATAGTTAACAATTTCTGAAGTGTTCAAACCGACATTATGTCCGTTGTCATTAGTCACATAAACATTTACACCATATTTTTGTCCATTATCCGTATCCTGCAACTTATAATCATAGGAATAAAGATTACGCCTATTTGTACCGGAATTTTCATAAGAACAGATTTTTACAATAGCATCAACAGGGTCCGGTTCATAATCAGTGTATTTTCCTTCGCTAAAGCCGTAATACTCATTTGGAATAACTAAAAAATCGCCAATATTTAACTTACCCATCAAAACAGTTTCATTATAAACCACACCGTATCTTCCATCAGGAGCTTTGATGAAAAAATGGCCATAGCCATAATTGTTAAAGATTTTTTGAATCTTGCTGAGTGAATCTGATGAAATCTTTTTGGAAGAAAGCATTTCACGGGCAATATTCTCTATATCCTGGGTTTCAGTGTCATTTGAAGAATCTCCACCCCGACTTGCAATCCATCCGTCTTCAGTAATCATTGCATGAATGAAATGAGAATCAGGAGCCTCTATCTCCTGTACAATAATTTCCTGATTATTCAATGTATCATTATGTATAACCACTCCGTCATCACTGAATTCAGCATCTTGTCTGAAAGCGAAAACTGTTTCATCTTTTTCCTGAATAGCAAATGAACAGCATTGAAAATGTGATTCATTGAAATCTGAATCGAAATCAGTCTCACCAATATCGCTTGCACATATTGCCGCACCGGACAGACAAACGATCAAACATGCAAACAGGAATATTTTCTTGAAATTCATATCATACCACAATTTACTTAACTAATATCTATTTTATTTGATTTGTAATATAATCTTTCCTAAAATTGAAAGTGCTTTTCAAAAAACAATATTCAAAAAGTGATTTAAAACGAATATACCTAAGAGAACTAATTTGAAATGACAGTCAAAAAAAAAAGGATTTGGAAATCTAGAAAGTTTTTGAAAGAGTCTAAAAAAGAGAAAAAAGAAAAAAAATTATTTCTTTCTATTTAATTTATGCATTGACCTGAGTACTTTAGGCACTCCAACAGAAGATACGTTTTCTATTGTGCTTTTCTTCAGTTTTTTCCTGTGAAATTCCTCAATATCAAATGTTCCATTTGCTTTTTCTTGATTGATTTCTTCTATTAGGTCTTTTAAAAGGTTTTCATAGAATTTAACAGCTTCTTCTTTAGAAAGACCAGTAGTTGGGGAAAGAACAATACCTGAACCTAAATTATATCGTTCCAACCAAAAAAGGGTTTTTAACTCATCATCTTCAATGGAGTCATAAACTACAAAAAAATGAGGGTCAATATTTTCCCAGTATGCTCTGTTTGCAGCGTTATCAAGTGTCTTTTTTTGCATATCAAAAGCTTTTGAAGAAGTACTGTCAAAAATTTTATCAACAGATTTGCTTTTCCTGAGCCTGTTGGCAAGCCGTCCAGAGAGATTATCGCTTTTTTCCATAATTGTATTTACCCAATCATCCTGAGACTCATTTCCCGCATCATTTTCACCCATTTTAGTTCCGCAATTAGGACAAAATGCACTGTCACCAACATCACTTCCGCAATTAGGGCAAAATGACTTAAGCATTTCCTCTTCGATTTTAGTTCCGCAGTTGGGACAGAACTTACTGCTGCCAACATCACTTCCACAGTTAGGGCAAAATGACTTAGGCATTTCCTCTTCGATTTTAGTTCCGCAGTTGGGACAGAACTTACTGTCCCCCGCATCATTACCGCAATTTGGACAGATAACCATTTTAAACCTCAGACATCATTTTTTAGAAATCATCGAATACATCATCGTCGACATCATCTGTGTAATAGTCTATTTCCCCGTCACCGTCTTCATCAACACCATATTCGTCGATTTCACCATCTTCATCATAGTCAAATCCAAAGGTGTCTGGATTTCCATCTCCAGTGGTGTCGGCAGCATAGGTATCTGCATAGCCATCGTGGTCAGTGTCTGCAGCAGCCACATCGATGTTTCCATCACCGTCAGTATCTTCAGCAACGAAATCGACATAGCCATCCCCGTTGGTATCAGCTGCAAAGGTATCAAAGTTTCCGTCACCAGTAGTATCGGCGGCTTCAAAATCAGCATAGCCGTCACCATCAGTATCATAGACCCCATAATCTACATTGCCGTCACCATCAGTATCATATTCGACCGCATCATAGTATCCGTCGCCATTGGTGTCATAAGCAAAAGCATCGGCATTGCCGTCACCATTGGTATCGGCAGCTGCAAAATCTGCATAACCGTCACCGTCGGTATCCGCTTCCACATAATCAAATTCACCATCACCATCGGTGTCGACAACAACAGTATCTGCATAGCCATCACCGGAAGTGTCCATAACAACAGTGTCAACATTTCCATCACCTGTTGAATCTACCCCTACAGTATCGACATTTCCATCACCTGTGGTATCCATGGCAACGGTGTCATAAGTCCCATCGCCGTCAGTATCACTGACTACTGTATCGTAATGACCATCACCACTTTCGTCAGATACAACACTTTCTTTGTAACCGTCGCCATCCAAATCTACATTTTTTTCATCAGCCATTTTATCACTACTCCCTCATAAGTTCATAATATCTTTCATCCAAATTATATGGGTCCCTATCAACCAATGTTGAAACATTCGGCAATCCTTTCTTATCATAACTAACCGTAAAATATTCCCTGGGTTTTTGAGGAGCTTGTTTTTGATTAGGTATTTTGCCTTTTTTATTTAATTTTGACACTTTTTCATCATGTTTTTCCTGGTCAAAAGTCAGATTGTCATCAGAGAGAATTGTACCTATATTGGCTGCCATCAAAACCGGAACACCAACTCCTGTTGCCATTCCCGCAACTGTCAAACCGTACAATCCCAATCTCTTTAAATTTTTATTTCTTCTTTGAACCCGTTTATATTCAATTTTTTCTTCAGGAGATAAGCTTTCAAAGTAATTCATCTCCTCTTTCTTTTTTTCCTTTTCCTTTTCAGCCTGGTCATCAATCGTATCAAATACTACCTGAAGCTGGTCGATGTTTTGTATGGTTTCATTTTCTGCTACATGGTCTTTAATATTTTTTATATTGTTAAAAAACCCCATGAAAACCACCATTACAATTTTGTGCCGCATGAGTCACAGAATGCAAAACCTTCCTGAACTTCAGCACCGCAGTTAGGGCATTTTGAATCATTCACCTTGTCTTTTAAGGAATCATTATCAAAAGTAGATGCAGCATTGTTTAGAGTATTTTTAACTTTAGTCAAATCGGCGTTTAGTTTTTCGACCTCAGATTCCAACTCTTTCTGTCTTTTTATCAATGCCTCATTTTTATTTTGTTCCTCTTCAAGGTCATCTGTCAGCTGTTTAATGACTTCTCCATAATCCTTATGTAAATCCTGTTGAATCTTAAGCTGGTCTTCAAGTTCCTTTTTGAGTTTGGCCACTACATTTTTCTGCTGAGTGACAGTTTTATTCATGTCTCTGGTCAGATTTTTATGTTTTTGAATATCTTCCTTTAAGAAGTTATTCTGTTTTATAATGGCCTCGTTTAATGAATCCTGCTGATTAAACTTAGCATCCAACTGAGACAACAATGCATCCTGCTTGTCAATGATTTTTTCAAGTCTTTCGACATAATCTTTTTCAGTTGTCATGAATACACCTACACAAAATGTTTGAATCAGTATAATAAAGTATATGAAAAATAGTATAAATAGTTAAAAAATTTTTGAATTTTAAAAAGGACAGCTTAAAAAATTACATGCAAACAATCCTTCAATTAAAATGCAAAGGTACATTTCCCACAGCATTACCGGCAATGGCAAATATTATCCCGACAGGGCAAAAAGGACTGCAACGACTAATTTTAAAAAGTTTTAAAGCCCGAAGAACAGATACACCACAAATACAATTACCATCACATACATTTCCCAACCGATTTCCTTGTACCTGCCTTCAGCAAGAGATCCGACGAAATAAGCCAGAAATCCCCATGCAATTCCAAGGGAAATGGAGTATGAAAGAATCATCATAATAATTGTCATGAAAACAGATGCTGCAATTACCTGATTGTCCCAGTGCACATCATCCAATTGAGCCATCATCATGAAACCAACAATAACCAAAGCGGCAGCAGTTACAGAAGGAGTAAACAATGACAATATTAGTGGAGCGATAAATACTGAAAGTAAAAACAATATTCCGGTCACAATAGCTGCCAAACCTGTTTTAGCACCCATACCTATGCCTGTAGCACTTTCAACAAAAGCGGTTACTGTACTTGTACCGCATATGGAACCTACTATTCCACCTACAGCATCACTTAAAAATGCATTTTCGATTCCCACCGCATGACCTTCCTCATCAATGAATCCGCACTGCCTTCCCAATGACATTAAAGTTCCGGTAGTATCAAAAAATGTAACAAAAAGCAGTGAGAACACCATCATAAAGAGGTTAGGAATATTCGAAAACAGCTGTTCGAATCCTCGTAAAAATCCTCCAAAGAGACTCATATCAAAATTGAAAGATATAACTTGAGCAGGAATTGACGGCATTAACGGATTTCCAGTTCCAAATCCTAAAAAACTGAATATGACCCCCAGTACTGCAGTGATTACCATACCGAAAAATACCGCTGCAGGCATCTTTTTAATATGGAAAACCAACGTTATCAACATGCCTATCAAAGCCAAAATTGTAGAAGGAGCAAGCAGATTGCCCATTGCAACTAAAGTTGATGAGTCGCTTACAACAATTCCAGCACCCTTAAATCCAAGAAATGCCAGAAAAAATCCGATACCAGCACCAATACCCAATTTCAAATCAATCGGAATAACATTTAAAATAGCTTCCCTCAAACCGGAGACGGTAATGATTAGAAATATTATTGATGAAATAAATACTGCAGCAAGTGCAGCTTCCCAGGAGCTTCCCATTTCCAATATGATTGTGTATGTAAAAAGGGCGTTCAGCCCCATACCCGGAGCCAGCCCAACAGGGAATTTGGCAACAAGCCCCATGATTATGCATGCAATACCTGATGCGATTGCAGTTGAAAAAAATACCGCAGTAGCAGGCATTCCGCCTTCGACCAGCATAGATGGATTTACACCCAAAATGTAAGCCATTGCAAGAAATGTGGTAATCCCAGCAATTAATTCAGTCTTGTAATCCGTTCCATTTTCGTCAAATTTGAAAAAACTATCGAACATACAAATCATCTTTGAAAAACATGAACTTATATGTATAATTTATATCAATGAAAGTAATAAGATTATCTAAAATCACCTGACCATTAATCATATTTTTATGGCATTTTTAGGACATTCCTTAACGCAATTGAGACATAATATACATTCTGTTCCGTTTTTTCTCTTTCTGGAATCATTGAGGATTTCAACATCCATAGGACATCTTTTCACGCATTTGCCGCATTCAATGCATTTATCCTGGTTGACCTTTACCCTCAAAATTGAGAAATAGCTTGAAATCTTTAAAAATACTGTTATCGGACAGACATATTTGCAAAATGCACGATTGTCCTTTAGCTTATATGCCAACAATATGCCTAAAACGTAGTAGACGGCATTTCCGATGATGAATATGTAGAACATGACCATGTCCAGGCGGTTTACCTTGAATATAAACAGTGCTGAAACTGAAGCAAAGATAACCACAAAAAGTACATATCTCACATATCCCCAGTTCTTTCTCTCATTTGCCGGAGTCTTATATGGAAGAAGATCCAATATCATTGCAATCCAGCAGGCATATCCGCACCATCCCCTTCCGAATATGAAAGGTCCGGCAATTTTGGCTATAAGATAGTGAACAACGGCCGCTTCAAATACACCTAAAAAGAGATAATACCAGAATCCTGAAATCAGCAGATTTTCCCCGCCAAATATTCCAACATATATCAGAAGATATGAACCTACCGCAAGCATTATGATATTTCTACCGAATTTATGGCCATTTTGAGTCAAAAACACTCCAACAGCCACCGAAGTTCCGATAAATGCGAAATTATATATGTAAAAAATGTTTCCAGTAAAATAATAGATTGAAAATGCAATCAGAAGAAAAATTGTTTCAATCAATACTGCTGCCTTAACTCTCATGGATTACAATATGTAAAAATAGGGTTAAATAATTATTCCATAAGGGTGAGAAAATCATAGATTATCTTGGAGGCGACTACTGCAGTGACATCCCCCAGCCTGTCGCTTGCAGTTTCCACAACATCCAAGCCGACAATGTTTTTGTGAGCAAGGGTCTTGAGAATTGATTCCATCTCATGAACCAGCAATCCTCCAGGTGTTGGATTTCCTACATTAGGGGCAACGGCAGGGTCTATGACATCCATGTCGACTGAAACGTATATCGGCCCGTCTATGTTTGTGAGATAATATTTGATTGCGTCCATGTGCTTGTGGGTGTCCCTGTTTTTGAATGTTTGGATATTGTATGTTGACTTTACGAATTCTTCCTCTTCAGTGGATGATGACCTTATTCCAATCTGGACAAGGTTTGCTCCTGCCTCATGGGCCCTTCTCATTACGGTTGCATGGGAGTATTTCTCGCCGATGAACTCGAAGGCAAGGTCCCTGTGGGCGTCAAGGTGGATTACGGTCAGCTTATCATATCTTTCGCACAGTGCCCTTATGGCACCTATGGATGCTGAATGCTCTCCCCCAATGATTATCGGCCTTAATTTCAAATCAAGAAGTTCATTTACGGTATCCTCGACAATCTGAGATGTTTTTTCACAGTTGCCTGGAACGACATTGACGTCACCGAAATCATAAAAGGTAGCTGTTAAATCCTTGTTAAAAACAGTATTATATTTTTCAAAACCAAATGAAGCTTCTCTTACAACAATTGGTCCTAAACGTGCACCGGAGTGATAAGAAGTAGTGCTGTCAAAGGGAACTCCGATTATCCCATATGAATCTTTTTTGATATTCTCATTTTCAGATGAAAATGCGAATTTCCACGGTTCGTATGTATTTAAAAGCATAATTTATCTAAAAAAGGAAAATAATGAGAGGACTTAAGCAGATCCTCTGGTTCTCATTATTTTCATGTTTCCTAAAGCGACTATGTATTCAACTTCAATACCTTCGACGATGTCGTCTTTTAATTCTTCAGGCATTGGTAAGTCGATGGTATCGTAGTTTTCCATATCCATCAATTGAACATTGTCACCTTGGATAGAAATAACTTGACCTAATCTTTTGTCAATAATAGGAATATCTACTTTGTTGTCTACAGGTTTTACAAGACTTCTTTTTTGATTGTCGAATACACCTACAGCTTCAATTCTTGCTTTTGCTGCTCCGTGTTTACCTGGAGATGAAGTAGTATAACTAATAATTTTACAAGCTTCTCCGCCTAAAACAATATATTTTCCAACTTTTAATGTTTTAATTTCTACAACTTTTGTTGACATTAATTTTCCTCCTCAAATAAAAACCGGTTTTTATAATCTCATAATAAGGAATATTATTAGATTAATATAAATTATATTTTCTATTTTATATAAAGTATTCGATTATTTGGTTTTTTGAAAAATTAAATTAAACCCTTGTTTATTAAAACCAACCACATAGAAACGGCCGCCAGGGCTAAAATAACAATTAGCCAAACTATGATGAATATTTTTTTTGTATCTTTTGCTCCTTTGATAATGTATTTTTCTCCCTTTTTGTCGCTTTTGTAATTTCTGTTGTTTTTGTAAAAGTCATCGTTTCTCAGATAGGTGTAAAAGGCTCTTGTGATAAAATAAAATACAACAATAAGAATTACCCCCGCAAAGGGAATTGTTCCTCCAGGAACAGCTATCATGATTAGTGATGACGCCAAAAGCATTGCCAGAGCAAAAAAGCAGACTGACAGAATAATCGATAAATTTTTGTTCAAAATCATTAGGTACACCTAAATATTAATATGACCTCAACACTTAAAAATTTTATTATGTAGAACGACAAAAATTAAACCAAGTGATAAGATGAAAATAGCTATTGTAAGTGGAAAAAGTGAAGGCCCTACAAAACTGAATGCCTTCGACAATGCACTAAGTGATGCAGGAATAGGAGATGTGAACCTCATTAAAGTATCAAGCATGCTTGGAGGAAATGCAGAAATCAAAGAACTGCCAAAACTAAAAGCAGGCAGTATGGTGAACTGCGTTCTGTCTGAAATCACATCAGACAATCCTGGAGATAAAATAACTGCAGTCATTGCAGTAGCAATTGGAGATGAACTTGGTTGTGTGGTTGAGACAACCAAAACAAATGAAGACCTTAAGGATGTAGAGGATGAGGCCAAATTTATGGTCAGATATATGATGGAGAAACGAAATGTCGAAATCAGGGATTTGATTGTGGAATCATCAACAGCAACTGTAGAAAATATCGCATCAGTTGTTGCATCAGTCATATACCTAAAAGACGATATTATTCAGTGATAACATGGATGCACAGGACAAAAAAATAGCAACAGACCTTTCATATGAAATTATAAAAGAAGTAAGTAGAGCGATAAGACCTTATGTCGGAAAGCCTGAATCCGGAGAAAAGGTGAAAATCGGTGCCGACGGCACACCAACATCATTCATCGACATTGTCGCCGAAGAGAAAGTCATCAACATTTTAAAGAATGCACCGGTATTGTCATACATTGTCAGTGAAGAGATTGGAGAGTTGAAGCTTGGTAAAGGAACAAAAAGAAGCATCAGCCTAACACAGGAGCTCAGGCGTGACGATATTGAAGATGAGGAAAGGCCGAAGTTCATATTTCTGGTCGATCCCATTGACGGAACCAGCAATGCAATCAAGGAAATTCCTGCATACGGCATTTCAATAGCCGTTGCAAGCGTGCCTGAAGGAAGGATTGCCACATTAAATGATGTTGAGCTTGGTTTTATCAGCAACTTCGGAAACGGGAACTTCTTTGAAGCCGAAAAGGGCAAGGGATGCTGGCTCAACAACGAGGAAGTTCATCCGAGCAACATCGTCAATTTCAGTGACATAACCCTCGGAGGGTTTACAAAAAGCGGAACATCCACCGCATCCCAACTGGTCGACAATGCAAGAAGAATGAGAGTTCTTGGAAGTGTGGTTCTCGAAATATCATACGTTGCAAGCGGAAGATACGATGCATTCATCGACCTGAGGGGAAGCAGAATCATCGACATTGCTGCATCCAAGCTTATTTTAGAGGAAGCAGGAGGAATCATTACCGACAAGTATGGTGAAAAACTGAACAACAAACTAAGCATCCATGAAAAAACCATAGTGATTGCAGCCAACAACAAAATCCTCCACAAACAGATGATCGATACCCTAAACGACAATCAGACTGACTTTATCGGAAAAATCGGAATCGTCAGCAGAATCGACCAGGACCGTCCGATACTCTTTGCTGCAAAAATTATCGATTATCTTCTCACCAACGGAAGGGAAGTTGTCATTGAAAAAAGACTTGCAAAGGAACTTCAAAAAATCAAGGAACATCCGAAGCTGGACAAGATTATTGCAAAAACCAAAAAGAACTATCCGGATCTCGCTCCGTTTCTGGATGACATCAACTTCAAAATCGACTATCCTCAAATCGAGTGCAACATCTTCGACTTTGACTGCGACATGGCAATCGTTCTTGGAGGGGACGGAACACTCCTAAGAGCACAGTCAAAGATGAAACCTGAAACTCCAATCTTCGGAGTGAACATGGGAACAGTCGGATTTTTAACAGAAATCGAAGCGGCTGACACATTCCATGCACTGGAAGAAGTTCTCAAAGGCAACTATTACAAGGAAAAAAGGTCAAAGCTTGTGGTATCCCACGAAAACCACCACTACTCCGCAATGAACGAGGTGGTCATAATGACAGACAAGCCTGCAAAAATGCTTCACTTTGAAATCCAAGTGGACGGAGAAATCATTGAAGAGGTAAGGGCTGACGGACTGATTGTTTCAACCCCAAGCGGTTCGACAGCTTATGCAATGTCTGCCGGAGGTCCGATTGTGGATCCGAAAGTGGGAGGATTCATCATAATTCCGATTTGTCCTTATAAGTTGGGAGCAAGGCCGTTCATCGTATCCGACAACAGTGAAATTACCGTGAAACTGCTCAAAAAGGGTAAGACTGCAGTGTTTGTAATGGATGGTCAGAGAAACGAAGAGGCTGAATACGAGGAAGAAATCAAGTTTAAAAGATCAGAAAAGGACGTCTATCTAATCAGAACATCAACCAAATACTTCTACAAAAAGGTAAAAGACAAACTAAGCGAAGGCGGAATTAACAAGAACCGGTGCTAAAATGCATTACATAGTAATCGATATGACCCATGGAGGGGTAAAGATTGCTGTCAGCCTTGCCAAAAGGGGCAGGATTGTTCATGCTGTCGACATCTACAATACCCTGAAGCCCGTTGAGGAAAGGATGCTTGAAGTCTACAATGTAAATGTCATCACTCTGGAGGATTTGGCAAATCTCAAATGTGAAGTCTGTGTCATATCACCGATTCACCTTCCTCTGACACACGATGAAATAAAGGATTACAATCCAAACTTAAAGTATGAGTTCTTAACCCATCACGAGGCCATAGCCGAAATCCTTGAAGGCTGGGGAGACGACATCAAAAAAATTGAAATCACCGGAGTCAAGGGAAAGACAAGTTCTGTGTTTATGCTCAAGGAAATACTTGTTGATGAAAATCCCCTGATATTGTCAAGCCTGGGTGCGCTTGTTTATGAAAACGGAAAAGAGATTGTCCTTAAAAAAGACATTTCCATCACCCCTGCAAACATCAAGCAAACAGTTGATCTTGCATACAAGCTGGCCAATCCCATCTGCAAAATTGAAAACGGCAGGCCAAAAGGAGAAAATGCGAAAATATATTTCTCCGCCATTTTTGAAAGCTCTCTTGGCGTGAGCGGAATAGGCGATGTCGGCCTTTTGACAAACATTGCCGAAGACTATCCTATTGCCGGCAAAAAAAGCTCAGCAAGCAGGGCAAAGTCCCAGGTCTTCAGATGCAATACTGTAGCATGCCAGAAGGAAAGCTTTGATGAGTACTATAGCGATATAAAGCATGACAAGGTCAATACATTCTCCCTTGATGATGATTGTGCAGACCTATATGCCATGGATGTTTCATACTCTCTTGACGAAACAGAAATCCGCATCAAATACGCCAATGTCAAAACAGTCAACAACAACATTTCAGATGGTGAAATATTGGTTAAAACCTTTGCACCGGGACCTCACCACGTGTCCAATGTCCTGGGAGTTGTGCTTACAAGTTTATGTCTTGAGATTTCCCACGAAAAAATCATCACCGGATTGAAGAACTATAAGGGAATTATCGGGCGAACAAACAAGAAAGTGATTGAAAATAGCATTATAATTGAAGAAATCAATCCTGGAATCAATACGCAGGCCATAAAGGAATCCATAAACATGATTGACAATATTGACGATTACTATGTATGCATCGGTGGAGACTATGGAATCACATGCGAAGAAATCGATGAGGAAAAATTAAGCGACTTTCTGGACACACTTGACTGTGAGCTTATACTGACCGGAGATGTGGGTCATTCGATTTCGCAAAAACTGACCAGAAATGCAACATTCATTAGGAATTATCCTGATTGCTATTCAAAGGCAATAGAAAACAACAAAAATCTTCTTTTTATCTATCGCTCCAACTACAGCAAAATTTCCCAGAGATGATTTTCTAGAAATTTCTAGTAAAAATTGAAACATTTAATTATAACTAACAATAAAAATTAAAAATGTAAAAATTTCTTATAAGTTATTAACTTATAATTGAAGAAAATAAAAATGGAGATAATAAATGATTGTTGGAACTAGAGGTAGTCAATTAGCTTTAGCACAAACAAACCAAGTATGTGCCGATTTGAAAAGATTAACCAAAGAAGCGATTGACGTGGAAATTATAAAAACCAAAGGAGATAAAATCACAACCTCCCAATTGTACAATATGGATTCTAAGGGCCTTTTTACCAAGGAACTGGACATTGCACTGCTTGAAGAGGAAGTCGATTTTACAGTCCACAGTTTTAAGGATTTGCCTACCGAACTCGATGAAGACTTGGAAATCGTAGCAGTTCCGAAACGTGAATCTCCGCATGAAGTACTTATTTCTGAAAAAAGCTGGGATGAACTGGGTCCTGGATCAAAGCTTGGAACCAGCAGTCTTAGAAGAGAAGCATTCTGTAATCATTACGAAAAGGAATTTGAACTTAAGCCTATCAGAGGAAATATCGAAACCAGAATCAATAAGGTTTTTGAAAGCGACCTTGACGCTACACTAATGGCAGAGGCAGGATTGAAAAGGTTGAACTTGACAAAATACATCAAAACCATATTTCCACTTGACTACATCACTCCGCCTGCAGGACAGGGAGCTTTGGCAATAATTACCAGAAAAGATTCCGATGTAAAGGACAAGATTTCCAAACTCAATGATTATGTTTCAATGCAGGAAGTATTGTCAGAAAAGAAAGTGCTTGAAGAGTTAGGCGTTGGATGCCAATGGCCTATCGGTGCGATTGCACGCATGAATGATAAAGAATTTAATATTTATTCCATATTACTGACCAAGGATGGAGAAATCCTTAGGGAGCAAAGCGAAAAGGGTTCAATTAAAGATGCTGTCAAACTTGGCGGAAGGATTGGAAAACTTTTCGAGGATTATGTTTAAACGGAGGAATTGAATTGAGAACTGTAAACGTAGGAGTTATTGGAGTAGGCGCGATGGGTGAAAACCACGTTCGTGTATACCATAAGATGGAAGAAGCTAATTTAATTGCTGTTTCTGACGTGAGCGAAAGAGCACTTAAAAAAATCGAGAAGAAATATGGTGCCAAAGGCTATACGGACTATTGCGAACTGCTTAACAATCCAGATATTGAAGTTGTAAGCGTTTGTGTACCGACCACTTTCCACCACGCTGTGGTAATGGAAGCAATCAGACACAAAAAGCATATTTTGGTTGAAAAGCCGATTGCATTTACATTAACCGAAGCTGAAGAGATGATTGCTGCTGCAAAAGAGGCAGGAGTTATCCTTGCAACAGGACATGTAGAAAGATTCAACCCTGCTGTTCAAAAGGCAAAAGAGCTTATTGATGATGGAGTTATTGGAGATATAGTATCCGCTTTTGCAAAAAGAGTAGGACCACTCCCACCAAGAATCAAGGACGTAGGAGTATCAATCGACTTGGCAATCCACGATTTGGACATCATGAACTACCTGTTTGAAGAAGACATCACCCAGGTTTACGGAACAATGAACAGCAGTTTTGATGATTCAGAATTCGAAGACCACGCTGAGATAATGGTAAGCTTCGACAATGAATCAACAGGAATTATTGAAGTGAACTGGCTGACTCCGTACAAACGTAGAGAATTGGAACTCACAGGAACCGCAGGTATCATTTCCGTTGACTATATCCAACAAAGCATCGAAGTTTTCGGTAAATTTGCTCAAGATATTGAAATCAAACATGAAGAACCTCTTAAAGGAGAATTGAATTCATTCCTCCATGCAGTTGTTGAAGGAAAAGAACCTGAAATCACAGGTGAAGATGGACTTAAAGCTCTTAAAATGGTTATTGCTGCTAACAAATCTTCAAAAGAACATAGACCAATTAGTTTAAATGAACTCGAATAGGTGAGAAAAGTGAAACAAAAATTAATTCAAAAGGCTCAGGAACTCAGGCAACATGGGTTCACCACTGGAGAAATTGCAGATGAACTTAACGTAAGTATGGACACTGCAAGATGGTTAACTTTACAAAAAACAGCTGAAGTTAAGGCCGATGCTCCAACCGACATTGCTATCAACTGGAAAAGTATCGGTGGAAACTCCGCACGTTTAAGCTATGTTTCAAGTGCATTGAGCGACTTGACCCTATCATATGGTGAAGCGGAAGTTGTCTGCGGAATTGCGGTTAGTGGTATTCCGTTTGCTACCCTTATGGCGGATTTATTGGAAGACATGACTGGCGTCGACACTTCTCTTGCAATATTCCACCCTCACAAACACAGAAAAGATACTGATGACACAGACGATGAAGGTACCATCAGTACCAACTTCGGAAGCGTAGAGGGCAAAAAGGTCGTTATTGTAGATGACGTCATCACCAGCGGAAAAACAGCACGTGAAGTTATCCACACAGTTAAGGATTTAGGTGGAGAACCTCTCTGTGTAGTTGTTTTAATCGACAAGGCAGGTCTTTCCGAAATAGAGGAAGTTCCTGTAGAATCTTTAATTAAAGTCGGCAGAATTTAAATCTGCCAAACCACTTATTTTTTTAATTTTTTAAAACTCTGACAGCTTAAGCGTCAAAAAAAAAGGAAATGTTATTTTTTCATTTACTAGAAAAATTCTAGTAAATGGATTTGAAGTAATTTTAATTGCTGATAAGCCCTTAAAATTACCGGTCAATTCAGCACAACTATGTCAAATCATTTGATGAAAATCAAAGGATTGTTATTGCTAGAAATTGATGTTCAAGTCATTCATCAAATCGTTGATTTTTCCGTTGAGCTCATCCATTTTTGAATCTATCTTTTCCCTATCCCCTTTCAAGTCCTTGAGGCGAATGAAGTCACCGTCATATGTATCCACATATCTTGAAACCGCAAGGTTGAAATCATTTTTTGCAAGTTCCCTTAATGGAACAATTTCAGAGAACTTTTCAAATGGCCTTCTTTCATTGAGGGCTTCAACAACCTTGCCCATGGTTTTATCATCCAATAGTAAATTGCGTCTCATAAGTCCGGAAACGGCATTAGGTGATGGCATGGTGCCGTAATTATTGGAAAGATCAATGAAAACAATATCATCATACATTCTCTTTTTCTTGAATACGATAATGACTTCGGGACGAATTACTCTGTCCATACCTTCGGGAAGTGAGATGACAGCGTCGATGTAGTTGTTTTCATATGTCAGGAACTTTCTTAAAAGCGTGAGTGAATTTTTAAACAGGAAGTTCTGTGAAAGTGAAACCACCATCATTCCATCGTCTTTAAGTGAATTAATCATGTTGATTAAAAAGAGAAACTCGCTGTCCTTAAGGCTTTCATATTCACCGGAAAATGAAATGGCATCTTCCTTTTCGATTTGTTTGTACTTGTTTTCGATAATCTTCAGGGCTTCAATGACCTGCTTGTCGTCACCAAGCCTGTCCATGTCAAGGTTTGAAAGCAGTTTCCTTTTGAAATCAGCATCACTGTCTTCTGCTGGAATTTCAAGGCTTTGGCGTTTGAGCCTTTCTTTTGAAATGTTTCTGAATCTGCTTGGAACCTTTGATACGATCATGTCGAAGGACTTGCCGTCCACCGCCATTGAGTCTATGGAATTTTCGTTGCACAAAAACACCTCATCAAAGTCCAGTTCATTTATGAATGCCTTTATGATTGAATAAAAGTAAAGAAGCTCATCTTTCTCCTTGCCGTAAATGTCAATGGCGACACCTTCCCTTTTGAGGTTGAAAAGTATTGATGCGTCCTTCAAAAACGGGTCATATGCATTGCCTCTGCTTTTGCGTTGGGAAAACACTATCTTTGATATTATGTCGGTGATGTAATCGGGGGTTGACATTAACCTGCCGAAAATGGAATATGCAATTGCGTCATATGCCTGTGCGTATGTGAAGTCATTTTCAAAGACATCAAGCTTTGAAAGTGAAAAGAGATAGTTGTTCATAAACGAGTTCATCTCGTCATTGATGTTTAGGGAGTAGAGGTCCATCTGCTTTGACAAAATCCCGATTATCTCTTCAAAATAGTGTTTGGCTCTGTTTTCATCCGAAAATGTTATGTTGTCATTCAAAAGCCTGAAAAATCTCGGTGAAAATATATCCTCCACAATGCTGTCTGTGATGTGGTTGTCCATATATGCTGAAGGGTCTTCGATGAAGTATCCAAGATCGCTTAGAGCAATGTGTCTTAAATCCTGGATTCCCTCCGGAGTCTGGTAAAATGTCTTCAGATAGCCTTCATCGCCTGCAATGTTGCGCATAAGATGGTCTTTCAGCCTGTCTGAAAGGTATTTGTATAGAAATCCGTAGAGAATAAAGTAGTTTAGATTGGAGGTGTCGTTTTTTCTTGTTTTTCTTAAAAGATTTGTCAGTATCTTTCTGTTGTGGGACTTTTGACTAAACATCGATTCCACCGTCCCAGAGTTCATTCAGAATTCCTTCCTTGAGGTTCTGGTCATATTCAACCAATGCCTGGTCATTGGCAATCTTTTCGTTGATTGTATCAAGCAACTCGGCAGCCTTGTCCTGTGTTTTTCTGTCTGGCAGGACAAGTTCCAGTTCCTTTATTTCCTTGAGTGATGTGTGAGGTATCCTTTCGGTACTTCCAAGCTGGTAAAGCTGTTTTTTGACATGCGCATTGGTGAGAAGATGCGCTACAAATGAAGGATTGTGGTGTTCTGTAAGCCTGATGATGGCAATCCTGTCACTTACGACAAGATTTTCCCGGTCGACGCATACGACATCATACGGATAAGGCATCTTCATAAGTATGTCACCGGATTTTGTGAAATATCTTGATTTTGGCATTCTAAGCTTCATTTTTTCAAAATCATCCAGTACACCATCCTTTTTTATTGATCTTTGAACTATGACTTCGAATGTTTGGTCGCCTTCATCCTTGTATCTTCTGTATGAAAGACCAGATATTATCTCTGCAATGCTGCCGAGTTTTACTTTGTTCATGTTTTCGCCTCTAAAGATTGAATCAGGTCCCGAAGACCCCCTTCGGGACCATGTTTGAGCCAATGGTTTTGGCCCATAGTGCCAGGTGATGCGGCACGTCATGGTATTCTTCAATGTAGGTGAAAAAGGTATGCCTTTTCCACATCATGTACATTGACTTAAATAGTGAAAGTTGGCTGAAATAAGCATGTTTGCGGTTGTAAGATTTTTGCCAGACCTGGTACTCCTGGCATCTGAGCAGATATTTTATATCTCTTCTTAGTGCGTCCATCTTTCGGTATTCTTCCCGACTTGGAGGGTTGGAGAGATTGTAATAGTCGTTTTGAAACTGCCTAATCTTTTTATTTAGCAACAATTCCCTATTGTAGTAGTCGTTATTCTTATTCCTTCTATATTTGTTGTTTTTCCTCTTCATGATCAGTCCTGCACTGAAGGCCTACTGGTATAGGCCTCCAAGGTCGTCCATCTCGACTTCTTCGGGAATTTCTTGAGGGTCCATTTTTTCGGCAGACACGCCTCCGATTACGCCAACACTTTGGATGTTGGACTTGAGAACCGCAGTTGAGGTTATGCCAGGGCCTTGCGGAGAGAGAACAAACAAGTCAAGGAATGTGTCGTCCTCATCGACGATGAATGCAGGTTCAATGCATTCTGCAGCCTTGGTTTGGACCTTGATTAAAATGTGCTTGGCCTCATTTTCCCCTTCGATTCCGATTTCACGTCTTATGTTTTCATCAAGATTTCTTACTTTTTCTGACCAGTTGATTGTGTTTGCTTTTTCTAACTCATTCATTATTATCATATCCTACGTTTTTTATATGCTCACCTTAAAAGATAATACATGTGAACAATGATGATATCTTTTTTAGGAATAGATTTCTATTCCTTGTGTATCTTTTTGGTAAAAATACACATTCGCATATATACATTATTTCCAATAGTATATATACTTTTTGGCATTTTTCATTATACTTTTTTCAAAAGTGCAATTTCATACCAATGTAAATAGTAATATATTGCAAATCATATATAAATTTTATCTTTTTTAAGAAAATGCAAAAAATTTCAGATGTGTCAAGTCACATGAACACAAACATGCAATGCACACATCACAAATTAAATAACCGCAAACATAATCAATTGTAAAATTAAGCACACACCAACAGGTAAACTTTAAAAAGAGAAAAAAATTACTTATAAATCTATTTTAGTTTAATTTTAAAACATTGTAGAAAACATGCCAAAATTTAAGTGAATATCAATGTTGTTTACTTTTTTTTCACCAATAAGAAAAAGCATAAATGAAGAAATAGATGCATTCGACCAAATTCCATTAAAAACACAAGCAAAAACAGAACACTACAAACTAAATAGTGCAACAATCTTCTGGCATGATGTTTACGCTCGAAGAATGAATGTAGAGAATGTTATATCTGTAATAAAAATAAGATCCCATGGAAAAAACTATAATAGATGCACAAAACTCCAAATTGAACTACCTCGACTTTGGAGAAGTCGAGGATTTTTACTTCACGGGCTGATACTCTCCCACGAGAGTAGGATTACCGTGCTATCCCCCCTGCTCCAGAGGTTCATTGTTTCATCGATTAAATCTGTTAATCCTTGTTTTAGAA
>NZ_JAXJXF010000104.1:0-12582 GCF_036307625.1 Methanobrevibacter sp.
CCCATAAATCTCATTCCTCCAGTCCATCATTATTATACCATTTTCATTCATATCTAAAAAAAAAATGAAAAAACATCTACTCTTTTTTAAAACAACAATTAAAATCACATTTAATTGAATAATATCTCATTTATAATTACCCACATATAAAAAATAATAGAGAGCATTTGAAAAGTAATCGAATAACGAACTCAGAGCAATTTTTCAAAACCAAAACAATTTTTCATACCCAAAGCAATTATTTAATAATCCAATAACAAAAAAAGTATACTGAATAAAAATTCATGACATAAAATAGCCTCAAAAAAAAACGCAAATAAAATAAAACACAATAAAATTAATTAAAAAAGACAGTACACCCAATAGTGCAATTCATCCACAACTTGCAGAAGTTGTGGTATTCTTGCATTTTAAAGATAAATAGTATTATTAAAGAAATTATAAATGCACCTATAACATCGGTTAAATAATGCACACCGAAGTAACAACGAGTAAATGCCAGTAATACAAGACAGAAAATGAAAAAGAATTGCAATCCTTTTGTAATATTGCCCCTAATGATAGATCCTATAAATAATATTGTTCCAGATGTAATATGCCCACTTGGGAAAGAATATCCAGTAGCTGTTTCTAAAGCCTTTTCATAAGGATGGACATTTGAATCAGGCACCCATGGACGATAAACACAAGCCGTAAGTTTTGCAAAACTATTAGCTAAACGAGAAAAGGATAGTGATACTAACAAATATTCTCCTAATTTTTTATCGTAACTCCAGTAAATCATGGCAATTAAAAACAAAATAATAGGTAAATTTCCAAAGTCGGTACAATTCATAAAGAAAGTATTTAAGGAACCCCTACTGATTCACGTATTCCTTGAAGAAATAACAAAAACATAGTAGTAAAAATTTTTATCACCAATTGAACTACCTCAACTTTATAGAAGTTGGGATTCTTACTTCACGGGCTGTATACTCCAATGAGTATAGAATTACCGTGCTATCCCCTTCGTCCCGAAGGTTCGACAGATTCAATCAATATTGCTTTTTAAACTTGGTTATCGTTGAAAAAGTTTAATTTAATTGTATCATTGTCATTTATTATTTTTTTTGTTATCTTGTTATTTAAATTTCATCAAAGAGCAATTGAAACTAAAGCCTGCCTCTGTCAGTTAAGATAAAATATTTAAAAAATCTGAATCCATTTTCATAATATCAGAAATAACATACCAATACACTTAAAATAAAGCAAACTATTTCTTTACATTATAATATGATGTTAGTTGCAACTTCCAATTTTGACTCTTTGAAAAAAAGCAACTATATAAATATTGAAAAACAAACTAATAATATTATAATTTACGATTATTAAGGTGTTTTAATGAACGTTATTGAAAAGTTAAACTCCATAAAAAGTGGAGAAATGACAGCTAAAGAAAATGTTGAAAGCTTCATTAAAGTTATCGATGAAAATAACGAAGAAATTAATGCATTCATTGAATTAAACTATGAAAATGCATTAAAACAAGCAGAAGCTATTGATGAAAAAATCGCAACCGGCGAAGAAGTTGGAGCTTTAGCTGGTTTAGTATTTGGTATAAAGGCAAACATTAATGTTGAAGACATGATTATTTCAGCAGCTTCCAAAACCTTAGAGGACTACATCGGAAGTTACAATGCAACTGTTGTTGAAGAAATTCTTGATGAAGATGGTATAATCATCGGTATTTTAAATATGGATGAATTTGCAGCAGGAAGTTCAACTGAAACTTCCTATTATGGACCTACTCAAAACCCTGCTGCTATGGGCAGAATCCCCGGTGGTTCATCTGGTGGCTGTGCAGCGGCAATTGCAGCGAAAATGTGTGATATCTCTATAGGTTCAGATACAGGAGGATCCATCAGAAACCCTGCATCCCACTGTGGAGTTGTTGGATTCAAACCAACATATGGTGCCGTTTCAAGACAAGGTTTACTTGACTTATCCATGAGTCTAGACCAAATCGGACCGCTTGCAAATGACGTCAGCGGCATTGCATTGGCTTTAAATACAATCGCAAAATATGATAAAACCGAATGTACTACCTTGGACTGGGACAAGCCTGACTTCACTGAAGTATTGGAAGATATATCATTGGAAGGTATGAAAATAGCTGTATGTAAAGAATTCATTGACGTTACAGATGAAGAAATCAACAAAACCGTCAACAAAGCTATTGATAAGTTAGTTGATGCTGGAGCAGAGCTTGTTGAAGTAAGTTTCGATTATATTGACTTATGTCTGCCTACTTACTACCTAATCAACTATGTGGAATTCTTCTCAGCAACCAGAAAATATGACGGAAGAGATTACGGATACAGAATTGAAGAAGTATGTGGAGATGAGGTGCTTAGAAGAATCAAAATCGGTTCACACATTGCTGAAGCAGAATTCAGTGGTAAATATTACAAGCAAGCTTTGAAAGCAAGGTCTGTAATCAGAGGCGAAATAACAAAAATGCTTGAAAACGTTGATTTGATTGTAGGACCAACTGTGCCTAAACTTCCTCACGAAATTGGTGCAGAGCTAGAACCTATGGAAATGTATGCTTACGATATTTTAACCGTAATCGCTAACCTTGCAGGAATTCCAGCAGGAAGCATCAAGGCTGGTGAAGTAGAAAACATTCCAGTAGGATTGCAAATTCAGGCAAAACCTTTAGATGACTTAAAAATTATCAAAGCTATGAGTGTATTTGAAAACACTCAATAACTTCTTTTTTTTATTAACATTTTAAGTATTTTAAAGAATTTGATTAAGAAAAAGTAGGACATATAAAAAACACATAGTTACTCTTTTTAGAGTTTAAGTAATCTGAAATTTCATTTTCATGTAAGCATATTTTTAAAATTTTATTTACAAAAAGTAATGCAGAGAAAAATCGCATACTTACTATTTTGTCAGAATCTATCTAATCAAAAATTTCAATTTTGAGTAAGTATATTTTTAAAATTTTATTTACAAATGGTAACTACAAGAATAATTACATACTTACCATTAAATCAAATAACACTAAGACATCCTTATTCCAGAGTTAATTTCTACTTAAATATTCTTTTTCATGTTCATACAATTCATCATTGATTTCAACTTCTTTTACAAATAGTTCATTTATCCGATTCTTATCAGGAATTTTCTTTTTGTTCTTATGGAACAGTTCAACAAAAATAAATTTACTTTCTTCTTTATCAAAGAGGAATGTTATTCTGAAACCTGAATTTACACCTTTGTTTATTCCTTCACAACGGAACTTCTTAATAATGAATGCAGGCACGTTCACATGATTCTCTAAACCTGCCATACGCATACAAACATGGGATTCAAATTTATCTGATTCCGAAAGATGTTGGATTAAAATATCGTACAAGAGTTTAAAGTCGCTTTTAATTGTAGGGCATTGGTGCCTGGTGAAAGTTTTTTGAAACTCTTTTTTAAATTTATGATGGTATTCAAATGTGTAACCCATGTACTCAGTCATAGTACTCCCTCACAGAATATTCTGGATCCCTATAAAAGACAGCTTCATAATTTAATATTTCGCCGTCTTTTGCTAATCTCCAAGGAATATCACCGTGAGAATATTTACTTATCTCTTCAGAGTAGAAATGAGAAAGTTTATTGATTGTATCGTCCATTACTTGAATCTCATCAGAGGATAATAAACTGATATCCGGATCTGTTAATGAGGAATATTTATATTTTAAATAATTTATAACACGTTCGGAACTCTCAGCTATTTTTCCTTCATCAATTAATTCACCAATAGCTTCAAAAAAGTGTAAAGGAACTGGTCCCATTTGTTTTCTAATATAAGTTTCACCGCTAATCGGTTTTTCATATTTCTCATAATTATCAAAATCAGAAAAATACAATAATTTATATAATACAACCCTAGCAAAATTATCCTTTGTGTGACATCTGCTGATAATGTAGTGTATCATTGATTTAAATTTTTCAGAGTCATAACTTATATTATCATTCATTTAAAAACCCCATTACAGTTTTAAACATTGCAAAAATAATTTCACAGTATAATATATGAAACCGAGCATATAAATAATATCATGTAACCAGTTTTAATATCTCATTCAATACCTTGAAGTTAATTATTATTGAAATTTTAATAATCATTAGTTTATAATCGTTTAAATATCTTTTTATTTGCTTTTAGAACAATTTTACAATATTAAATCAATTTTACAAACTCAAAACAATTTTTAAGAAAAGTTACTAGATTACAAAACATTTGAAAAAATGAAGAATTGAGTAAAACTTCAACTTGTGCAAAAATTGCACATGTTAAAAAAAAGAAGGTAATCATCAACCATCATAAATTTTTTATTTTTAATTAAAACTATTTAAATCACAAAAAATAAGTAATTTAATAAATTTTAAAAAATTAATCATCAACCACATACAATAAATATTTTTGAAATGTGATTTCTTGCAAAAACACAGTATTAAATTGAAATAGTTTTCGAACTGACTTTAATATGAAAAATATTATTCCTAACCCATATCTTTAATTTTCCTTACAAAAAGTATCACTAAAATAATAGCAATAACCCAAGTAACAGCTTTTCTTATAATTGATTCAAAAGATAAATCAATAATATTAAAATTGATCCCATATGAACCCAATATCATAGATATTAAGAAAAATATTATAATTAATGAAATCAAAAGTAGTATACATCCTTTCTTTCTTCTAACTTCAAATGATAAGATTTTATTGAATTTATCTGGAATGACAAATAATATTTGAAAAATTAAGGTAATTAAACCTAAAGTTATTGCCATGGTTAAGTTACTTAATTTAAATGCATTAAAATAACCGTAAATTCCCACAGCCAAACTTAACAATCCATACCATGTTGGAATATAACCTAAAATAATTTCTTCCCCTTCAATACAACTTCCATCATTAAAAACATCATTTCTAAAGTATAATGCCAATGACGGTACAATGAAAGCAGAGGAAAGAATGATTCCTAAATTCAATTGGTTTAAAAAATAACTAATTGTAATTATTGCAATAATGATTCCTGGAACTGAAAATACCATCAATTTAGACAAAAATTCATAAGTACTGCCAAATCTAATATCTGACATGATTTTATATTTCTTTTCCAATCTTTCATAATCCAAAATGTAATAAAACCAAGGACTAAACAAAATGCAATATAATATCCAAATTACAATACTAAAAAAGTCATTTAAATTAATATATGTTAATATGGCCAATAATAAGAGAGGAACAGTGTAAATTAGTATAGAACATACTCTTTCCACCATTGATAAACTTTTAATGTCCAATGGAAACATTATTTTCAATATTCGTGAATTGCCCATATTCACCACATGTAAATTATTTTTGAAATTATTATTACATTTAATTGTATAAAAATCTTGTGCAGTTTAATATTGACACAGCCATTTAAAAAAATAGTTATTTCAAAATTATAATCAATATAATTTAACTAATTGAAAATAAATATAATCAAAATTTAACAATTTAAAAACCATTATTTATATCCTTGATTGAAAAACTCACGATTATTATAAAATAAAGAATCACCAATATGAAAAATCAAAGATTAAATGAATTAAGTTTTAATTACTTTTAGTTACAAAAATAGAAAACTTTATATACTAACAAAAAGTTAATCGACTTGTATTTCCAAGCATCCATACATTAAACATGCCTTGTGATTTTACACTTGAAATACACCTCTAAATTTTATAACTTATAGAGTATAAGTAATAAGTAAGAGGTTATTTTATGACAAGAATAGGACTTGCTTATGTAAGCGGAGCCGTTCCGGGATTTGAAGATTTTGGAAATTTACCGACAGACATCGTGAAAGAAAACGGTTTGATTAATGGAAACAAGGCTTCAAAAGAATTAGATGCATTAATAATTCCAGGCGGAACCTTAATTGAGTCAAATGACATAAATATGGGATTAAATACTGAAATAAAAAAAATGGCTCGTGATGGAAAACCCATTATTGGAATCTGTGCAGGTTTTCAACTGCTTTCAAATCAGATAGACATCGGAAGAAAATCCCCAGTACCTATTGTCAAGGAAGGGCTTGGAATAATAGATGTGAACTTTTCACCGCTTATAACAAGCGACAGAGTAAAGGCAAAGGTATTCGACAACTCATTTTTAGTTAAAAACCAAACTGAAGACGTTAATGGATTCCATACTCATACCTACGGTAAAGTTGAAGGGGATGCAAAGCCCTTATTCTATTCACAGGTTCAAAGGATAAATTATGGTGATACCAACAAAAAAGGAGAGTACAACATCTTTTCTGGAGCATGTAACGATGACGGAAATGTTATCGGTACAATGATTCATGGCATACTGGATGAAAACCCGATTCTTGTAGAAAACCTAAAGCAACAAATAGATATACAGAACCTCGATGACATTTACAATAGAAACAATGAAGTCAAAAAATTTCTACATCGCGAAGTCGGAATCAACAGTGGCATAAAGGTACCCCCAATTAAACCAAACAAAAAACCAAAATACCTGATGATTGGAAGTAACGGATCTGACTCCGGCAAAACTTTCATATTGACCGGTCTGGCAGGTGCAATAAGAAAAAGAGGATACAAAGTTGCACTCCTTAAAGTGGGTCCAGATGTTCGTGACATTATACCTGGACTATATTTGACAAAGGGGAAAATGGAAGATTTCGCTTCAATAAAAATTGGACATCTGGGATGGAAAGATATTGAGTCTACAATAAAAATATTAAACAATTCAGATTACGATATTGTCCTAATTGAAGGAGTGATGAGTGTATTCACCGGACTTCTAAACGAAAAGGTTCCATTTTCTGCAGCAGAAATAGCAATGTCCTCAAAAATTCCAATGATATTGGCTACAGGAGTCAATAAGGGAGGTATAGAATCTGCAGCCGTCGATATTGTAGCACATGAAAACATGCTGAATAAGCTTGGAGTTAGTGTCGAAGCGATACTCCTAAATAAAGTATATAATGAAGATATATTCGACACTGTCAAGCCATATATAATAGAAAATACAAATGTTGAAGATGTTTTAAAACTTCCAAAATTAAAATCTGCCGACATGAGAGGATTTATTCCTGAAGTTGAAATAAGATATGAACTGTTTACAAAATATGCGCTTGATTTGATTGAGGAAAACCTAGACATTGACAAAATAATCAATATGGCTCGTGAAGTAGAATTTGAAAAGATTTACTCATTTGATGAAATAAAAAGAAAAGTGATATAATGGCTCTTAATTTAAGTCCCGAAACAGGCGTCAAACTAACAAAGAAAGATAGGGCACATGTTTTAAAAAAAATGAAACAAGGTTGGAAAGCTAGCTGCATGATACCGGATTATGTCTTTGACGAAAATGGCGATATCCAAATAGCTTCCGACATGAACAGACGTGTTGTGAAAATAGTCAAATTCAAAGATGATGGAATTCACTTTGAAAAGGCACTGAAAAACAAGACACTGAGAATTCCATGGTTTAAAATAATTGAAATAAACACCTCAAAAGAAATAAGAGATGGAATAGAAATTAAGATGAATGATGGGAGATATGTCGCATTCAGCATTTACAATTCATATAAAATAAAACAGATTACAGAATTTATTGCAAATTATATTGTAGAAAAAAAGAATAGTTAAAAATACTATTCTTCTAAATATTTATTAATAATGTCTTCGCCTTTAAGCAAGACAAGCCCGTTTTCTTCAGCATACTTACGAGCATCTGCGATTGTAGTAGCCTGTCCGGTTTCACCATCCATCATTTCACAAACTACACAAACAGGAGTAACGCCAGCTAATTCACATAATGCAAGACCAATTTCAGTGTGTCCTCTTCTATTTTTTACAAGACCGTCGGCTCCTCTTAAAAGACATACATGACCAGGAGACCTGAAAGTAGCTCCGAACTCATCAAATCTTTCCTCTTTCATCATTATTGCCATTTCACTGATAGTCATTGCTCTGTCATGGTCTGTTACACCAGTGAATGATTTTCTGTGATTGGTCCAAATTGAAAATGATGATCTTTCATCGTATGGGATATCATTCGGTGCAAGTTTAGCAAGTTCAGGATATTTTTCACATGCAGCCTGCATAATATCAACCATGAACGGCAATTTAATTTCATCACAAAAATCAGCATGTAAACAGTTGCAGATTAAACCGCCTGCATCATTTCTCATGGTTGCAATTGATTTAGGGGTTACAAATTCAGAAGCGATAATCATATCGACTTCTCCTTCCCTGTCATCATCATCAAAAACTAATACAAATTCACCATTTCTTATAGCTTCCAAAGCTTTATCTAAGTTTGTTTCTTGATTCATAGTAACACTCCATATTGTACTAGAACCAGGGCCAAAAATAACTATTATCTTCTCTTCCATCCGGACTATAACCGTCGGTTTTGGAATCTCACCAAATCAACACCCTTGTGCTCGTGGACTTATTTTATTTAAAAAAATCACCACCGGTGGGGAATTTCACCCCGCCCTGAGAACGTATTAAAAAATATATCTATCATATATAAAATACTTTACGGTAAAAAAAAATCATTTCAAAATTCTATACTAACAATGTCCCCATCATTCAAATTAAGCTTTTCTCTTAATTTTTCTTCTGCAATAAATTCCAGATAATTTTCTTCATGAGTTGTTTTGGCGGGAAATACAATAGATCCATCAATCTGGTCATTTAAAATAGCCCTTATATATTTTACGGCTCCAAATTCTGTATCTGGCTTGATTATATTTTTGCAGTTGTTCTTAATTTCATTAATATCATGCAAATATTTCGCATCGACAATAACATTTAAAGTTCCGGGATATGGTATGAATCCCAAATTTTTTTTAAATTCATTAATGTAAAACTCTTGTGATAGGAAAAACTCCGCCTTTCCCATACCAGTTGTAACTTCACCATCAATTTTCATCAAATAACCTCTCACCAAATTACATAGAGTTTAATATATCTATCAAAATCTTAACTGAAATTTCAATTTAATAAAAGAACACTATAATTCATCATGATTTGATTTAAGAAATATAGATTCAATAATAATTAATTAACTTTTGATAAATAAATATTATTAAGAAATTATTTTAACCAATAAGTATAAAAGTATTACTGATAAAAGTTTACAGGGTAATTTAAATGAATATAAAAACTATCTCTACAGACGTATTAATAATCGGTTCAGGAGGAGCAGGTTCAAGAGCTGCTATTGAAGTTGATGAATCCGGATTAAAAGCAACTATTGTATCAAAAGGTCTTTCATTCAGGTCCGGCTGTACAGGAATGGCAGAAGGAGGATACAACGCTGTTTTTAAAACTGTTGATAAAGATGATTCAATTGAAGCCCACATGGAGGATACTCTAAAAGGCGGAAGCTACCTCAATGACAAAAAACTTGTAGAAATTCTCGTGAACGAATCTCCAAAAAGGTTAATAGACCTTGAAAACTATGGTGCACTGTTCGACAGGCAGGAATCAGGTCAAATAAATCAAAGGCCATTTGGAGGACAAACATATAGAAGAACCTGTTATCAAGGAGATAGAACAGGTGCAGAATTATTAAATGCCCTAAAAGAAGAAATCATAAAAAGAAACATTGAATGCATCGAAGAAGTTATGATTACATCATTAATCACTGAAGGCAATCAGGTAATAGGTGCAACCGGGCTCGATTTAAAGGACTCAAGTTTAATTTATTTCAAAGCAAAATCAGTAATCTTAGCCAGTGGAGGTGCTGGTCAATTATTCCCTGTAACATCAAACACCTTCCAAAAAAATGGAGATGGTTTTGCAATAGCATACAGAGCCGGAGCTAACTTGATTGATATGGAACAAATCCAATTCCACCCAACAGGAATGGTGAAACCAGAATCTAAAAAAGGAGTGCTTGTAACTGAAGCAGTTAGGGCTGAAGGTGGAAAACTTATCAATAAAGATGGTGAAAGGTTCATGCCAAAATATGCTCCTGAAAAAATGGAGCTTGCAACCCGTGACGTTGTCGCCCGTTCAATTTATCAAGAGATTATTGAAGGAAGAGGTACCGAAAGCGGTGGAGTCTACCTGGACATTTCACACTTGGACGATGAATACATAGAGGAAAAACTTGAAACAATGGTTTTACAATTTGAAAACGTTGGTGTAGACATCAAGCATGAACCAATAGAAGTAGCACCAACTGCACATCACTTTATGGGCGGTTTAAAAATTGATACAGATGCATCTACATCACTTGAAAACCTATTTGGTGCCGGAGAAGTCTGTGGCGGAGTTCATGGAGCTAACCGTTTAGGTGGAAATGCTTTAGCGGATACTCAGGTGTTCGGTAAAATTGCAGGTGAAAGTGCTTCTAAAGTAGCCAAAGAATCTGAAATAAAAACAAATGATGAAATGGTTGAAAAAGAAGCTTCAAGAATCAAAAATCTAATTAATAAAGGATCAATTAAACCACAAGAATTTAAAAATAGGATTAAAAACTTAATGTGGGAAAAAGTGGCAATTGTACGTGATGAAAAAGGCCTGAACGAAGCATTGAAACAACTTTTAGAAATGCAAAAAGAGTTGAAAAACCTGAATGTAAGGGATATAAAGCAATATAACGATGATTTAGTAACTGCCCTTGAAGTAACCAACATGGTTGAAATTTGTATTTTAATCGTAAAATCAGCAATATTGCGTAGAGAAAGTAGAGGAGCACATTACAGATCTGACTTCCCTGAAAGTTCAGATGAATGGAAAAGAAGCATTATTGTAAACAAAAATAAAATAAAATTTGAAGCTAGATAGAAGCTTCTTTTAATTTTTTTAATTCTTCAATAGCTTTTCTAGCTTTTTCATAAATTTCCTGTTCATCCAAAACAACTAATTTCTTATTTTCCATTAATATTTTACCGTCACAAATAGTGGTATCAACATTTGAACCGTTTGCGGAGTAAATAATATTAGAACTTAAATTAGAACTGTTTGGAACCATATTAGCCGAATTGGTATCAATTAAAATAATATCTGCTTTTTTACCTACTTCAATAGAACCAATTTCATCATCCAAATCTAAAGCTTCAGCACCTTTAATTGTACCCATAGCCAATGCTTCATCAGAAGACAATGCCTTAGGATCAAGTGTGGAAACCTTTTGAAGCAGACTTGCTGTCTTTAACTCTTCGATTAAATCTAGATTGTTATTTGAAGAAGCACCATCAGTACCTATACTTACGCAAATATCATTTTCAATCAGTTTGGAAACAGGAGCAATTCCTGAAGCTAATTTCATGTTACTGCATGGATTATGTGAAACCTTGACATTGTTTTTCTTAATGATTTCAATTTCATTATCACTTAACCATACGCTATGAGCGGCAACGACATCAGGACCTAAAAATCCGATTTTATCTAAATATTCAAAAGGTCTTAGACCTTTTTCATCCAATAAATCATTGATTTCCTTTTCGGTTTCGGAAACGTGAATATGAATACCCATATTGTATTCATCTGCCAACTGACGGACTTTAATCAACAATTCCTCTGATGCAGTATAAGGAGAATGAGGTCCGAAAAATACTTTAATTCTTCCATTTGCCATGCCATTGCAATTTTCAAACAAGGAAATATTCTCATTGAATTCGTTTTCCCTTTTTTCAGCATCTCCAAAATCAATCATTCCATATGATAAAACCGCTCTGATACCCGCTTCATCCACTGCACGTGCAACATCTTCCATGTAAAAATACATGTCGCTGAAGGTTGTTGTACCTGATTTGATTAGCTCAACAGCACCTAATAATGCTCCAATATAACAGTATTCTCCATTTAGATTCGCTTCCATTGGCCATATATGATCATTTAACCAGCTATCTAAACTTAAATCATCTGCTAAACCTCTAAACAAAGCCATGGATAAGTGAGTATGAGTGTTAATAAATCCAGGAAGTAATATTTTTCCGCTAGCATCAATGACTTTATCGACATTGCTGTCATCTATATCCTCTGAAATTTCAGAAATTATATTGCCTTTAATTAAAAGAGATTGTTCATTATTTTCAAAATTATTATTTGGACTTAAAATTAATGCATTTTTAATCAATATAGTATTATCATTCATAATAACACCTAAAAAAATAAAAAAAGGAATAAAAACTTATTTATAAGTTTTTAATAGCTAATTTAATATCATCAGCTTTAATAGTTTTACGTTTTGCGATTTTAGCAACTTGAGTAGCTTCTTTAGCAACATTACGAGCAACTTCTTCAACGTAAGCAGCTAATTCAGCTTTTGCATCTTCGCTTACTCTTTCAGCACCAGCTTCTTTAATGATTCTAGCGATAGGAGCTTTTGGTATTTCAGACATAATTTTCACCTCATAAAATTCATTAAAAACTTAAGATTAATAAAGTTAATCGTAAGTTAAATATACATTATAATACGACTTAATATTTAAATATTTTGCTTAAATGAGCAATTAAATATAAAAATAAGAATATATATTAAAA
>NZ_JAXJXF010000105.1:0-5574 GCF_036307625.1 Methanobrevibacter sp.
GATTTAATATATATTAAATTAAATGGAGGTGATTAGAATGGCATTTGAAAAGGCTACAGGTTTAATTACAATAATTGTGGGTTTACTTTTGATGATATTTCCAATGTTTTCATCTGAAATGATTTCAGTTATTGTAGGTTTAAGCTTGATTTTCTTAGGATTGTCCATAACGATAACAGGACTTAGAAGTGATAGTTCAAACTCAAAAAATATAATGCTTGTCACAGGAATACTGGCTATAATTTTTGGGCTGTTGTTTATATTCTTTATTGATTCATTATCTTTCTTGGTAGGTTTGCAGTTCTATATTGTTGGATTTATCATGATCGTATTTGGATTGACAGGTTTATTTTCAAAAATGAGTCGTGTACCTGCTTTTTCTTCAATACTTATTTTGGTTATGGGTATTGTTTTAATAGCTCTTGGGACATTTTCACTTAATCAACCGATATTCATTGCAATCATCATTGGAGTCGTATTGATTATTGAAGGTGTATTGGAACTAATGTCCGCTTAATTTCCAAAACCGTCACCACATTTTTTTTATTTTTTTTAGGGTGTCCGCCAAAATTGATTTTTGACTTCAAGTCCGACTTGTCCAAAAGATTCTAGGGGCGTTATATCATATCAAAGGCTGAAAAGGAATATAATTCTGAATTTTATTCTATTCTTCATTGTGCCTGGGCATGTGACGATGCCGATGACGGGCTTGCAGCTATGAAGGATAGCAATTGCTATACCATACAGGATGTCATTAATGAATTCAATCCAACAGAATAATTGAAAAAAAGTTTAAGTTAATGGCCACCATATGACTGCATTACGACCATCATTTTCTTTTTCTCGGAGCCGGAAGCTCATCATACATTGCCTCAAAAAGTTCACTTAGAAATGCCTTATTTTCGAAATCTTCAACCAGAATCATTTCCTTTGCACCTTCATATGGAAGTTCCATACTGGCATCAGGCATCATTGACACTGCCGATTTCACAGGCTTGATTAGAAATCGATCATCATAAATTCCGCCGACAATCTTTGCGCGATAATATATGATGTACTCACCCATCATTGCCCTATATGATATTTCATCCAAATGGGATAACTGCTCCAGCACGTATTCCAGATATTGCTTACTTGATGGCATACTTACACCTCCCTTTACAATCATTTGTCAAATCAGATTATATATTAGTTGATTTAATCTAATATTTGGCTAAATTTAATTCCACATGTATTTTCATATCCTGTTGTTTATTCAACAAAAAAATCACCTTCATTCATTACAACAACACAGATTTACTAAACATCATAGTGAAATTTTGAGTAGAATAACAATATGGCTGCAGATAATGTTAAAACAGTAGAAATTGCCATAATGAAATGTGAAGATGAAATTAACCCAGGTATATTATCACTACCAATTGCCTGATTTCCTATTATTATAAGACAAATTACATTATATGTAGCTAAACTAACTGTTTTACCAATTTCTTTACTGGATGTTAACATAGATGATGCATCACTCAAATCATCATCATCTACCAATGTAAGAACATATTTATTATTTGGCGGCGAGAATAGACCATGGCCAATACCCTGAACAATCATGACCACTACCAACAGGTATAACGGCAACAACTCAATGAAACATAGTGAAAACATTACAAACAATAATATAGACATTGCAATGCCTGCCAAAACCCTATTATCATATTTATCAGCCAATTTTCCACTGAAAGGAGAAATTAAAACCATGACTAAAGGAGTTGAAAGCAATATTATACCAGCAATTCGTGAATCAAAGCCAAAAACATATTGTAAATGGAAATTAAGAATATATGTTGAAATGAAAGTGATAAAATATGCAATAAACGCAGCATAATTACCCACCACATATTTAAAATCTTTAAAAAGATTCAAATTAAAAATCGTATTGGAATTGTGGATTTCAACTTTAACAAATATAATGAATGAAATAAAGCTTAAAATTAAAAGAGGCACACCAAACAGCCTTGTAATATTAGTTAAACCTACAACAAACAAAATCATCAAAATGATATAAAAAAACGAACCTCTTATATTAATCTGTTTTGACTCACTTTTCCATTCACTGTCAAGTCTAGACAATAATACCAGTTCAATTATGAATATTATAGCCAAAAGAACAAACAATAATCTCCAGGACAGATAATAAACAATAAATCCTGAAATCGTTGGAGCAGAAGTCATTCCAATATAACCCATTGATCCTACAATACCTAGTGCGCTGCCAACATTATCTTCAGATATTTGATTAACAACAAACATATAAATACTGATAAGAAGTATTGCAACAGAAATGCCCTGAATAACTCTTGAAAAAAGAAGAAAATAAATATTTGGAGCAATTGCTGACATCAGTAATCCTATGCTCAACACGATTACGCCAATAATGGTAAACTTCTTGACACCATACTGGGAAATGACTCTGGATAATGGAATGGAAACTGCAATTAAAGCAACCATATAAGAAATAGAAATCCAATTTGCAAGTTCAATAGTTAAATTCAAATCATTAGACATTAAAGGCAATGCCACCTGAATCATACTTCCAATAAATGATGTAATAAATTGAATTAAAGCAGCAATAACTAAAACCAATAAATCATTTGAACTGAATTTTGAATAAAATTTTAAATTAAAACTTGAAATAAATCCCATATATTATAATTTTAAAACAACTAGATATAATATTTTTCAATATTAATGTTTGCATAATGCACATCAAATTACCAGTTAAATTAATGAAAACACAATAATTGATTAAATAATAAAATAAATAGTCAATTGTGAAAGTAAATAAATCCACTCTAAAAACAGTAAAAAAATTATGCAGAAATTTAATGAAGTGTGTCCGCCAAAATTAAATTTTGGTTGACACCCTTTAGATTACTTCAAAGCCGATAAGTTTTATATTGTTGGAAATTAATTCGGGATTTTCATCGATTTTTTCTGACAGTTTTGTAGTTATATACTTTTTATTGTCATCTGGAAAAACAGTGGCTATATTGAGATTATCATTATCCATTATAACGCTTGCCAGGAAATTTGCTCCGCTTGAAATACCTATTGCCAATCCGAACTCATTAGCAATTCTTTTGGCCATGTTTATTGCATCACAATCATGAATCAAAACAATGTCATCAATCAAATCCTGTTCAACGATTCCAGGAATAAAGTCATCACCAATTCCTTCAATCATATGACTTCCCTCTTCCATTCCCATTTTGAGAATTGATAGTGTGGACGGTTCAAGAGCAAATATTTTGGAGTCTGGATTGTTGTCCTTTAATCGTTTACCAATGCCCATTAATGTTCCTCCGGTTCCAATCCCTGATACGAATGCATTTATCTCTGGAACGGAGTTGACTATTTCATTGCCGGTTGTTTTGTATTGAGCTTCAACATTTAATTCATTATCAAATTGCAGTGGTCTGTATGCATCAATCTCTTTTGAAAATTCTTCAGCTAATTTTAAAGCTCCTTTAAATCCACCTTCCTCTCTGGAAATTAAGTGTACATGAGCACCATACATTTCAATAAGTTTTCTTCTTTCAAGAGATACCCAATCGGGCATGAAAATATGCACATCATGGCCGTAGAGTGCACCTATTGCACTAAAGGAAATGCCTGTGTTTCCGCTTGTAACCTCTACGATAGGCTGGCCATCCTTTAAATTTCCGTTTTTTCTTTCGTTTTCTATGATGTATAATGCAATTCTGTCCTTAATGCTGCCGGTATAATTGTAATATTCAAGTTTAGTATATATGCTGCTTTGTTTCCCATCATATTCATAATCAATCTTTATCATTGGCGTATTGCCGATTAATTTTCCAAAATTCATAAAATTCCAACCGATTAAATAATCAAATAGTAATATTATGTATTTTAATTATAAAATACTTTTTGACCAGTGGTAGGCTATCCTTGGCGAGCCGTCAGCCACATGGATTATTCCACATTTTTGAAAGCCTTGTTTTTCTATAAGATTTTGCATAATCACATTGTTTTGATGAGTATCTGTTCTAATGTTGTTTGATTTGCTTTTGCAGTATGTAATTATGCAATCGAAAATTCCGTGGACTTTGCCATCGCTTGCAATCCTGTGTATGGTTAAATATTTCTCATCATTGAGCCATTGACCATCTTCAATGATTTGATAAGTTGGCTCATCAATATCAAAAAGTGCAAATACTCCATGGGGACCATCATCGTCACAGACCAAATAACATGTCTCTTCATATATATCCTTGCTGATAATGTCTATTGTAGGATAGAAGTGACTCCACTGGTTCGGATTTCCGGATTCAATCATAAAGTCCTGTGCAATCCTATAGATTTTCATAATCTCTTCAATATCGTCATCTGTTGCTTTTCTGATTAACATAAATATTCCTCCATTGTTTCAATATGCAATTTCAAAACCCAATTCGTCGAGAAGGTTTAAATCGTCTTCAAGTCCCAGACCAATTGTTGTCAGCATGTCTCCAAGGATTGCAGCATTGGCGCCTGACTTGAATGCCATTTTTCCATTGTCCTCTAGAAGGGACCTTCCGCCCACCATTCGAATATAAGCGTCCGGATTGATGAATCTAAAAATTGAAATTATTCTGCAGACTTCCTCATTTGTCAATATTTCATTATTTTCGACAGGAGTTCCTCTGATTGGATTTAAAATATTTATTGGTATTGATTTGACGCCTAACCTTCTTAACTCAAAAGCCAAATCAATTCTGTCTTCAAAGCTTTCGCCCAGGCCGAATATACCTCCGCTGCAAATCATGATGCCTTCATCATGCATCAGGTTCAGAGTATTTAATTTGTCGTCATAACTGTGGGTGGTACAAATCTCTCCAAAATATTTTCTTGAACTTTCTAGATTGTTATGTATTCTCTCAACGCCGGCATCCTTAAGATTTATTAGCTGATCTTTTTTTAGAAATCCCAAGGAAACACACAGTTTGATGTCGTCATTGTCTCTTTTCACTTCATTGATTGCTTTAGATATTGTTTCAAATTCCTTTTGTTCAATGTTTTTTCCTGAAGCAACATATGAAATCCTTTTAAAACCGGAATTATAAATGGACAATGTTTTTTTCTTAATTTCATCCTCTGACATGATGGGGTAGGTATCTATGTCGGTATTATGATGGGTTGACTGAGCGCAAAATTTACAGTTTTCGCTACACTTTCCACTTTTTACATTAATGATTGTACATGCATCAAAACAGTTTCCACAAAAATGTTCCCTGATTTCATTTGCTGCATTTGTTAATTCATTAAATGGTACATTGACTAAATTCAATGCATCTGCTTTGGTGATTTTGTAATTATTCAATACTTTGTTTTTCAGCGCTTCAAGGTTAAACATGATATCAGCGACGGATGTAATAATTGTCACTCTTTTCAATCAAATCCATTTCAATAAGCTCATCCAAATTCCTGCTTATCTTTTCATCAAAGTTTTTTGATTTGTATCTGATTAGTTTCTGTTTTATTTCATCAAAACCAGCTTTGCTGTCAATGGCATCATAA
>NZ_JAXJXF010000106.1:0-2257 GCF_036307625.1 Methanobrevibacter sp.
ATATTGATGAAGGGTAAGCTGCCCTTCCACCAGGTATATAACAGCCAGCAGAGTTGATAGGTCTTACAATTTGACCTGCAACAATACCTGGATTAACTTCCATTTCCCACTCCTGAGGGATTTGTTTTTTATGAAATTTTTCAATATTTGATGCTGCTTGTTTTAGTGCAGCAAGTAATGAATCATCTAGAGTATCATAAGCCTCTTCAATTTCATCTTTGGATACTTTCAAATTTTCTATTGTAACCCCGTCAAACTTTTCAGTATATTCCCTAATAGCATCATCCTTATTTAATCTGACGTTGTTTAAAATGTCAGAAACGATATCCAAGACCTTGTTTACATCTTCTTCTGATCTTTTGATTGTTTCAGCCAAATCAATTTCATCATAATTTAATATATCCATTTTAACCCTACCTTAAAATAGCACCAGTATCTGCTGAGTGAACCAACTTTTGATAGATTGCCAACCATCCATCAACATCACTTTCCGGGTGTTTAACTTGTTTGAGTCTTGCTTCGATTTCCTCATCGGAAAGTTCAATATTGATGCTTCTGTTGTTAATGTCAATTTCAATTATATCACCATTTTGAACCGCTGCAATAGGTCCGTCTTCCCTTGCTTCAGGAGATACGTGTCCTATACAAGGTCCTCTTGTTCCACCAGAGAATCTTCCATCAGTTATTAATCCCACATCCTTAATGTTCATACCGACAAGGGCAGATGTCGGATTCAACATTTCACGCATTCCAGGACCTCCTTTAGGACCCTCATATCTGATTACAACGATGTCGCCTTCATCGATTTCATGGTCAAATATGGCTTTGGTTACATCTTCTTCAGAGTTATAGACTTTTGCAGGTCCTTTAAGATGCATCAAATGGTCTGCTACAGCACCTTTTTTAACTACACTTCCATTTGGAGCTAAATTACCTTTTAAAATAGCAATTCCACCATCTTCATGTACCGGATTATCGAGAGTATGAATGACATCAGTGTTTTTGTTTTCAACTGTTTTAAGGTTTTCTTCTATTGTTTTTCCAGTTACTGTCAATTGATTGGTATCGATTTTATCCCCCAAAGTTTTTAAAACGGCAGGAATACCACCAGCCAAGTGCAAATCCATCATAGAATCCTCACCCGCAGGGGAAATCAATGCAATATGAGGAACATTTCTTGAAATTTTATCGAACAATTCCAAATCAACATCAATGCCCTCAACCTCACTTGCAATTGCAGGAATGTGAAGTGCAGTATTGGATGATCCTCCCAATGCCATGTCAACAGCGACAGCATTGTTGAATGCCTCTTGTGTTAATATATCTGACGGTTTGATATCATCTTCAACTAGTTTGATAATCTGTTTTCCAGACTCAAACGCAATCTTGTTGTTTTCATCTGTTCTTGCATGGGTTGTAGCGCAGGTCGGAAGGGATAAACCGAATGTTTCTGTAATGCATGCCATGGTATTTGCTGTAAATAGACCGGAACAGCTTCCGGCACCAGGACAGGCGCATTTTTCAAGTTCATGAACTTCCTCTTCAGACATTTTACCGGCAGAATAAGCACCGACAGCTTCAAATACAGTAATCAAATCTGCAGGTTTTCCGTTATATTCACCGGATGCCATCGGCCCACCGGTAACTACAATTGAAGGTACATTTACCCTTGCGGCACCCATAATCATTCCTGGAACTACCTTATCACAGCTTGGAATCAATACAAGCCCGTCAAATGCATGGCCCTTGGTCATTGATTCAACGGTTGCTGCAATTATTTCACGTGAAGGAAGGGAATATTTCATACCTTCATGGTTCATGCTGATTCCATCACATACTGCCATGGTATCAAATTCAAATGGAATACCTCCTGCAGCAATAATTCCATCTTTTACAAACTCAACCAATTCTTTTAAGTGAATATGGCCAGGAACAATGTCTGTAAAACTGTTAGCGATTCCAATGAATGGTTTTTTAAAGTCATCATCATCTAATCCGCAAGCTCTTAAAAGAGACCTGTGTGGAGCTCTTTGAATTCCTTTTTTAACATTATCACTTTTCATTTAATCACACGATTTAATTTAATCATTAATATATTTCTCATTTATAACTTTTATAATGTTGGAATACTGACAAAATGACTCTTTCAAAAACTTTGTTGATTTAAAATTTTTTGATGAAAATTAGTTGTGAATTTTTAATTTTATCTAAAAATAGTTAAATTTAATAAATAGGTGGAGTAAAAGTTTTTATCATG
>NZ_JAXJXF010000107.1:0-1694 GCF_036307625.1 Methanobrevibacter sp.
CTGAAAAATTTATATGATAGTTATGATAAATTAATAATTATAAAAAGAAGTGTGATTTTAATGATTATTCAAAGAAAAGATTATATTGATAAAATCAATCCTTTTATAAATAAACATATCATTAAAGTTTTAATAGGAACAAGACGTTCGGGCAAGTCAACCATATTAAAACAAATTATTGATTCATTAATAAAACAAGGAATACCTGAAGATAATATTGTCTGGATGAACTTTGAATTAAGTGATTATTTTGAAATAGACAATATTGAAAAGCTTGAAGAGTTCATATCCAATAAAACGGAAAATATTGATGGCAAAATTTATCTGTTTTTTGATGAGATACAGGTTGTTCCCCAATGGGAAAAATTAATCAACTCTTACTTTGCAAAAGAAAATTATGACATATACATTACTGGATCAAACTCAAAATTGTTGTCCGGAGAGTTTGCCACATATTTGTCTGGCCGCTATGTGGAATTAAACATATATCCATTTTCTTTTAGGGAATATCTTGATTACTACGAAATTACCTCTGATTTTAAAACTCATTTTTATAGATATTTGGAAGATGGGGGCATGCCTTCCACATTTGACTATCGGGGTGGTGATAAAAGACTAATTTTAATTGATTTATACAATTCTATTGTCCTTAAAGATATAATTCAAAGAAATAATGTTAAAAATGTCGACTTGTTGGAAAGGATTATGAGATTTGTAATGTATAACATTAGCCAGCCATTTTCCGCAAATAAAATTCATAAAAGACTAAAGCAGGATATGGTAAACTTATCTGTAAATACAATTTACAATTATCTGAAATTCTTTGAAAATGCATGCCTGATTTATCAGGTAAAGCGCGAAGATTTACAGGGTAAAAGAATATTAAAATATGATGAAAAATATTATCTATGTGATTTGGGTTTTAGACAGGCAAT
Organism: Methanobrevibacter sp.; assembly: GCF_036307625.1. Taxonomy (GTDB): domain Archaea; phylum Methanobacteriota; class Methanobacteria; order Methanobacteriales; family Methanobacteriaceae; genus Methanocatella. Next base: position 936 of record NZ_JAXJXF010000107.1, read on the forward strand.
AATAGGAAACAATCAACGGGATATCACTCGTGTAATCGAAAATATTGTTTATTTGGAACTTTTAAGAAGAGGATATGAAATCACCATTGGTAAAGTTGATAGCCTGGAAGTGGATTTTGTATGCAAAAAACAAAACAAACTCATTTACATTCAAGTTTCTTATTTATTGGCAAGTGAAGAAACTGTTGAAAGAGAATTTAAACCATTAAAGAGTATTCAAGATAATTATCCAAAATACGTAATAACCATGGATGATGTGGATATGTCTCATGATGGAATAATTCATTTGAATTTAATTGATTTTTTAAGGGATAATGAAGTGATTTAACATCCTGGAATCCATACTCTTTTTAGGAAGTATGTCCTTTGTTAGGGAGTTTATCAACTCTGAGTTGATAAACTCATTTTGGTTTTTAAATAATTATTTTGAAGATAGATAATACTTGTTTTTATTAAAAGTAGTAGATAATTCACCTACTTTTCGAGCATTATTTGTTCGTATTCTATCAAACAAAAATCGAAAAAGTAGTAGATAATTTGAAGTGTATTATGCCAACAGCAACATGAAGCTACTCTAAAAGTTATCTGGTATTGAAATATTATTCTAACTTGGTAATTTCGTTTTTATTTCTAAAAATTCACTAATTTTGTCAGAATTAGTATTTAATTAAGAATTGACTTAAAACACATTTATTCAAATATTTTGAATTAATATTCATGAAAAGAAAAAGTAGCTATTAATTATATATAATTTAAAAG
>NZ_JAXJXF010000108.1:0-17903 GCF_036307625.1 Methanobrevibacter sp.
AAAACAAGGATTAACAGATTTAATCGATGAAACAATGAACCTCTGGAGCAGGGGGGATAGCACAGTAATCCTACTCTCGTGGGAGAGTATCAGCCCGTGAAGTAAGAATCCTCGACTTCTCCAAAGTCGAGGTAGTTCAATGCATACTTCTTGTTATTATCTTTATTTTACTTATTAAACATTATTTGAACTATTTTTTAAAATAAAATATTGTTTATTTTGGATACATTAATCCAATAATTTAATATAGCCAATATTTAATATATTATAATAATAGATATTAAATTAATAAAAAATTTAATGATATGATTATCCCAGTTTAAAAATCTAAACAATGAACATAAATCCAAAAGCACATTTTAAATGCTGAGGATAATGCGAACTTAATAATTGATTAAGGAGAATTTGCAACGATTCCCACACTATGATTCAGATAGCTCATAATTTTAACATTTATAAATTCTTGATTTCTAAGATATGAAATTAAAATAACAAAATAACAAAAAAAAAAATAATAAATGACAATGATAACAATTAAATTAAACTTTTTTTAATGCAAACCAAGTTTTAAAAGCAATATTAATTGAATCTGTCTGAACCTTAGGGACAATGGGAATAGCACGGCAATTCCATACCCATTAGAATATACAGCCTGTGAAGTAAGAATCCTCAACTTCTTTAAAATTGAGATAGTTCAAAATGGTGAGTAAATGCTTGGAAAAAAGATGATAAGAGACATAATCAAACACAAAGCCCAATTCATATCCATTTTTTTAATGGCATTTTTAGGAGTTTTTGTTTTTACAGGCATAAGTAGCGAATATATTGGTCTTGAAGTCAATATAGACAATTACTATGAAGAAACCAACATGGCTGATGGTTGGATTTATTCATATTATCTTAATGATTTATTTTTAGAACAAGTTGACCTTTTGGGCGCAACAACACAAATGGAAAGGCAATTGGTCGTTGACTCGGTAGCGGACTTTGAAAATGACCCAGAAATTACATTGCACTTTGTTGAAAACAATACTATATCCAAATTCTATTTATTGGACGGCAAACCATTAGATATTAATGACAGTGATGGAGTATGGCTTGATAAAAGTTTTGCCGATGCCAAGGGATTGAAAATTGGGGACCGTATTCGATTTGAATGTGAAGGACTCACAATTGATAAGGAAATTAAAGGATTAGGATATTCACCAGAATATGTTTATCATTCATCACCTGATTCAATAATGCCCGACCACAGCAAAATAGGCTTTGCTTACATGTCTTATAAAGCATTTCCTGAAAATCCAGTCCCATACAATGTTTTAAACGTTAAATTTGATGGATCACCAGATACCTATTCTAAATTGGTGGATTATCGTTTAAAGGGATATTACAGCACATTTGTTCAGCAATCTGACCATCCAAGCGTTTATCAGTTTTCAGATGAAATTGCCAAACACAAAATGATGGCAGATATTTTCCCTGTTGTATTCATTATTGTATCAATGTTAATCCTTTTGACATCAATGACCCGGATAATTTCACATCAAAGAACACAGATAGGGACATTAAAAGCTATTGGATTTAAAAACATTACCTTGGCCCTGCATTATATTTCATATGGTTTTTGGTTAGTTTTAGCGGGGTCCATTTTAGGTTTGATTTTAGGGCCAATGATACTGCCCCCAATATTTTATCCTTCAATGATAAAAGCATATGATCTTCCGTTTTGGGGTCCTGCCGGAGATATGAAATTTGTATTTTTTGTAGTTTTAATGACCATATTTGCACTTGCAGTTTCACATAGTGCCGTTTCAAGCATTTCAAATGAAAAACCTTCCGAGTCCATTAAGCCCAAAGTACCTAAAACATCAACTTCAGGATTCCTTGAAGGATTAAATATTTGGAAAAGATTATCATTCAATTTCCGCTGGAATTATAGAGATGCTAAAAGAAATAAATTGAGAAGTGCCATGACTATTATAGGCGTAATGGGTTGTTCTGCACTTTTAATTGGTGCATTTGGATTATATGATGGTTTGGATGAGGTAAAAGATTGGGAATATAATCAAATTAATCATTATGAGTCAAAATTAATAATTGATGACAACACATCAACATCACAAATTAATGATGCCGTCGGAGATGTTAATGGAGATAAAATAATGGAAGAAAGCATTGAAATCGAATCAGACAACACGAAAAAATTGGGATCACTTCTAGTTTTAAATGGAACTGATCTGATAACGCCGGCTGATAAAGATAAGAATAACATAGAAATAGGAAATAATGAAGTTTCAATTTCACAAAAAATGGCAGATATGTTGAATTTAGGTATTGGAGATACTGTTAACTGGCATATCATGGAGTCAGATAAATGGGTTAATGCAAAAATTGATAAAATTCATGCAGATCCAATATCCCAAGGTTTCATTATGTCTCCATATAAATTGGAGGAGTTGGGTTTGAATTACACTCCGACTAGTATCATAACCTCAGAACATGTGAATAAAACATATGACTGCTTTAAAACAACTACTACTCATGACGATATTGAAAAAAGTTGGGATGAAATTAGCCAAACCATGTGGCTATTCATTTACATATTATCCTTCTTTGCTTGTGTTTTAGCCATTATTGTTTTGTATAATTTAGGATTACTGTCATTTACAGAAATTGAAAGGGAAATTGCAACACTTAAAGTATTAGGATTTAAAAGCAGTTACTTAAGAAGACTGCTATTAACACAAAACCTAATATTTACAACCATAGGATTTATATTGGGCATACCTTTAGGTCTTTATATACTAGACATAATGTGGACATCTTCCGGAACTTCATTTTATATAATCCCTTCATTAACTATTACAAATCTTTTATTGTCTGCAGCCATTACATTTTCCTTGTCAATACTTGTAAACTTAATGTTTTCAAATAAAATCAGAAAGTTAGATATGGTTGAATCACTGAAGGATAGTGAATAAACTGCCTTTTGAACCTCTCAGGCTTGTAGAAGCCGGAAAATACTTGCACAATAAAGTTAATATATTTTCCAAAAAAAACAGTAAATTATAATTGTTAAAGACACTTATTCTGGCGCTAAAAAATTTAACAGATATAGAAAAAAAAACAGGAAAGATTAAAATAATAGGATAAGTAAATAGTCCCGAGCGGAGTCGAACCGCTGTCTCTGGGTCCAGGGCCCAGAAGGATTGCCACTACCCTACGGGACTATATTAATATTTTTAGAACTTATTATATATAAATAAAACTGTAAAACTAGATATCAAAAGGTTTCCAAAAGCAAGATTTTGAATAACTGAATCAGAATGTTAATGTTGAAAAAGAAATGAATTAAACAATAAAGAAGACATTAAAACCTAAATTAAAAAAAAATAAGTAGAAAAAATAGAATGAAAATCTATTTTTTCACAACGATTTTAACTTTTTTAGCAGTTGGCTTGTAAAGTGTGTTTCCTTTGAATTTAATTACTGCTGTAAATTTGCCAGTTTTGGTTAACTTTTTAAGACTGAAGGTTGCTTTACCTTTGCTGTTTGTTTTTGCCTTGTAAAGTTTACCTTTAACCTTTAAAGTAACAAGAACTTTCTTAATTGCCTTGTTTTTACTGTTCTTTAAAATTATTGCATATTTTTTCGCTTTATTCGCCTTTTTGAACGCTTTGCTTTTAGCAGTAATTTTAGTCTTTTCCTTGTTTATGGTTATCTTTACTGTTTTTGATACAGTATTGTAATTTGAATCTGCAAAACTAATGACAAGTTTTTTAGTACCTGCTTTTTGCGCCTTTAGGATTTTTGCAGTCAAACTAATTGTTGCAACACCTTTAGCATTAGTTTTAGCTGAACCTATATTTTTGCCATTTAATTTGAATGAAACCTTTTTACCGACAATTGCCTTATTTTTTGAATCTTTAAGAACGATACTGTATTTTCCACCATAGTTAATGACATATGCCTTATTTTTAGCAGAAATCTTTGCATCTTGTTTAGATACTTGGAATTGAACTGATGAAATAAAGACCAGTCCATTTTCTTGACATTTCAAATCAACATTATATTTTCCTGCGTTTAACTTTGGAATTTCCAAAGTTGCAGTACCATTAGATACATCAGCAGAATATGTTTTTCCGTTGATAATAACAGAGAGAGTTGCATTATTTAATGGCACATTATTCTCATCAACAACATTTGAATAAATCTTTACAGTTTCTCCATAAGTAATATCGGAAACATTGGCATCAATGAAATTGCCGTTAAAGGTAATGTTATATGGAGTTTCCCCATAGTTCACCGCAGCACCATTTTTAGCAGTGTTGTTAATGAAATCACAAGTAAATACACAATTGCTTGACACATCATTGAATGTTATAGCACCTCCATTACCATTCCATACACTACTTGAGTTTGCACCTAAAGCAGAGTTATTGACAAAACGACCAGTGAAATTATTGTTATTAGTAGTGTTATGGAAAACAATTGCACCACCAGCTGAATAAGCTACATTGGAATAGAAATTAGAATTAAATAAGTTATTGTTAGCCTTATTGTAGAAAAAGATTGCTCCACCATAAACTGCATAGTTACCCATGAAAACACTTGCAAAATGATTGCCTTCAGCAAGAGTACGGAAAAAGATTGCTCCACCACTGGCATTAATTGCTTTATTATTATAAAATTCGGAAGAAATTATGTTATTGGATGCTTTAGCTTGGAAGACTATAGCTCCACCAATCCTTTCAGCCTCATTACCTTCAAAATAACCAGCAATTATGTTGTCATTAGTTTCATTGTTAAAGAATATTGCACCACCTCGATATGCACTATTATTAATGAATGTGGAATCGATTTTACAATTAGAAACTGAATTATTTATATAAATCGCACCACCTTGGAAAGCAGTATTGCCATTGAATTCACCATTAAATACCACATTTTCCATGCTTTCAAAGAAATTGATTCCAGCACCATATGATGCTTTGTTGTTGATGAAATTACTATTAAATGCAATATCCTGCGGAGTTTGCCTGTAGTTTATTGCTCCACCATGTTTAGCAGCAGTGTTGTTAATGAAATCACAAGCAAATACGCAATTGCTTGATATGCCAGTGAAGGTTATTGCTCCACCGTTACCAACACTATCGCCTGAACTTATACCCCAAGCAGAGTTGTTAATGAAAGATCCGGTGAAGTTATTATTATCTGTAGTTCCAAAGAAAACAATTGCACCACCAGATGAATTAACCACATTAGATATGAAATCACTGCCGAATCTGTTATTGTTTGCTTTATTGTAAAAGAAGATTGCACCACCCTGATTTGCATAGTTGGCAGTGAAAACACTTTCAAATTGATTGTTTTCAGCAATATCACGGAAAAAGATTGCTCCACCACTGGCATTAATTGCTTTATTATTATAAAATTCGGAAGAAATTACATTATCGCAAGATTTAGCTTGGAAACATAATGCTCCACCAATCCTTTCAGCTTCATTACCTTCAAAATATCCGGCAATTATGTTGTTATCAGTTTCACCATTAAAGAATATTGCACCACCTTGATATGCACTATTATTAATGAATGTAGAATTAATTTTATAATTAGAAACTGAATTATTTATATAAATCGCACCACCTCGTCTAGCAGCAGAGTTATTATAAAATGTAGAATTCAATATATTCAAATTACCATGAACAAAAATTGCTCCACCGGATTCTGCATGATTATTTTTAAATAAGACATTTTCAACAGTTCCTCTTTTAAAAGCCATTGCACCACCATACATGGCAGAATTGCCATCGAATTCAGAATTAAAGATGACATTTTCAAAGCTTTCAAAGAAATTGACTCCAGCACCATATTTTGCAGTATTGTTGATGAAATTACCGTTAAATGTTATATTATATGGAGTTTGCCTGTAATTTACACCCCCACCATATAGAACGGCAGTATTATTGACAAAATCACAATTGAACATACTATTGGATGAAGTGCCTTTAAATGTTATAGCTCCCCCATTACCGTTTAAAACATCAATTTTTCCCAAAGCATCGTTGTTAGCGAAATAGCCAGTGAAGTTATTGCTATCTGATGAATTGAAGAAAAACATCGCTCCACCACAGGACTCAGCTATATTGAATATGAAATCACTGTTGAATTTATTGTTGTTTGCTTTATTGTAAAAGAAGATTCCAGCACCATAAGCACCCCTATTATATCCGAAAGTGCTTACAAATAGATTGTTTTCAGCCAATTTATAGAAAAATATTGCTCCACCACTTGCTGCTTTCGCATGATTATGATAAAACTCAGATGCAAATGTATTGTTTGAAGATTTTCCCCTAATATAAATTGCTCCTGCAGCCCTTTCAGCCACATTACCCTCGAAATATCCATTTATTGCAACACCAGTGGTTTCACCATTAAAGTATATAGCACCACCATTTTTTGCACTATTGTTTATGAATGAAGAGTTGATTTTGCAATTAGAAATTGAATTATTAATATAAATCGCACCACCTTGACCAGAAGCACTATTATTAATAAAACTACAGTTATCAATCATTGCCAAAGAAGCAAAAGAAGTTGCAGGACCATTAGTTCCATTTGCATTTATTATATTGAGATTTTTAAGAGTAATATTTGACCCTGTAAAAATAAATATCCTTACCTGACCAGAACCGTCTATGGTGTGGCCTTGACCATCAACAACATAATTATCCTTAGAAATTGTAAATCCATCAATATCCTTATCAGTTGATGAATTAAATTTATAATTCTTATTTAGTATCAATTCATTTGTAGATTGGGAAATTAACTCATTTAAATCAGTGAAATTGCCCACATCTGTACTTACATCTGTTAAAGTTTCTTCTTTAATGATGTCACCGATTTGTGCATCAAAATCTGTTTGATTATCAGCAACTGCACTTGCACATGGCAGACAAATCAAAACAGACAGAATCGCTAAAACAATTATTAGTTTCGATTTAATAAAAATTCCTCCTCAAAATGATAATAAATTAAGTTATAATTAAATTTTTGTTCAAGATTATATAAAAAAATATTGGTCATCAAATCATCAATTATACATATTTTCTAACCTTTTTGTCAAAAAAAAAGATATTTGATAAGATAATAAGAAATGTCAACAGTTCAGAAAGTTGAATTTGGATTTTCAATCTTATCCTTATCATTAATAAATAAGATAGTCAAAATAAGCATGACAACATGCAAAATAAGTAGAATGAATGAAGTCTGATTGAATGCTACAACTGAGACTGAATTGTGGCCTATGGCACCTCCTGCCAGAATAGCCACTATTACAACCACCATTGATGAACCGATTGCAGCAAAAATCTGCCTTAACGTATTGTTAACTGCAGTTCCATCCTCAACCTTATCTGATACCATAGTCAAAGTCCATGTTGTGGCAGGCATCAGAGCCAAACCCGCACCAATATAACGAATTGACTGAGTTATTGCCATAAATTCAAATGAAGAATCCTGAGTATAAAACATCATGCTTGCAAATCCTATTATTGAAACGACACAACCCATAATAAGGACCTTTTTAATTCCTATTCTATTTGTAAGCAATGGCCCTAAAATATTGAAGACAATTATCAATAATCCTCCAGGAAGTAGCACTGAAGCGGAAAAAATTGCGGAATTGTAAGCTATGCCCTGAATGAATATCGGAAGAATAGCAGTGCATCCATTCAAACATGCAAAAAGAATGCAGATGAATATTGTACCCACCAGGAAATACTTGTTTTTAAGTATGGATAAGTTAATCAAAGGCTTGTCCAATTTTGATTGACGTTTTACAAATAGAATTAAAGTTATAATTCCAATAATTATTGGCAAAATTACCAGGTAATGTGTAAATCCATAATCTGCAACATTTGTAAAACCAAGCATTATACCTGCGCATCCAATTATTGAAAGTACAACAGACAAATAGTCAAGAGGATAGTTTTCAGTAGGAGTATCATCTTTTACAAATATTATACCTAAAACCAAAAGAATTATTGTAGCTATTGTGAAAAATGAGAACAATTCTCTCCAGCCATACAAACTTATGACAAATCCTCCTAAAAAAGAACCGATAACCGGAGCTATTGCAATTACCAAACCATATAATCCCATATAAGTCTGCCATTTTTCCTCAGGGATAGTTCTCAAAAGTAAAATCTGAACATATGGCATTATAATGCCGTTTCCAATAGCCTGGAGAACTCTACCAATAATCAAAACAATCATTGAAGTTGAAAAATAACATATTATTGATCCTAAAAGAAATATAATTAATGAAAAGAAGAATATTAATCTTGCACCAAATCTTCGTGATATAAAAGCACTTAATGGAATCATAACCCCCACAACAAGCAGAAATGCTGAATATGACCACTGAGCCTGTGTTGATGAGACAGAAAAGTCACCCATCAAATAAACAACACCTGTCGTAATAATCGATTGGGCTATGCATACCAGACTTGCAGCTAATGTGAACAAGACCAGTAGTCTCATCTTACTGTTTAATTTAATACTCATTTTTTCACCAAAATAGGTTATTAATATTTTTCTATAACAATATTATTTATAATTTTAGGAATTTTTTGAAATAATCTTTAAAAGAGTAACAAAAAAACAATAATTACATTGACCATGCCAATTTCAAAAGTTGTTTTTCTTTTATGTAACGACATATTTGAACGAATTTGAAAAAGAACCTCATTAACAAACATGGCCATTAATTTAAAACCAAATCTAAAATTAAGGTAAAAAAAAACAACCATGTTATTTAAAAATTGTTTTTTAAAAAATAGTTGATATATAAAGAACCATTGAGCAGCACAGATGTTGTCGATGTTGCTGCCCAATATTAAAATGTATTGATAACAGCATCTGGCAGGAATTTGACCAGATAACCTAGTCGACTACAACATAAGTATTGATTACACCAAACACTGCATCCAGAGTATCCTGAAGAAATACCTCTGAAAAAGACCCATCATAACTTTAAAAATACAAAGAAGAAATGAAGAGACCATATTTAATAGTTTAAATAACAGTTATCTCATGGAAGCATTAACTGTTACATTTCCATGATAAACACAACTCTTATATTTTCCATCACCTGCAAATGTGAAGTTAGTGTAGGCATTATCGCCATCAGAATATCTGGCATTATCAATGACAAAACCCCCTTTGTCATTGGTTGTAATCTTCACAAAATTTCCCATTTGATCTCCAGGTTGGTGATAGGTAATTGTTTTATTTGGCAATCCAAAACCATACGAATCAAGAAGCATTCCAGCAAAGGATTTTCCTTCAGTCACTTTACTCTCATTGAGAATTATGATGGTATCCACATTACTGTTATGCTGGTATAGAAAAACACCAACACATATTACAAAGGCAACAAGCATTACTATGAGATATTTACTTTTCTTTTCCATTCAACCACAATCCAAGAATTATAATATATTAATAAAGAAAATATTTATATAATATATATCTATATATAATCGTATTAGTATTTACAATATTAGATTATAAAAATTAAGGAATAGTTTATAACAAAAGTTATCAATCTTGTCCATTTTCAGTAATTAAATATTAATATATGAAAAACATAAAAGAATATGGTGAAATTGAAGATACCACACCAATAAGGAACCTCGAAAACTAAACATCACCTAGGTATATTTACTTACTCCTAATAAAAATACTGAAACAATCGGACATATATATCATTTTAAATATCTGAAATTGAATCTGAAAAATGAACTTACTAAAACAGTGTGTTAATATGATTGAAGAAACATTAAATAAAGCTCTTAAACATAAACGTCTGTCTAGTCTAGACTATGAAAGATTATTGACAATTACTGATGAAACACAAATAGAACGATTATTAAGCATTGCACGAAAAATAAGAGATGAAAATTCTAAAAAAGTTTTATTAACACCTACTCTTTCACTTAAAAATAGAACCGACGAAGGTTTGATTAAAGATATAAATCTGATTGAAGAATTGAACATACCACGTGTGAATTTTTTCAGACAATACAATAGTGATGAGGACGTAATCAATGCATGCAAAATTGTCAAACAAAACAGTGATTTGAAAACTATCGTAAGCATCACTGGAGAATTTTTATTTGATTCTGTTGAAGAATTATCAAATATAGGTGTAGATACTATTTGCTGCAACCTGGGAACAGTGAATAATGAAGTATTCAAAAATACAGCAAAAACCAACGATACATTAACTCAAAGAATCAAACTCTGTCAAAATATTTCTAAAAATGGAGTTGGATTATCATCAGGAATTGTTTTAGGAATCGGAGAAGATATTCCAGATAGATTAAAACATTTACGTTTTTTAAGCAACTATTCAACACTTGAAGAAATACCAATCATAAGTTACAATACCTATCCTCTTTTTCCAACCAAAAAAGAAGATGTATATCCATTAAAAGAACATTTAAAACTTATTGCAGTTACACGTATAATGTATCCGAAAATGACCATTACAATACCTACTCCAATATTTAAACCTAAATGCTATGAGGCATTCTTAAATGCTGGTGCTGACAGCATTACAACTGACAACATCTTAAAATATGAACAATTCTTAGAAATTATTAAAATAATAAATGATTGTGGCTTGAATATTTAATTCAATTTTTTAATTTTTAATGGTTTAGAATTGCATCACGGACTTTTTCAACGGCAATATCCTTGCGTGCAGGATATGCAGCAATCTTAATTTTCATGTGAACACTATCACCAGAATCCAGAATAGTCCATTTTTCATCTAAAGCATCGGACTTGTCAAATCTTAAAAACCAGTTACCCTTTTCATCCATTTTACGTTCCAAATCAGAATTCAACTTGTCCAAATCTGCGAATTCCAAAAGAGTATTAAAAAAAGTCTTTGTGTATCTTTTTTTAGATACAACACCAGATAAAATGATAATTTTATCCTCCAACATTCCCTCAGCTTCTTCTGCTTCTATTTCAGCTTCGGGAAGAATATTTAAAATAGCTTGAGAAATTTCCTCGACACTTTCATCCTCATAAACGAAAGCTCTGAACTTAATATTATGAATCATTTTAATCAAAAAGAAAAGGAAGAAAATTATAATTTTCTTCTTCTAGCTTGTTCAGATCCTTTTCCTTTAGATTTGATTCCACGTCCTTTGTTACCAGCACTAGTTAAGCCTCTAAGAGCTCTGTTAGTGTGTTTTTTAGAACAAATCCAATTGATTTTTTTATCGTTGAGGATAGAAGGACTTTGTGGATCTACTAAAATAACTTCAAAATATTTATATTTTCCGTCAGCCCATACCCAGTAAGAGTTTAATACTTCTAAGTTAGGGTATTTTTTAGCTACACGTTCTTCAGCAATTCTTTGAATGGATTTAGCTTGAGTAATTTTATTTACACCCATTCTTTTAGGTTTACGACCATTGAAGTGACGAGTTTTTCTTCTTCCACCACGTCTTACTCTGGTTCTTACTAAAACGAAACCTTTTTTAGCTCTATAACCTAAACTTCTAGCTCTGTCGAGTCTGGTAGGTCTTTCGATTCTTTGAACTGCTTTTTGTCTTCTCCATTTAGGAGCTCTTTCCCACATGAGTTCACGTACGTAAGACTCATCAGGGTTTTTCCATGCGTCTCTAATATATTTATACATAAATAACACCTTTTTGTTCAGCCACTAGGGCCACATCCATATGGGAACTTATCCCCAAAAAAAGTATTTTAGCACTGCTATAAAATAACAGTAATCAAATATTTGTTTTATGTATTTATAAATGTATCGTAAAAATAAGAAAATTTTAAATTTAACAAGTTTTAAAACTAATATATGAATTTCTTGAGGAGTGTAACTTATGAAAATGCCTGACAAAATTGATTCAAAATTACTTGCGCCATGTGGAATCAATTGTATTATTTGTGAAAAATATCAAAATCCATGTGCAGGATGTTTAATAAGTAATGATGGGAAAAGCAAGGCCAGTTTAAAGTGTAAAATAAAAACTTGCTTTGATAAAAAGAATTTCAGCTATTGCGGAAGATGCAGTGAGTTTCCATGTCCTTTGATGAAAAAGCATTCTAAAAAATATGTTAAAAGACATGATTTAAACACACTTGAAAGCGCCAAAAGAATTAAAACCACAGGTATCGGACGCATAATGGACCAAGATAAAGAAAGATGGTCATGCCCAGACTGTGGAGGAGTTGTGAAATTCCAGACCAAAACCTGCAGTGAGTGCGGTTTTAAAATTGATTAAAACAAACCATTGAGCAATTATTCAATATAAAATATCATTAACATCAATTTTAAAAACATCTTACATTAAAATCCTCATGTTTTGCTTGATAAATGCTATTTGAAATTAGTGACACATTAAATGATAGTTTAGGGGCAAAATTACCCCCAAATATTAACTCGATACCATGACCAGCTCGCCAGTAGTCGGATCTTGATATACTTTTCCAACTTCACTGTATCCACTATCCTCTATCCCACTAGCATTAGTGTAATTTTGGGAAAATGTATCAGCAGTTGAAACATCTTTAGTTGATTGAGTTTGAGTAATCATTTCCGGATTAACGGACAGTGCCATTATTGCAAAAATCAAAAAACCTAAAGCAAGAACCAACATAGCATCTGAAAGGTTATTTAAACCACTCATAGGATCATCATCAACAGATTCCGAAATTCTTCTTCTTTTTCTAAGCATCAACTCACCATTTGTTTATAGTTTCAAGAACAGCTTCAGCAACAGATTCAACATCTATCAAATCACTTTCATACCACTGCTTTTTATATTTTGAAATTAAAAAAGAAATCCCACCGACAGTCAACCCTGTGACTGTAGTATCAAAAGCGATTGTCAATGACTCTGCAAGAGTCGCTATATCTCCACTACCAAGTGCAGCAAGTCCGGGACCCAATGGAATCAATGTACCTAAGAGACCCAAAATAGGACCTACACGAACCAGTATATCAGTCTTATTAGTTTTTTTAATCAATCTAGTTTCATGAGCAGATATTAATTCACTGGCCAATGCTTTTCTTGCTTCAGGACCAATATCATAATTATCCGCAATTCTTGTCAAAATCTCCTTTTGATAATCAAACAAATCACTATTGGCAATCTCATCTTTCATCTGATTGACATTTGTTGAAAACGAAACTCTCCTTATCAAATCTTCCAAATCATTTGATTTGATTGGTTTTCTAGAAATATATTCATTAATTAAACCCCCAAAAGACAATATAACAATCACAATTGAAATTACAAGTAAAATAACAACAGGAGTTAAAAGGCTTTCGGAAATAATGTGAATCAATGACGTTAACGTTTCAGTTCCTTGAATTATCATGAATTTCCTCCTCTACTATCATTTATGAACACACCAATAATCAAAGCAGCAATAATCGCAATAATAACATAAATTAACTGATATGTAGGAGTTAAAATTAAAAAGGGACTAAACATTGAATAATCCAAATTTAAAGTGGAGTTATATGTTAAGGCAAAAATTAACGTTAATATTGAAAATAAGCACATATACTCCCCAATTATTGCAGAATATTGCCTTTTTGCATGATGCAATAATTTTGAAAGTTGATAAACAACAAATAAGATAATAAATATGCATAAAGAATATATAATCCTTTCCAGATGATTCAAACTTGTTTGTGAACAGAACAAGATCAGTGAAATGAAAAACAATGCCATGACCAAGTACAATGCAAGTTTGAAGTTATTGTTTCTAATAAAATAGAATATTACAAAAAATAACATGAGTGAAATGATTAGAAATATGTAGCTAAAATAATCCAATAATGAGACATTTAAATAAGCGGAGATATTTAATATTATAAATACTACAATAGAAAAAAATATTGAAGTTATAATCAATTTTAAATTGTTAATCTTATTGTTTCCCATCAATAATGCAATATTGCCCGCAAACAATACTAACATTACCAACAAATACCCCCCAATCAAATCCATATTACGACCTATACTCTTTATACAATTAAATATTAATCAACATGAATATATAAACATATCGTAATGAATAATTTAAAAATAAATTAATAAACTAATAATTGTCAATAAATAAAATAAAATAATTAAAATCAGCACTTAATAAATTAAATAAAAAATTTTGATTAAAACTTTAAAATAAGAAAAATTATGATGAATAAAAATAGCAATATTATTCATCAATAATTTCGTAATAGGAACCATCAGCACAAGACCTGCAAACAGGTTTTCCACCAATGAGTTTATGGCGACCGTCAGATACCTTTTCACCGCAAACTGAACAGAATGTGGTTGTGTAAGGTTTACCAGGCATATCCCCTCTTGATAATTCAATTTTTACTTTTTGAACACTGAACAGTTCCTCTGGAGGAGTTCTTCGGAAGCGAGCAATCATTTCCTCTTTTGTCTCTTCATCTTTGAATTTTTTGTTTGCATCAGCATCGGTAATCCTTAAAGCTTCACCAGTATCCTGATTATAAAATGTTGCTGCAAATTTACCATAATACATTTGTTTCAATGTCCGTTTACCCATGGAACAGCCAGTTACGGATTGAACAGCATCAGACATACACCGGTCAATTTCCAAGAATACTATCAAGTTTTTGTGTCTTTCATTTAAAGGCATTCCAAGCAATTCCAATCCATACATTGCAAGTTTTGTTCCAATTGCAATTCCTCCACAAATATGGCCATGAAAGTCACGTGCCTTAGCCAATTGCTCATCATAATCTTTTTCATTCATAATATCACCTATAAATCTAGTTTTAAATTTGTTTTCATTGGTACACATACTTTTCTTTTATCATCCAATTCCATCAATTTCACATCAATCGAATAAGCCTTTTTTAAGTTTTCTTCAGTCACAACATCATCAGGCTCTCCAAAATCTATGAATTTTTTATTTTTCATGATTGCTACTTTTGTTGAACTTAAAAATGCATGATCAGGAAAATGTGACGACATGATAATCGCCAATCCACTTTTTGACAAATTGTCAATAATTTCAAGAAGTTTAATCTGATTTCCAAAGTCCAAGTGTGAAGTCGGCTCATCCAGTATCAGAATGTCAGGTTTTTGACATAAGACTCTAGCCAAAAACACCAGCTGACGTTCCCCACCACTTAAATTGGTATACTCATTATATTTCAGATTTTCAATTCCTAAAGTTTTTAAGGCATCTTCCGCTATTTTAACATCTTCATCCTTAGGAGAATCTGTCAAATTAAGATAAGGCGCTCTTCCCATCAACACAACATCAAATACTTTAAATGGAAAAGATGGAACATGTGATTGAGGGATATAACCAATATGCTTTGAAATTTCCCTAAAGGACAGTTTTTTCATATCTTCCCCATTAATCAAAATTTCACCCGAACCAATCTCATGCAATCCATTGAGACACTTGATTAAAGTGGTTTTTCCAGTACCGTTTGGTCCTAGAATACATAAAACATCACCACCATCAATGGAAAAGCTGATATCTGAAAAAATTTCTTCATCATCATATGAAAAGGAAATATTTTTTACTTTGAATAATTTTGTATCTACGACCATTCTGAATAACCCCTTTTAAGTAAGTATAAAAATATTGGAACACCAATAATTGCTGTTAAAATGCCTATTGGAATTTCAATCGCTATGACCACCCGAGATATATTATCAATCAACAATAAAAAGCTAGCTCCCAAACTTAAAGAAGCTGGAAGAAGAATCCTATTGTCAGGACCTACAATCATACGTGCCATATGAGGTATAATCAAACCAACCCAACCTACAATTCCACTTATGGAAACTGCAGCCGAGGTCAATAATGTACAACCAGCAATAATTAGCAATCGTACTCTTGAAGGATTTAAACCTAAAGACTGCGCTTCTTCATCACCCATTGCAAGTAAATTCATGTGCCATCTCAAAAACATCAATATCACAAGGCCAATAATTACCGGGACTAAAATCATAAGCAATTTGTCAACATTTATGGAAGCTAAAGAACCCATCAGCCAATAGACAATTTCAGGCAATTTATCATCAGGATCTGCTATAAATTTAATTGCAGAAATTAATGAATTGAAGAAAGCAGAAATTGCTACTCCAGATAAAACCAATACAAGTATTCCGCCGGCCTTATAAGTTCTTGATATTAAATAAGTAGTTGCAACAGAAATCAAACCAAAAATAAATGCAAATATCTGAGTGATTATATTCGCACCACTTAACAAGATGGCCAATGCAGCTCCAAATCCAGCACCGTTGGAAACTCCAAGCAAATCTGAAGATACTAAAGGGTTCTTGAATATTGACTGAAATGCCGCTCCAGAAATCGCAAGACAGGCACCAACAACAATAGCTCCAAGAATTCTTGGAAGTCTTATTTCAAAAACTATTGTTGTTATTGTAGAGTTCACTTCCAATTGCGGAAATATTGGACACAATATCGTATTAACTACATCAATGGGACTTATAGGATATCTTCCTATTAAAAATGATGCGAAAAACAAAACTATTGGAAAAAAGATTAAAAGTATAATACTTATAATCTCTTTTGTTTCTTTATCCATAAAACCACTACAGATTTGATTCCTTAAGTCCTGAATCTAATAAAATTTGTTTTGCGTCATTATCACTCAAATCAATATGATAAAACTTGGAATAAAACTCTTTGGTTGCATCTTTCATATTGATGTCCTTATAATCATCAGGATAAAGTACTTTTGCAGTCCACGGAACTCCAATAATCATATTTGCTCCAACAGGCCTATCAAACCATTTGAATGGAGATTGTGGTGACAGATAAACCTCCTTATTTTTGACTGCATTGATTTTTCCCCAATTGGAATCATTATAAACATGTGAATAGAATTCAGGATCTGTTGTGATAATCTTATCCGGATTCCAGCTTATTACCTGCTCCATTGAAACTTGAACCCCGGAGGTAGTATTTCCCTGACTGACAGAATCTGCAACATTTTTTCCACCAACCAAATCAATCAGTTGCCCGTGGGTTGAATGTGAAGGATTGGTTTGAAGACCATCATCCCCCTGAGCATAATAAACCGTTTTTTTATTGTTATCAGATAATTTGGATGATTTACTATGAACCATGTCAAGATATCTATTGTTAAAGTCATTGAGATCTTTTGCTTTGTTTTGTGCCCCAACAACTTCCCCCATAAATGTTATTGACTCACCGATTTTTTCAACATTTGTTGTATCATTTACTGCAACAACAGGAATTTTACCAAATTTGTTCTGACGTTCTTTAACAGTTGACAAATCGCCATCACCACCTTCATCGATAGATTCTATTACAATATCAGGTTCAGATGCTATAAATTCTTCATAACTGCCATCTTGAGAACCATACCACCCACCGATAACTGGATAATTATGATATTGATTAGGCACATATTTTAACTCTGCGTCAGTCCATTGGAAGTTGACAGCTTTCAGTTTATCCGGCGCAATCATATATAACACAGTTGTCATTGGAGGACTGGTGGCAACAACATTGCTTACAGAAGCAGGTATTTCCACGGATCTATTAATCATATCAGTGACATTTTTGGATCCTTTACTTTCTACAGTCGAAGGAGATAAAAACAAGTGAGTAGCTATCCCTGCTACGACTAAAATAACTAATAAAAGAATGATTACTTTAATTTTCTTTTCCATTTTAAACCCCCAAAAAATATAATCTCGATAAGAATATATATTAACAAAGTTATTTAATAAGTTTTCTAAAATTTTTAATTATATATCAAATAATTAACATATTAGATTAAAATTAAAAAATATATTATTAAATTC
>NZ_JAXJXF010000109.1:0-10209 GCF_036307625.1 Methanobrevibacter sp.
AGCTTTTCCTTCGGATTCATCTCCGTTGATGTCCTGCGGAATCAATGTTGCACTGTCAAATTCCTTAATCTTATTGGCAAAGAACAGTTTTGCTTCCTCATACAGGCTTGACTGCTGTGTTTTGATTTCATTGAGAGAGTATTCGAAACCGTCAAGTTCCTCAAGTACGTAATCTTTTCCGTCATAAATCTTTGCTATTTCATCGAAAAGGATGTTGAGGGATGTTCCATCCAATATTATGTGGTGGAAATCAGCAAGAAGCATTGAATCACCGACTATCTTGAATCTGAACAGCGGTCCTTCATCCAACTTGAACGGCCTTACAAATTCATCAATATTGGCCTTGTCAACCACTTCAATCAAATCGTCGACTTTAAGGCTGTCCCTTCTTTTCTGATATACCTCACCGTTTTCCATGATTATGACTGTCTTGAGGTACGGGTGGTTTTCAATAGCTTTTACGATTGATGATTTGAGTTTATCTACATCGATTCCTTCGCTGAATTCCATTTTCTTTGGAAGGTTATATGCAGTATTTTGCGAATCCTTGATGCAGTCGAAGTAAACTCCAAGCTGATTTGGAGTCAATGGATAGAGTTCCCGGACTTCGCTTGACTTGTCATCATCAATCTTGATTTCGGATGCAATCTTTTCAATTGTCTTGTATTTCAAAATCTCGGTAACGTTAAGCTGTGCTTTAAGGTTGGAGTATATTGCTGAAGTCAGCTTGATGACAGTCAGGGATGTGAGGCCCACGCTGAACAAATCGGTGTTGACGCCAAATCCGTCAGTTCCAAGGATATCGCTGACCATGTCAAAGAGTTTCTCTTCGATTTCAGTTCTTGGCTTAATGAACTCGTCAACATCAATTTCAGGGTCAGGCAAGTTTTTAAAGTCTGTTTTTCCGTTAGGTGTTTTTGGGAATTCATCCAATTGTGTGAAATATGAAGGCACCATATATTCAGGGATTGAATCAATAATGTGCTGTTTTAAGTCTTCAATATTTATATCGCCTGCAGCTGTGAAATAAGCGCAGAGATGTTCGATTGAGTTGATTTTCTTGACCACAACTTTTGAAAGTGTTATGTTTTCATAGTTTGCAATTGCCCCTTCGATTTCAGACAGTTCAATTCTCAAACCCCTTAACTTGATTTGGGTATCGTTTCTTCCGTGAACATACAGTTCACCATTCGCATCTTTCTTACCCAAATCTCCGGTATTGTAGTATGGAATGCCATTAATTATTAAGAAGACCTTTTCGGTTTGTTCATCATTGTTTAGATATCCTCTTGCAATTCCAGCTCCACCTACATATATTTCACCCGGAACATAGGCAGGCAGCTGATTTCCATCAATATCCATAATCTTGTCAACAACATTAAGCATTTTCCATCCTGCAGTTACTTCAGCTGAATCGATAAGCTTGTAGTGTGAAGCTATTGTCACTTCGGTAGGTCCGTAGGAATTGTAGATGTCTGCGCTGGTGTATTTTGACAGTCTGTCATATAATACTGGTGGGAATCCTTCTCCTCCTACAATAATCACATTGCAGTTTCCAACAACTTCCTGTATTTCTTCAAGTTGCAGGTATTCAAGCAATCTTGTTGGTGTTGAACCGAATCCTTCAGCATTTGTTTTTCTAAACAGCTCAACCAGCTGCAACGGATCGATTGCCTCTTCATCGTTTGCAAACACTACTGGGAGTCCGTTGAGTATTGTACCGAATATTTCCCTTAAAAATACGATGAACGATACTGTTGAAATTGAAATGAACTTGTTGCATCTGTGGTTCAGCTCGTAAATCGGAACGTTCTGCTTGACATTTGCAACATAGTTTGATATTCCTCTGTGGGTTATCATTACTCCTTTCGGTTTTCCTGTTGAACCTGAAGTATATATCAGGAAACAGAGATTGTCAGGTGTCAGGTCGATTTCAGGATTTGTCTCATCGCTTTCACTTAGAAGTTCATCCACATTGATTCTGTTGGCGCCGTCATAATCAATTTCTGAGCTTGTGATTACAAATCTGGAATCACTGTCCTCAAGAATCTGGTTGATTCTGTTTATAGGATAATTTGGATCAATTGGAATGAATGCAGCACCTGCCTTGACAATACCAAGTACTGCAGCTATCAGGTCGCTGTTTCTTCTCATCATGAACATGATTCTGTCTTCAATGTTCACTCCTCTTTTGATTAATGCATGGGCAATCCTGTTTGCCTTTCTGTTAAGCTCATCATATGTGAATTCGCCGTCTTCGGCAACAAGTATTGTCTTTTCAGGGTTTTCGCAAGCGATGTTTTCGAATATCCTGTTGATGATTCCTTCATTTGCAAGCTCTATTTTAAAGTCCTCATCATATTCAAGTTCCCTTCTTATTGAAATATCCTTAAGCAAATCATCGCATGAGCCAAACTTATCTATCAAAACATCCATTGAGTCAATAAAAGCTTCAATCAGCTCTTTTGAATAGAATGATTTATCATAACTTATATTCATATTTGAGCTTTCGAAGTTGAATACGAATTTATAGTCTTTTTTATCATATTCATTTACAAAGAATAGTATTTCGCTTTCAAAGTTTAAGTTCCTGTTGTGCAACAAAGGATAATTGTGATAATCGTCAAAGTTCTGTTTAAAGTCATTGAAATATTCTCTGACAGACATCTCTGTGTTGAAGTGATATCCGCATGCCTGTTTATTGTATGCAATGAGTATGTCCTTTGAAAATGAAAACTTGGTTAGATTGAAGAGGAATAACGCAAGCAATACCTTGTCATTATGCAGATTGTATTGTCTTGACAGACTGTTCAATTTTTCCATATCCAATTCTCTTGATATTTGGGTGAAGTCAACTTTATCTCCATTGACATCGGGTGATATTGCTGTAGGGTTGTCAAATGAATTGATTAAATTATTGTAATAGTTTTCAGCCTTAAAGAAGTCACATACATCAATATCATATTCTCTGCATTTTTTGGTTGAATCATCAATTACCTGCCTTGTCAAATCCTTCAGGCCTTCAGCAATTGCTTCAATTTCATTATAGTTGAAGCAAGACTTATCATATTCAATGAATATTGACTGCAAACCGTTTTTGTCTGAATAATTTTTGTTTATTCTAAAGTGAAGCGGGAATTTAATGTCCTTTTGAAGAGTCAGGAATTTTGAATCCTGATCGGTGGAATTGGACACGATTGAAATCATTGAAATGCAATCAGGATCTATATTTTCATTCCTTAAATCTGTTGTATATTCGCTGAACTGCAGTTTCGCATGACTTAGGCCCTCTTTTAGAACTGATTTGGAATATTGAAGCAGTTCATCAAAGGTCATGTCCTCATCATATGTCAATCTTAAAGGAATGGTGTTTACAAACATTCCAAGAGCATCTTCCTGTCCGAAGTATCTTCCATGAACTGAAGTGTTCATTACAATGTCTCTGAATGACTCATTGTCCTTTTTGGACTTTGCAAAGTATAGGAAGTTAAGCGCCAGTGAAGTTACAAAAGGAGAATAGTCAAATTTTGGAATCTGCTCCAGTAAAACTTCGAAAAACCCAAGTTCGGATTTATCAAATGAATACCAGTCCTGTGAATAATCCTTCAGACTGTCAAGCCAGTATTTCTTGTCTTCATCGGCTTCACTAGAGTTGAGATATTCCAGTTCACTGTCCACATATGTTTCATATGAATATTTCTTGGCGACGTATTCCTCATTATTTTCAGTGCACTCAATGTATCTTTCAATTTCACGAGGAATCAAAGAGAATAATGATGTACCGTCCAATAGTATATGTTGTACGACTCCAATGAGCACGGTTGAGGATTCTGTCTTCAGTACTGCCCATTTGTATAATGGGGAATCGAAGATATCTTCGAAAGGATTTTCCAGATAATCGACGATGAATCCGTCAAGGTCATCATCAGACATTTCAAATGTTTCTATATTTACTTCAAAATTATCATAATACTGTTTGAAATCCCCGTTTCCCTCATCTTTGATTTTTAAGTTCAAATGATTTTTGGAAATGCTTTCTATAGCTAGCTTTACATTTTCAAAATCATCCAAATCATAATCTTTTCTGAATTTAAGGTAAAATGAATCATTGTTCGGATTGTTTATTTCCGAAAACAATAGCATTTTTTGCGAGGATGACAAATCAAAACAAACCATATTATCACCTAAAATATATATGTATACTTTTTGTGTCCTATCATTAAAATATTTTTAGAATAAATAATGTGGAATTTTAAAACAAGACATATTATATAGTCAAAGAGGATTTAATAAAATTAAAAAAGAGTGATGTGATGGTTCATTCAATTAAAAAGAAGATAGCTATGGAAACTATCCTCTTTTTGTATTGAATTGGTCTTTGGATTTGATTCCGACCAGTGAAGCGAATATTGCAAGAACGCACGCTACGGTACATATTCCGCAAATGATTTGGGATGACTGAACAATCATGGATGCATACTGGGGAGCCAGCTCAAGGTTGCCCATTACCCATGCAAACACTAGTGTCAAAAGCCCAAGGCTCATGGTCTGACCTATTGTTCTCATGGTAGCCTGTGAAGCTGATGCGGTCGGAGCGTCCTTCGGAGGAACTGAACTCATGATTGCATTCATGTTCGGGCTTGAGAAAAGTCCCATTCCGATACCCTGAAGAATCATTGCAATCACTACAAGGTACAGCGGCGTATTTCCGTTGAGGAATGTCAATATCAGAAGAGCCGCTGTTGCAATTCCCATTCCCAATGCTGCCAGTTTTTGAGGATGTACCTTATCTGAAAGCTTACCTGCATTAGGTGCCATAATTGCCATAAGTATAGGTGTAATAATCAATATCATACCTGACATCTGCGCATCCCATCCTCTTACGTATTGGAAATGATAGTTGAGGATTGTTGTAACTACCATTACAGCAATGTAACTGCACAGTGCAGCTATATTGGATGATGTGAATTTCGCATTTCTGAACAGGTTCATGTTGAATACAGGTGACTTTTGCCTTAGCTCATAGGCACCGAATATTATCAGAAGAACTATTCCCAAAACTGTTATAATCAGACCTGTCTGTGTGGTCAGGGTTGTGAATCCATAGATGAAAGCCAGAATTCCCATTCCATAAATCATGGATCCAACCTTGTCGATTTTGTCTTTTTCATATGTTTTCCACTCCTGCGGGATTTTGAAAATCATCAGCAGTATGCACAGTACCAAAAATGGAATTACAAAGTAAAACATTGACCTCCATCCGAGGTTATGCACCAGAAATCCGCAGATTACTGGAGAAAGTGATGTTGCCAGATATACTCCTGTTACTGTAAAACCCAATGCCTTTCCTCTGTTTTGCGGTTTCACCGCCTGTACTACCATTGCCATTGCAGATACGTTCAGGAATGCTACTCCCGCACCCTGAAGTATTCTGAAAATCAGAAATGTTTCTGTTGAGATTGAAAGGCATGCTCCGATTGATGCTATAAGATATACGATTACGCCCGCAAGCAGTGATTTCTTGACTCCGAACTTACCTGAAATCTGTCCTGCAGGAACTGTAAAGACAGCCACCACAAGGAAAAATATTGTCGGCACCCAGTTCTGGATGACGTTGTTCATTGCAAACTCCTGTGCAATGGCCGGCACTCCGATTATGATACCATTTGATAAAAACACTGCAAAAAATGATGTGATAAATGATATCAGTACTACATATGTTTCAAATTCTATTTTCATAATAACACTCTCGCTAATTATCTTCTATAAGTTTCATGCCGTTATAGGCTATTTCAGCTATTCTTTTTTTAAGCTCCTTGTCTTCATCGCTTATTCCTACTTCCTTTTCCCATTCCTTTGAAATTCTTCTGTATTCGGGAACAAGCCTTGATCCCTTGTCTGTAGTATTGAGCATGTATTTGCGTCTGTTTTTTGGATTTACTTCACGTTTTATGTAACCCATATCCTCAAACTTCTTCAGTATCTTGGCAATATTTCCCTTGCTCTGGCAGAACATGTCCACCAGGTCGTCCTGGGAGCAGTTTGGATTGTCATATATGAAAATGATATATCTCACGTCATGGCCGAAATCGATGTTTGAAAATTTGGATTTCATGTATTTCTGCTGATTTAATGAAATATTATGTATCCATGCAATGAAAGGGGATTTGTCCCTGATTCCTTGAAAGCTTTCATCATCCATACATTTCACCTGATTTTATTTTGTAGGGCATATAATATAAATGTTTCTTTTGAAACAGTTATTTTTGAAACAATAAAATTTTATTATATGAAAGTCAATGTAGTATCAATGTCATTTAATATAGTATCTATTTTCCTGATAGCTGTTGCACTTGCAATGGATGCATTCAGTGTATCTCTGACCAAAGGGTTCACGCAAAAAAAACTAAGAACAGTTGAAAAAATATACTATGGACTCTTTTTTGGCGGATTTCAGTTCATCATGCCAATATTTGGTTATTACTGCGTCAGCACAATATCTGATTTAATACAGTCATTTGCATCAGCGATAGCATTCGTGCTGCTTGTTGCAATAGGGCTCAACATGATTCGGGAAAGCCTCTCCGGAGATGATGAGGAAATAACCGACAACTTTTCATTCAAGGAAGTCACATTGCTTGCAGTAGCTACAAGTATCGATGCATTTGCTGTAGGAATTACCTTTGCCCTAATGGATTATCCTATTCTTCTTTCATCTGCCATAATAGGTGTGGTTGCATTTGCATTCAGCGTATGCGGCATATACATAGGAAGGAAATTGGGCGACTGGCTGGGTGATAAGTTCCAGATAATGGGTGGAGTAATCCTGATACTGATTGGAATCAAAATACTTTTGGGATTTTAAAACGAAATGCATTCCATGATTTAAATGCAACTGGTGCTGATATGTATAATGGATAGCAGTTATTTTTTAAATAATCATTTTGTTTTATAAAATTATCTTTTTTTCTCACAGTAATTCAATAACAGTACTAATTGTTAAACTATTTAATGTAAAATGTATAAATTATTAATTGACAACAAATTATGGAACAATTATCATGGAATTTGAAAATAAAAGTGGATTAATAACCTTGATTATAATTATTATTGCTTCTTCAGTTACATTAATCTCACAAAGTATTGTAACAACAAGTTTGCCTTATTATATGGATGATTTTGCAGTATCTTCAGCAACTGCGCAATGGACATACTCAGTATTCCTGCTGGTGATTGGAGTAATGATTCCTCCAACAGCATATATTACAAAAAGATTTAAAATTAAAACAATACTGATAACATCACTCATTTTATTTATCATTGGATCTCTGCTTTGTTTTTTATCAATAAACTTTGAAATGTTAATTGTTGGAAGAATCCTGGAGGCTATGGGAACTGGTATTTTAATGCCAATCGGTCAAATATTGATCTTTAGAATAATGCCTGAAGAAAAATGGGGATTTTTCATGGGATTAATGGGATTTCTTGTTGGAATTGTCCCTGCAATGGGACCTACAATCGGTGGAATTATAATTGACTTATTTAATTGGAGAGTTATTTTTGAATTTTTAGCGATAATAACTGTAGTAATTCTGGTTTTATCAATACTCCTTGCAAACTTTGAACTTGAAACCCAAAATTATCCTTTGGATTTCCCATCATTGATATTGTCAATAATATTTTGTGTAGGGTTGATGATAGGATTTTCAAATATTGCAGAGTTTGGATTCAGCTTTATTCATGTGATTTTACCAATAATCATTGGAATATTGACATTAATAATATTTATTAAACGTCAAAACAAAATTGAAAATCCGCTTGTTAACTTAATAGTACTGAAAAATAAGTATTTTGTATATGGGACTGTTTTTGCAGCATTACTATACTTTATGATGTGTGGAATCAATGTAATGGTACCATTGTTTGTACAAAATGTTGCATATTACTCTCCAACTGAATCCGGACTCATATTGTTCCCTGCAGCAATAATCATGATTGTGTTCAATTTCATAAGCCCTATAATGGCAGATAAGATTGGAATAAAGCCAGTTTTAATAGCATCATCAATTATGAATATTATAGGGTTTGCTTGCATGATGACTTATAACATGAATTCCACATTTGAATATCTGTTGGCTACCCAGTTAATCAGGGGAATCGGCTGCGGACTCGGTCTGTCTCCTGCAATTACTTGGGCAATGAGTGTTGTTGCAGGGGATGTTGAGGATGCAACTGCAGTCAACAACACCACAAGGCAGGTCGTAGGAGCTATAGGATCATCAGTTACAGTTGTGATAATGCAGATATTGGCAAATGGAAATATCACTCATAATCAACTTTCCGTTAATTCATTTAGTATGACTTCATTAATGATGATAATAATAACTGTGGTCTTGTTAATAATAACAATACTGTTTATAAAAAATAAAAAGGATATTGTGGATAATTAACAGTGATTATATTATTTGAAATTCATTATCATGTTTTAGATAAGTTTCATTTAAATGAAAACTATTTTAATTTTATTTATCAACAATATTCACTAAAAAGTAGTAGATAATTCATCTATTTTTTACCATTATTTGTTTGCATTATATCAAACAAAAATCAAAAAAGTAGTAGATAATTTCTATACTGTTACTCCAACAGCAACATGAAGCCGGTCAAAAAGAACCAGAAATTGCACAATCCGGATTCACCCTTGCTGATTGGGGAAGTTAATGAGAATGATGTTGTAAAAAGAAGTCAATGAACTAGTTTCATTGATTGCCAACAAACACTAATTTAAATTCATCACATGTTAATAAAATTAATGTTTTGATGATGAATAATCATTTAACAATTATTTAATAAGTTATTTTCACTCAAAACACAAAGAATTAGGGTTTGAATAACAATTTTGTCCCTAAATAATTTTCAAGAATATGCACAACAATTTCTGCAGAAATTATGCCGATTATCCCTCCACCAATCACATCTATTGGATAGTGAACGCCGCCATAAATGACTACAAATGATAAAATTAGCAAATATATGAGTGATAGGACAATCAATTCACGTTTATGTTTATCTGCGACCAATATGATAACTGT
Organism: Methanobrevibacter sp.; assembly: GCF_036307625.1. Lineage (GTDB taxonomy): Archaea > Methanobacteriota > Methanobacteria > Methanobacteriales > Methanobacteriaceae > Methanocatella. The sequence goes on from NZ_JAXJXF010000109.1 coordinate 9,093, forward strand.
AAGCACTGTAGTTGAAATGCCAAAATGGCCTGATGGGAAAGAATAAAAACCGTTATCATGAACAACCAATCTTATGGCTTCATATGCTATAAAAGGTCTTGGACTTGGATAAAAAGTTTTTGATATCATTATCAAAACAATTGAAAGGCAGTATGCTGCAAGACAATACAATGCAATTTTAGTTATTTTATTATTTTTAAATATTCTGGATCCTATTAAAACCAAGATAATCAAGGCAAATATCACTCTTACATCAGTGATTGAATATATGACAGGCACCACCATATCCAAAAAAGGATTTTGTAATCGATTATTAATGAAAAATAATAAATCTAGTTGTATATCTCCCATCTTTTTATCTTCCATTTATCATAAAAAACATTATTGTATTCATCTTTAAATTCATTGCAGAATTCCTTGTTCAGTTAATGGGATGAATTCAATCTATGTACAAATGTAGAGTTTTTCCTTTGCCATAATCTTCATAATATTATTTAAATTCCATGCTTATGGCTAAAAATGACATTTTGAACAAATGCCATACTGTTGATGTGTTTTTATATGTTTTTAATCATATATGAATTTTACATCTTGGTTTGGTAATCGTGAATGGTAATTTTAAAATTGAACTTCCGCCAACTTTTAAGAAGTAGGGGATTCTCGATTAATTAACATGCTTTTACTGGAGTGAAATGTTAATATTTTCGAGCCAATACCCGTGCACCGCAGGCCATGACAATACCCTACGGATTGTCTTTATTATTTTTCAATTAATGATTCCTTTTAGTCAACTTAATGTTGGAGTTGGCATAACACACTTCAAATTATCTACTACTTTTAGTGAAATTTGTTCGATATGATACGAACAGATAGGGATGAAAAGTAGAGTAATTATCTACCATTTTAGTCAAATTTGTTTCATAAGTAAAGAAGCAACCCAATTTCATCAGTTGACAACCAAATTTATCACTTCATTCATTTGAAGTAATAATTTTAACTAGATCTAAATGAAGTACTTCAAATTGTTAAAGGATATATTTTATAAAATAATATGTTTAATTTTAAATTATATAATGAAAATTTATTATAATTTTTACAAATATTATCAGTATACAAT
>NZ_JAXJXF010000110.1:0-1955 GCF_036307625.1 Methanobrevibacter sp.
ACCAAAAATATAAAGTGGATTAGCAACCTCTCCTGGTCGCTCTGCAACTTGTAGAGCAATCATATACGCTAAACGATTGCTTTTCCCCGCAACAAAGCGATCAAATGTATATGTCGTGTTTAAATTTCCTCGATAATATTTTGGAAGATTTGGATCAGGTTTAGTTAAATCAAAAGCTTGTTGGTCATTTTTAACATAATCATTTGTAATAAATTTAACATCGTAATTGAATCCTGATACTTCAGCAATCATTTCTACGACTTCTTTTAAATAAAATTTATCTAACATAAATTGCTCATGATTATTTTGAACAATGACATAGAGTTTATTATTTTTAACTTTATACACTTTCTTGGGAGTGCTAAAGAACATATCAAAAGATTGTTGAGAAATATTCGATTTTAATCGATCAATAGCATCATCCCATATTCGTTGATATTTTTCCACCGCATACACCTCATCCTAAAGTCTCTTCTATCAACATTATAGCATAACCAAATATTAAAAAAGTCCACAATGTTTAAAAAATCAACAAAAAGTTGTAAACAGGATTGTGGATATATGGGATAGTCTAACAAAGTATAACACTTTTCGACATTCAAAAGTGGATAACTAACACCAACATTGATGATAATATCAATGTTTCTAAGAATTATCCCCAATATCCACAGATTAGGATATAAACATCTTGTCGAATTGTGAATAATATTGTGGAATAAAAACTTTCGAGCGTGGATAACTAATTTATATTCACATATCCACAGTGGATAGTTTTTCATACACATATATCCAAAAAGTAACCATTGACTTTATCGTAAGGATTCACTATAATATTGAACTATGCTATGGTATAAAACTCTTAGGAGGTGTTATAGATGAAACGTACTTGGCAACCAAACAAACGTAAACGTGCAAAAACTCATGGTTTCCGCGCTCGTATGGCAACACCAGGAGGACGCAATGTTTTAGCTCGTCGTCGTAAAAAAGGTAGAAAAGTGTTATGTGCATAAGACCACTCTTTAAAGTGGTCTTTTTACTAGCTAAAAAAATATAGCGGGTGAGAACATGCAAAAATGTTATCGAATTAAAAAAAGTCAAGAAATTGAACAAGTCATGAAAAAAGGGCGCTCAAGAGCGAATCCATATTTTATTGTGTATAAGTACGCAAAAAATGATAATGACAACTTTAGAATTGCTATCTCAGTTGGAAAAAAAATCGGAAAAGCTGTCGAACGTAATAAAGTTAAACGATATATCCGAAATGTTACAACTGAGCATAAACATGAAATGAATCCTAACTATGATTACTTTGTGATTGCTCGTAAAGGGGTTAAGGATTTAGATTATGTAACATTTAAAGAAAATCTAGAGCAATTATATAAAAAAATGAATATTATTCCAAAATAAAAAAGTACAATTGTATTAGGCGTATCGACCATCTGTTAAATGAAATAGGATAGAACAGCATAGTATGAGCTTAAACGTTGGTCGGAGATATTTCAAAGAAAGAAGTGATTAAGATGAAATCCAAAATATTCGAAGGAAAAGTTATGGATGATATCATTGTGGCAGCACAGAATCATTTTCATCACGACCAACAACATTTGACGATCGAAGTATTGGAGCACAAAAAAGGAATTTTTGGACTTGGTGCTTATGTTAAAGCAGAAGTGACATTAAATCTTGACCCAATAGAAGAAGGAAAAAAATATCTTCTTCAACTACTTCATGATTTATGTTTAGAGGGAAGTATTGAAGTCATTTCGACTAAACAATCTGTCACATTTAACATAGATAGCAACAATAATGGAATGATTATTGGTCGCGAGGGAAAAACACTTCAAGCTATCCAAATCCTAACTAACCAAGTGGTAAATCAATATACCAAAACTCATTTAAAAGTGCTTGTAGATATTAACGGCTATAAGCATAAGCAAAATAAGAGAATAGAATAC
>NZ_JAXJXF010000111.1:0-18612 GCF_036307625.1 Methanobrevibacter sp.
ATCCTAGGCCATCTTGATGATGATATCGAATATATTGATGGCATTAAAAACAATAGGGCTTCAGCAAGCAAAACCGGAATATATTCCGCCGATACTGTTCTCGTGCCTCTTGAAGATGGCGACAGGGCAGAAATATTGAAAAAATCAGGTAAAAATACAATCACAATTGACTTGAATCCGCTTTCAAGAACATCAAAAATGTCAGACATATCCATCATGGACAATATTGTAAGAGCAATACCATACATGACAAAGATTGCTGAAGACTTGAAAACCCAAGATAAAAAGTTCTTAATTGAAATGGTCAATGAATTTGATAATGAAGAAAACCTTGAAGAATCATTACAGCAAATAAAATTAAAAGAGTGAATATAAATGCAAGTTATGGGAATTTCAGGATTACCTGGGTCTGGAAAAAGTTTAGTTTCTGAAATGGCAAGCGAAAGAGGAGCCATCATTGTTAGTATGGGAGACATAATTAGAGAGGAAGCTAAAAAAAGAGGGGAAAGCACTAAAGAAACTGCAACCAACTTGAGAAAAGAACATGGCGAATACATAGTTTCAGAATTAACAATTAAAAAAATCAAGCAACTTCAAGAACAAGGAAATGAAAACGCAATCATTGTCGAAGGCATCAGAAGCCATCATGAAGTAGAAATGTTCAAAGAAAACTTCGATAATTTCATAATCCTTTCAATTTTTGCAAATCCTACCCTGCGTTTTAAGAGACTGCAGAATAGAATGAGAGAAGACGATTCCAAAGATTACAGTGGATTTTTGAAAAGAGATCAAATGGAATTGGACTTCGGTATCGGCAATGTAATCGCACTTTCAGATAAAATCATTATCAATGAAAGCGATTTGGAAAGCTATCAGGAAAAAATAAATGAGTTTTTAGATGAAATCAATCTTTAATTACTTATCTTCAAGAATTGCATCCTCTATAATATAAACGCCACTGTCGAGATGCCATTCTTTTCTATCTTTTAATATTTTTAATCGTTTTTTGAAAATAGGTCCATCTATAGCTAATGTTTCAGCCTCTCCACCTTCAAAAGCAATATTAACATAATACTTTTCACTTAATCCAACCAGTTCATCAATAGCCTCATCATCAATGACACGGCCTAACCAGGACTCATCCAAGCCCCATGCGGCAACACCGGAAATAATAACCTTAAAACCAAGTGAAACAATTTCCCGCATATACTCCAATTCATCAACATGCCAGTAAGGTGAAATTATTTCAAGTCCAACCTCTTCACCTAATTTTTCAATTCTAGATTTCTGATAAACCGAATAAAGTGCTCCTGTATATATGACCTCTACGCCCAAACTTTTAAGATTTTCAAATTCCCTTTTCAAATCTCCAAGTTCCTCTTCCTTAACGCCTTCAGTCACTGCAGAAATTATCGGAATATCAAGCGCCTCTGCAAGCAAATCAGTTACATGAATATTCGGAACATGAAACATGTATGATTCATCATTGATGGATTTCATGGAAAGAAGATATTTGACATCTTCCTTCTCTTTTAAAGCATAATACAATGCCATTGTACTATCCTTTCCACCTGAAAATAAAATTGCAGCATTCATAGAATTACCGTTTGCGTTTAGTTTTCATGAATTTTCTAAGTCTTCTATAATAAACAACCACTGAATCAAAGTATATTCCCATTATGGCAACCACAACTCCAATTCCACCAGTAATCAATACGAAATTAGTGTCTGAAACCATAGATGCATTTGTAGAATCTAAACTGTCTTGAACTGGCCCTTCCATCTTACTTGCAACAATACCTCTATCAAGCAAAACTTTTTTAAAGTCATCCAAATGAGAAGCGTCAATGACCAATTTTGAATGTACTTGAGCATAGGATAATGAATCACCGTACACTAATTTATACCAATCTGAAAAAGATTTCAAAGCCTTTGAAGCAGAATAATTATCTGGAAGTTCAATAGTTATGACTCCTGAAGGATCTACAGTATAATTCTTATAATTGTCATCGATATTGCCAACTATCTCTTTGAAATAAGACTGTTCTGCATCGTTGAAACTCCACAGGGTTATCGAGATGCTGTTCACAGAATATGATTTGAAACCTTTGGTATTGGACAAGGCATTTTCCAATTCATTTAAATCATTAGAAGAAGATAAATCCAAGTATAAAGTCTCTTCATTATTAGGCATGCTCTTTTCAACAGTGTGCAAAACCGAAGGCACTTCCTTATAGATAGGCTCTAAGAAAAATGCACCTCCTATTGATCCGATTAAAAAAGCTACAAGAATAACCAAAAGGGCTTCCTTTCTTGGCATATATTTCCTAATCATACCAATTGAAAAGACAAATACCATCATGATAATAAATAATATGATATAAATAATTGTAGTTATAATATCCATAATTCACACGCTACTTAACTATTATACATAATATTTAAAAAAGGATATTATAAATAACTTTTGTAAAAAATATTTAATCTCAAGTTGATATTAACATATTTTCACCACCAACAGGCCATTCAACAGTGACTACATTTGAACCTTTTTTAAGACTGATTGCTGTAGATTCCAAATTCGATTTTGATGGAACCTCGATATGCTTATTTGAGCGGTCCTTAAGATGAATATCGCAATATAAATAATCGCTTTCAACATTGACTTCAAACGGATGGGAGGAATAGATGTTTACGATTTGTCTTGATCCCTGACCTTCACCGTAAACCGTTTTAATAGCTACGGCGATTTTGGACATGTCCGACTTGATTTTCAAAGAATCCGAAATATCCATTGAGGCACTGATGCTTTGATTTACCAAAGGCATAGTAAAAACAATCAGAATAATCAACGAAACTACAAAAATCAAAATATATTCCAGGGAAACCTGGCCGGAATTATCTTTAACCACTCAAACCACCAAAAAAATATTTTTTGTAACCAACATTATTATATCCCCGTAAACAACTGCAATCAGCAATCCCAAAAGGATTGAGGGAGTGAATGGAAATGAAATTTTAACGGAAATTTCATCTGAAATAAAGCCCTGGGCACTCATTATCTTTAACAGATACATTTCCCTTTCGGTGATGCCACCTGCACTTTGTGATTTAAAATAATAATGGAAATATGAATCCTTTCCATCATTTTTATAAATCTTCAGATTGCCCTCATCCTCATTAATCAAATCACATACGTATTCATTGTTAAAGTAATACTCATTTACAATTGCCCCTTCCTTTATGTCACTGACGGGGACCATCTTATTGAATGTTGATTCGACTATATAGTTTATGCTGCTGAAATTAAACATGTTGAAGAGGAAATCCTTATTGTCCTTAAAAACATTATTTTTGACAATCAAATAAATTAGAAAAATCATCAAAAAAGGAAATGACACCAAAATACTGTTCAAGACAACACTGAATGAAAAGGGATACACTGACAACTTCGGAAAAATATGTAAAAAATCAACATTAAGACCAAATGGTATAACTGAAGCGATGCCAGTGAATAATTTTACATCACCACCACCCCAAATATTCAATTGCCATATCATATATGTGATAGCATAGGTTATAACTGCGGAAATTATTGAAGCTAAAATGTATTTAATGTTAGATGAAAATATTGACAAAATTAAATTCGATATCACACCAAAAATCAGAAGACATAATGTTAACCAATTGGGAACAATTCCCTCCCTAACATCAAAAATTACGCTTATAATGCAAAATAATACAGTGATTAATATTTGAAACAAAAATACGAGACTAAAATTCATGATTATATTATAATACCTAATATAATATTAATTAGATAGAAAATAATCTCGTTAAAATGATTTTAAAATGTAAAATTCTATAAAAAAAGAAAAAATCTAATTTTTAGAAAACTCAAAAATAGCTTCTAAAAATGATTTAAATAATGGATGAGGCCTGTTAGGTCTTGACTTAAATTCCGGATGGAATTGACAACCTATAGCCCACGGATGATTTGGAAGTTCAACAATTTCAACTAAAAAGTCATCAGGACTTGTACCAGATATGATTAAGCCTTTATCCTGTAAATCTTGTCTGAAATCATTGTTGAATTCATATCTGTGTCTGTGACGTTCTTCAATATCAATTTCACCATATGCCTCATAGGTTTTGGTTCCTTCAACAATTTTACAGTCATATGAACCTAAACGCATTGTTCCGCCCATGTTTTTGATTTTCTTTTGTTCCTCCATCATGTCAATTACAGGGAATTCCAAATTGTCATCGAATTCGGAACTATTTGCATTAGGATAACCGTTTCTTCTTGCAAATTGAGTAACCATGGACTGCATTCCAAGACATATTCCAAATAAAGGAACATCGTTTTCAATCGCATAATCTATTGCATCCAATTTGCCTTCAAAACCACGTTCTCCAAATCCTCCAGGAATTAGGATACCGTCAAATCCCTTAAGGATTTTTTCATCCAATCTTTCAACATCAGAACTCAAATATTCGATATTGGCCTTTACTCCGACGCTTGCGGCTGCATGAAGTAATGATTCACGGATACTGATGTAGGAATCCTCCAATTCCACATATTTTCCAACAATACCTATGGTAACTTCAGGTTCTGCGGTTTTAATAGATTCAACAATCTTTTTCCATTCATCCAATTTTGATGAATCAGGTTCAACATCCAAACCAATTCTATTTACGATGAACTCACCGATGTTTTTATCTTCCAAAACCAAAGGCACTTCATAGATTGTACCTGCATCAGGAGTGTTCACTACCGCATTGACGTCCACATCACAGAAATGAGCTACTTTTCCAAGCAATGCATCATCAATGTGCTCCTGGGATCGGCATACAATAACATCAGGATTTATTCCGACACTTCTCAATTCTTTTGTGGAATGTTGAGTCGGTTTGGTTTTGAATTCTCCAGCTGCATTTAGGTAAGGGATAAATGTAACATGGACAAACATGACGTTTTCACGTCCTTCCTCATTTCTGAGTTGTCTTAAAGCTTCAAGGAAAGGTTGGCTTTCAATATCTCCGACAGTACCACCCAATTCGACTAAAACCACATCATAATCTGCACTTTCAGAGTTAAGTCTAATCATTTCTTTTATACGATTAGTGATATGTGGAATAACCTGAACACATTCGCCCAAGTATCCTCCTTCTCTTTCTTTTGCAATGACAGATTCATAGACTTTACCAGTAGTAATATTAGCCATTCCATCAAGTTCAACATCCAAAAATCTTTCGTAGTGACCAAGGTCAAGGTCTGTTTCCATTCCATCATGAGTTACGAATACTTCCCCATGTTGATATGGATTGAGTGTTCCAGAATCCCAGTTTAAATAAGGGTCTATTTTAATTGCTGAAACTTTTAAACCGTAAGATCTTAAAATCCTACCCATAGATGCTGAGGTAATGCCCTTACCTATGGAACTAACTACCCCACCAGTTATAATAATATACTTTGTCAGAAAAATCCTCTCCTTAATTAATTAATCAATTATAATTTTAGTAATTAATAATATAAAAATTTAAGTCAATATTGATATCATCGATTATTTTTCCAGTGATACAATTTATTTGAAATGGCCCTTCCGGTTTCATCAAACTGATATTGCCCATCATTTCCGTAACTGACGAAGTGACTTTCAGGTGTAAAATATCCGCATGAATCTCCAGGTCCATCACTGAACTGTCCCTTTCTGCAAACCATCCCGTAAGATGCGCCATAGGGACTTACACTCCAAAAAGTACAATTAAGACAAATTTCATCGCCATTATTCACCATTGAATCATAATCAGGCTCATTGAAATCATAATTATCAAAGCTGGAATTTCCGCCAAGCTCTGCACGGTCTTTACTAACTGATTGAGAACAGTTGTAACAGTAATATGAATCCATCAAATCCCCCAGCTCATCACCGCATGATGGACAACGGGGAATTATAACCTCATCATCATCAAACATTCCGCCACCACATTCCGGACACAGATAACCTCCAATTACATCAGACAATGAAGCACCACATTTAGGACATAATTTAACCATAGTATCATCACCTTATTAATGTTTTAATAAACTCCTTAATGTATTCTTCACAAAATTCCCAGGTATGCTCTCCGGGAGCCTCAACAAAATCAGCATTGATATCTCTTGACTTTAAAAACTCATAAAAATCAACATTTTTAGAATATAAAAAATCATCAACGCCGCAAGCCATGAAAATATCCGGAATGCTGCTGCAGTTTTCAATTAATGATTTGGGATCCATATCCGAACCTATTAATTCATCCAAATTGCCAAAAATTGATTCATAAAATGACCTTGAGCGAAGCACATTTGAATCTTCGGAATAATTGACAATATCATCTGTAATCAGTGCTGCAGAAATCATACCTATTTTTGAAAAGTTTTGGGAATATTTAACCCCGTTGCGGATAGCTCCATAGCCTCCCATGGAAAAACCTGCAATGAAAGTGTCTTCCCTTTTATCAGACAACGGAAAGATGTTTCGTGTGATGTCCAACAATTCCCTGCCGACATATTCTCCATAGAACCTATGTGACTTTTCATCATCAACGTAAAAGCTATTCTCTCCGCATGGAATGACAATGGCTATTCCGTTATCCTCTGCAAATTTCTGAATGGAAGTGTTTGCAAGGAATATGTCATCACTGCCATACAATCCATGAAGCAGATACAATGTTTTATAGGGCTGAGGCACTATTTCTTCGCTATCCTGCAAAAAATGAATATTGTCGCAAGGCAATATAACGCTGATTGATGTTCTTCTCTGCAAGCTTTTGCACTTGACATCTCCTCTAAACAGAACCATATAACATCTACTCTTCTAGTTTATCTAATCTTTCGTTGATTTTTTTGAATTCCTTAAATAGAACTTCCTGATTTTTCAAAATCAGATTCTGATTATCCAGAATCACTTTAAAATGTGCATCGTTTAAATTTACCATACCTGTTATCTTATTGAATATATCTTCATTTTCAATCATCATTACACCTTATGTCCATAAATCCGTGATGAAAAGCGGGCTGGCGTCATCCGCCTTTTCAAAGCCGCAACTTTCATAAAAGCCAATTTCTTCATCATAGCCAATAACGACTATTCTCAAATAATCATTGTAGATATCTTTTACTTCATCCACTAAATGTTTTCCTATTCCCATATCCTGATATTCGGGATTGACCAGCAAGTAATGAACATATGCAGTCATGATTCCGTCATCCATTGCACATATCATTCCAACCAGTTTCTCTCCGTCCCATGCGGAAATTACCGTTTCAAAGTTTTTCATTGCTATTTGAAGTTTTTCCGGAAAATGACCTGAAGACCATTCAACAGACAAAAACAAATCCTTTAAATCTTTCCTTTTGAATTCATGAATTTCCTTGTAAATTATTTCCACCATCAAACCACCCTGTAGTTTGTCCATTTGTTTGAAAAGTATCGGTAAACGTAAATTCCGGCACGCACATACCAATCTATAAACATTGCAATCCATGTTCCGAACACTCCAATTCCCATCCATCCAGCTATAACATATGAAAGAGCTATTCTGCAAGTGAACATTACTGCCAGACTGATATACATTACTGATTTTGAATCGCCAGCGCCTCTGAATGTTGCAGGCAGTGTAAATGATAACGGCCAAATGATTATTGCAAAAATTCCATGCCAAACCACCATTTCTGTTGTCATTTGAGCGGTTTGAGAGGATAAATTGTAAATGTTTAAAACCAAAGGCAATATCGCAAAAATTACCAGATTAATTAGAATATGTGAAACAAAAACAATTATCAAGCATTTTCTGTTATAATATCTTGCCTGGTCGTAATCGTTTGCCCCAACACAATTGGATATTATGGCAGTAAGGCCCAAATTAATTGCAAAACCTGGCAAAACTGAAAATATTCCAATAGAATATCCGACAGAATTTGCAGCTATTGCCATTGTTCCGAATGTTGAAACCAGACTTAAAACCAGTACACGGCCAAATTGAAACAGGCCGTTCTCTATTCCATAAGGAATTCCAACCATTAAAACTTTCTTAAGGATAACTGCATCAAATTTATGCCTTAAAGTCCTTTTGATGTGCAATTCATACTTTTCATCGACAACAAAGTATATTATTGCAACTGCAGCCAACATTCTTGAAATAACTGTTGGAATAGCTACGCCACGGACATCCCAACCCAAATAATAAATACAGAATGCATTTCCGGCAACGTTTAATACATCACAAACCAACATTATTTTCATAGGAAGCAATGCATCATTGGTTGTTCTAAAAATTGCTGCACCTGCATTATACAATGCAATAAATGGAATTGACAGGGCAACAATATACAGATAGACTTCAGCATTATGCCACACATCCGCTTCGATTTGACCGAAAAGCATTCCAATTAAAATCTGCCTTAAAATAACAACAAGAATCATTAATGCAAATGATAAAATAGTTGAAAACCAGACAAGCTGAGTGGATGCATTTTGAGCTTTTTTATATTGCTTGTCACCAAGATATTGTCCTGCAACAACAGCACCACCCGTTGCCAAGGCTGAAAAAGAAAAAATAAGTAGTTGCATTAAAAAATCAACTAAAGAAACTCCTGAAATTGCTGATTCACCCAATGAAGCCACCATTATAGAATCTGCCAGACCTACAAAAAATTCCAAAGCATATTCTACCAAAAGTGGAATAAACAGGTAGAACAATGCCTTATTAGAATATAAATATCCTTCAGGAGTTTTAAATACATTCATAACTTATCGTATGAAATTAAAAGCGACTTTTGGTTCTTCTTCTGGAGTCAAACCTTCTTTTTTACCCGCTTCAATACACTTTAAGAAAAATGCCATGTTTCTTCCGAGCTGTCTCATAGTAGCAAGACCTTCCAAGTCCTGTTTAACCTCTTCGGGAGTGTTTCCATGAACCATATTCCAATAGAATGAGGAAATAATAGGCATTTGTGAAATTCCCAAATACTTATTCAGCTGATCATAGGTTGCGGTTGTTCCACCCCTTCTTGCAGAACATATTACAGAAGCAGGCTTGTGTTTGAACGCTTCAAGGCCAGTACCCTGTGAATTTGAGAAGAATGCTCTGTCCAAAAAGGAGGTTATTGCTCCGGTTGCTCCCGCATAATATACAGGTGATCCGAATATGAATCCGTCGGCCTCTTCTGCCTTTTTGGTGAATTCATTTACAACATCATTATCAAAGGTACATTTGCCTTTGTCAGCACATTTCATGCATGCGATACATCCAATAATAGGTTTTGTACCAATCCAAAATATTTCAGTTTCAATTCCTGCTTCGTTTAAAGTTTCTTCAACATATGTAAGTGCAGTATATGTACAGCCGTTTTTATTCGGGCTTCCGTTTACTAAAATAACTTTCATTTAATAGTCTCCATCAATCAATCTTTGAACAAGGAAATGACCTTCCCTAAATTCAAGTGAACCTTTTTTAACGCCCTCTTCATCAAATGATTCGCATTCATCTCCGTCACGCTGTGAATCAAAGATTACTATAGGGACGTTATCTCGAGTGTGAGTTCCAACACTGATTGGGGTTGGATGGTCGGGCAAAATTGCTCCCCTGTAAGGCTGGCCTTCCAAACTTTCAATAATCGGTCCGACAATAAATTCATCGATTCTTTCAATTGCCTTGACTTTTTCAGCAGTATTTTGAGCATGTCCCGCTTCATCAGGAGCTTCAATGTGAATCAACAATAAATCTGTTTCCTTTAAAGCTTCAATACCATATTTTCCCTTAGCTTCATAATCAGTATCGAAGTATCCAGTAGCTCCAGGAACGTCAATAATATTCATGCCTGCAAAGTTTCCGATACCTTTGAGCAAGTCCACACCTGTGATTACTGAAGCGGTAATTCCATAAGTCTGTTCGAAATTAGGCAGGCTTGGAGTTACGCCCTGTCCCCATAACCATACCATATTTGCAGGGATTTCCCTTTTCTGGTTAATCTCATGGTTTTCAAGGTATTGCCTTGCTTCAAACATTATGCTTTGGATTTCCTGAGCAAGTTCACAATCGCCAAACAGATTATCAGCCAATTTTTCACCGGAAATATCATGAGGAGGCATTGTTTTAATGCCGGATAAAATTTCAGCATCATCGACGCTGTCACAGGAATATATAAATAAATGCCTGTAGCTTACGCCAGTGTAGAACTTACCTTTAAAATCAGGATATTTTTCAGTGAAATAATCGTTTAAACCTTTCATCAATACATCCGCTTCCTCAGTGGTGATGTGGCCCGCATTGAAATCATCCATGGAGTCACTTTCGCTGTATATGGTATTGCATCTGAATATCACATCTTCAGGTTTTGTTGGAATACCTTCACTGCCAGCTTCCAACGGTCCACGGCCAGTATAATAATCGGCAGGATTAAATCCGAAAATACTCATATTGGCAACGTCAGACCCAGGAGTATACTGCTCGGGAACATTATTTGTAAAACCGCCAAACCCTTTTTTAGCTAATTTATCTATATTAGGAGTATTGGCCACCATCAAAGGAGTTTTTCCATCTAATTCATCTACAGGATAATCGCTTGACCCGTCAGGGATAAAAATTACATATTTCATATTATCATCAAAAAAAAGTAAAAAATATTTAATTAGTTTTTATTTTTCAAAATACTAATTAAATCAGTCAACATCGCAGAAGCAGTTTCGAGTGAACCTGCTCCAAGTCCAATTACAGACACTTCATCAGCCAAATCTGTTTTGATTGTAGCCATGTTTAAAGTTCCACTTACATCGTAAGAACTTCCCCTTTTAACTAAACGAGGAGATACCTGTAAGTTGTCGTGAGACACTTCAGCTATTAACTTGATTAGATAATCATCCTTTTTAGCAAGCTCGATAGCCTGTGAATTGATATTTGAAATTCCTACAACTTTAACATCACTGTATGTTGCATCAATTCCCAAAAGAGAATTTGCAAGAATTACTGTTTTACAGGCAGCATCAATACCTTCCACATCCTGTGTAGGATCGGTTTCTGCAATACCCAATTCCTGTGATTCCTTCAATATGACTTCATAATCTGAACCTTCAGAAGTCATTCTTGATAAGATATAATTTGTGGTACCATTTAGAATACCCTTAACTGATTCAATACTGCAGGATGCAAGTGTGTCTTTTGCGAAATTAATGATAGGCATGGACCCGCCGACGCTTGCTTCATACATAAATTCAACGCCTGCTTTTTCAGCGGCTTCAACGACTTCTCTGAATTTAAGAGCTAAATGTCCCTTATTTGAAGTCACTACATCTTTTCCCTGTTCGAAGGCTTTGAAAGTTAATGAAAGTGCAGGTTCTGCATCAACAATATTTGTAGGAGTTGCTTCAATAAGACAATCATATTCAACAGCATCTAAAACATCCACACCACACTTTTCAGACCCGAACTCAGGATATGCAGATAATTTTCCTTCTTCTTTTTTAGTTTTAACAAGTAACTCTTCATCCAATCCATCTTGTGAAATTGCAGATGAAGATGAGTCAGCTGCAGCAACAACTTTTACACTGACTCCTGTTTTATCTTTAATTAAATCTTTTTTCATGGAAAGTGCATTGGCAACACCTTGGCCTACTGAACCAAATCCCATAATAATGACTTTACATTCATCCATAATAATCACTTAAACTTCATTAATCACTAGTAAATTTTTTTCTTCGGCAATTTCATCAATTTTATCAAATATTAACTGTTTGTTACCTACATCAGCTTCTATGTTAATCAGTGCTGTGGATTTTTCTTCCCCATCCAGCTTAATGTCAAATCCTACTATGTCAACACTTTCAAGTTCGTTGATTCTATCCATTGTATCCCTTAAATCCTGATCAACAATGTGGCCAAAGAGAATGGTGGTGATTTTTTCCTTTTTAATAACCCCATCCATTTCAATAATGGTAAATCCTAACTCTTCAAATCTATTTACTACCTTTTTAAGGCTTTCCTGTTCACCTTCCAATGTTAACTGAACCGGAACTTTACCATTCTCACTTTTATAGTCCCTTTTATGAATAATAGTTATTAAATTAGCACCAAGCATACTAATTGGTTCCAATATTTTAATTAACTGTCCAGGAACATCTAAAAGCTCTAGAACTAAATTTATTCTCATAAAAATCACTCTTAATTAGTCCAATCTGCTCTTTTCACTACAAGATTTCCTTCTTTATCAATCCTTGCATTTCTCAATATTTTTTCAGGATTTTTTTCATGAGATTCATCTTTGCGTGTTAAATTTAAATTATCTGTGATATACCATGTTTCATCGGAATCAGGAATATCCTCTAAGATTTTTGAGAATTTTTCTATAATATCTTCAGCATCTTTTTCGATTGTCATAAATATAAACTCCTAATAATTAATAATATATTTATTATGTTTTTTGATATTAATAAAGTTAAAGATTTTAAAAAGGAATATGGTAAAAAAAGAATTAATTTTTTAGAAAAAAGTGAAAAAATTATTCCAGATATTTTGAAATATCAGTATCTTTTGTAATCTTCTTGCGCAATATCTTGTCAATGCCTGTTCCATATTGGGCTGCCTTTTTAGGCCTGTAAGCTATCTCATAATCAAGGCCCTCTTCAAAAGCCAATTTTCTTAAAATGCTCTTTCTCATATCATCATGCATTGAAACGATTTTTTTATTGTCAGGAATATTTAAAACCAATTCAACAAGTTTCTTATCCAAAAACGGCAATCTCAACTCTACAGAATTAAGCATTGAACATGCATCATCACGCTCAAGGTTGACATGATACATCTTTGACATGTCCACCCTCAAATCATAATTCAATGTTCCGTCAATGAAGCTTTGAACATATCTTTTATATCCTCCAAAGAGCTCATCTGCACCCTGGCCTGAAATAGCTACCTTCAATCCGTCACGAGCAACCATTTTAGTTGCAAAGTAAGTTGTAAGACCAACACCAACCTTCATCAGATTATCATCACCGATTGCCTTGACCACGCTTGGCAAAGCCTCACGCACTGCATCTTCTGTAACTTCAAATATTTCCAAATCCAAGTTTAGGAATTTTGATGCATATATTGCAGCTTCCACATCTTTTGAACCTTCGACACCCACAGCATACAACTTGATTTTTAGGGGAATGTTTTCAGATATTTCCTTTAAAAGCAATGCAAGATATGAGCTGTCAAGACCTCCGGAAAATATCACACCTATCTCAGACAATCTTTCAATCCTTTTAACAACACTCAACCTTAAAATCTTGTCTATTTTAGCAACGTCCCCTTCAAAAACCTTTTCATAAACCGGCTGTGCCGGAGATATGTCCTGCCAGTTATAAAGTATGTGTTCCGGTTTCAGGGTGAGAATGTCAGTAAACCCCGCTTCCTTTAAGGATTGCTTTGTTGATGCAAATCCTTTTATTTCATCATTTTGGGAATAGAATAATGGTTTTACACCCAAAGGATCTCTTGCGATTGCAAGGTTTTGTGAGTCCCAGACTGCAAAGGCATAATCTCCGTCAATCAGTTTGATTGCGGATTGAACCGCCTTGAGAAAATCAAGCTTTTCAGCATAAAAATCAATTAGATAAAGCAGAGCATCGGCATCTGATGTGATTTCTGCATCCACCCCTACCTTTGACAGGAAGTTTTTGAGGGTATTGAAATTATAAAGCTCCCCATTGAAAACCAAAACAAGATTCTCATTTGAAACCGGTTGAGGCTTTGACATTCTGGTATCAGAATCATAAATGGACAGCAAATTATGTCCAAAAGCTATTTGACAGGTGCCATCATAATCAAATTCATCCAGATTAATGTTTTCATAAATTTTATCCAAATAAACTCCTGATGAATCAGGCCCTCTGTTTTTAGAGACCTTTAACATTTTTACAATATCTTCCGCATTAACGTTGCCCTGCAAACCCACTATTGAACACATATTATCAAATTTCTCCTAAAGATTATATCTAAATTTAACGGTTAATAAAACTAGTGATTCATCGGATTGAATCCGAATACCTTTCCGGCCAATTTGAATGCCAACGGATTTACAATCATGTTTACAATAAAGTAAGCTACAATCCATCTGAGAGGCCACATATAGAACTGCACATCCACAGGCAATTGTCCACTAGAAACTCCGAATATCAAAGGCATTATAAAGCTCATAATCAGGCTTATGAAAAATGCCAACGGGTTCCACAAACCTGTTTTCATTCCCAATTTAAAGCCAAACACTTTATAGGCCAACTTAAGAGATAAAGGATTAACAATAAAATTAACAATAAAGTAAGCAACAACCCAACGAAGAGGCCACATTAAAAAGCATATATCCAAAGGCATTCCTCTAGGTGTTGCAAAAATCAACGGCATTACTATACTCATCATAAGACTTATGAAAAAAGCTATTGGATTCCACAGTTTCATTTTTAAACTCCCTTTTAATATATCCTATTTTTTACATTATATATCTTTTGTAATATCAAAAGGGAATGGAAATTAAAAAAAAAAGAAGTGACAGATGGGAAACTAATCGTTTGCCCATCTTTTCAATTTAGGGAATACGTCGTTCATCATTGCTGAAGCTTCAGCCTTATCAATTTCCGGGTGAACTTCAACCATCTTATCTATGCAGAAATTCATCATCTCTTCCATTGACATGTCTGAAGTGAATTCCCCATCCTTAAAGCAGTATATGCAATAGTCTTCATTTTTTGTGCCGTCTGCATTGGTTCCGAAAAGTTCATCGGTTAACGGCATTGCACAAGATTGACAGAATTTTTGATTTTCAAAATCATTCAATATAATCACATCCCATTAATTGTTATTACTTTAATGCCTATTAAAACATTGGAAAGACCATTTGATGAGTAATGTTAAAGTGAAACATCACATCTTGTAAAGTAAATATATGAAACTGCAATCCCAATTACGAAAGTAACTAAAATAATACCATAAGAGACAGACATGCTTGCACCATACTCCGCTATTTTCCCTGATGCAATCAGATATGGAGATATCCAAGGAACAAATGGTGCCCAGTTTTGACCATAAACCATCAAGTTCACCAACGCCAAGCCAGCACCTCCAATCATCGCCGGAACCATATTTGTAATGAATAATGATACAAACACGAATGGAGAAAATGTCAAAAACAGCAGTGCATTTGCATATAGAAGCTGTGCAATGTTATCTATAAATAACTTTAAGCTGAATCCGTCAAGACCCGCAATAAGACCAAATGCTAATGTTGATATGCTTGTAACCACAGTTAAAATTACTATCCATACTAAAAACATCATGTATTTGCTTGCTAGGAATTTTCCCCTTGAAATTGGGATTGTCAACATTGTCTTTAGAGTATGTTCATTGTATTCCCTTCCAAAAAGGTAGGATATGATTATTGCAAAGATTAAAACTGAAAACATCGCTGTCATGTACATATTCACATTAGTGAATAAGGCTTCAAAAGTCCCACCCTCATCAAAGGCAGTAACTGCTATAAACATTAGCAATGGAGGGAGAATAGCTCCCATCAAACTTAACAAAAATATTTTTGACCGTTTAAGCTTTAAAAATTCTATTTCAATAAAAGTCAACATTCAAATCACCTAATTATTTGAAACAAAACGTGTGAAAAACTCCTCCAGATTTTCTTCACATAGATTTACCTTTTTAACACCAATTCCTGATTTTACAAATAATTCATTGAATTTATCCCTCATCTCGAGATGAGTATACAGACGAATCACAGACCCATCAACTGCAAAATCATCATTTTCCTTAAGCTCCAATTTTTTAAATATATTTAGAGCCAGTTCAATATCCGATACTTCAAATTCAACAAATTTCTTCAACCTATTGTATAATTCTTCTTTTGAAACTTCATCAATAAGAACCCCATTATCCATAAATCCTATGACATCTGCAATATTTTCCATTTCGCTTAGAATGTGAGATGAAATCAGAATTGTTATTCCGAATTCATGGGATAATCTCTTAAGTAATTTTCTTATCTCTTTGATTCCGAAAGGATCAAGACCATTAATAGGTTCATCCAAAATCAGCAGTTCGGGACTGTGCATAATGGCTGCAGCTATTCCCAGACGCTGCTTCATACCTAATGAAAAATCCTTGAATTTTTTTGATTTGTCCTTATCCAAATTAACCAGTTCAAGAACTGAATTTATATTATGGGAGTTGAAATCCCCCCTTATTTTTGCAATGACTTTTAAGTTTTCATATGCTGTTAGATTTTCGTAAAATCCAGGAGTTTCAATTATTGAACCTATTTTTGGATAAATTTCTTTTGAATATCTTTTTGGATTTTTTCCAAATAGAAGTATCTCCCCGCTGCTTGGATATGTTAAATTTAAAAGCATGCACATTGTTGTGGTTTTTCCAGCTCCATTTTTACCCAAAAGCCCATATATTTTTCCTTTTTCAACATGCATATTTACAGAATTTACTGCATTACTTTTGGAATATATTTTTGACAACTGATTTGTTTCGATAACGTAGTCTACCATATTAAAAACCCCCCTAAATTAACTAAAAAATAAAAAATAGAATGTGTAAGACATTCCAACTATTTAATTGCTTCTCTATATACTGATCCACATACTCTATTGAAAAACAGACCCATATAGGAGTCTATGAACAATCCTTCGATTATTGCAATGAAAATGGATATGGCAAACGCCTGATTTGAAACTGCCATACTAAAAGCCATGGTAATGAATCCTATAAAAAAGCTTACGGCAACCATGATAATCATGTATACGATAAGTGTAAATATGATTATTCCAATGTATTTGCCCCATCCAAGATTTGCAATATATCCAGTTATTTCTCGAATGTCAAACGCTTTTTTAAGGCTATCATAAGCAACCATATTGTTCAATGCCATAATCAGGAAGAAAAATGCAATTACAAATAACAGACCTGAAATGACTGCCATCAATATAAATGCTGATGAATTATTCAGTATCACTCCACATACAAAAATGACAGCAGGGATGAGGTTATATGCCAATATTACAATGAAATATTTTATTCCACGAATAAGCATTCCCAGGATATCGCTGAATGCTGGAAGATCTGCTTTTTTGTCTATTGAATACTTTACGATATCGTATTGATATCCGAATATGAATAATGATACGATAAAGCTAATGACCATAAGTCCCGCTAAAATATACATATCTCCAGCAGGCAACTGTGAAATGGGCATGTGTGTTAATGTAGTATTAGCATTTTCAACAGCATGTACGGACAATCTAAAAATGTCCAATGACTTAAATCCAATGTATGTTGACAATGCACTCATTAATGCAAACAGCACACCAAATCCCAAAATTTTTTTGATGTCGCTGAAAGGATATTTCAATCCTTCAACGACACAATCTGTTATACTTGCCACATTAATACCTCTAGATTTGCATTGTGTATAACAATCCAATGGATCTTGAATTGAATATTCCTAAGTAAGGTCCGACAACAACTATTGAAATCAACCAATTAACCAACATGCCTAAAAGGAATATTCCGCCAGCAGCCTCAGCACTGAACAAGAATCCTGAAAATCCAAATACTGTGAATACCAATCCAATAATAAAAGATATGACTAATGCAATTACAACTGTTATGATAATCAATCCCAAATAAGTTATGATGCATTCAAACCAGCCGACTTCATCAATGACTCCTTTTATTTCATGTAAATCAAATGCTTTTGAGAATGCACCGTCGTTGTATGCCATATGGCACAATCCCATTTGAGCCATCAAATATGCAATTACACCAACAACCAATGTAATTAAACATCCGATAATCATTATTGCAATTCCAGCCATTCCATTTAAATAGGATGCAAGGGCTGCAAAGATTATGAATAAAATCACAGGCACAATCAGATATGCAATCTGGACAATCACAACTTTAACACCGCTAACAAACATGTCTACTAAATCATTGAACTCAGGCAATGGATCCCTTCCATTGATAACCCCATGTACTGCATTACTAATAACTCTATAATTATATCCTGCAACTAAGAAAATTGGCAGCAATAAGAAACTGAATAAACAGATTACACCTAATAATACCAATGTTTTCCAGTCTTTAGCTGAATACTCTAGCGCATCTTTATAAATGTCTAAAATCATTTTATCACCTAATAATAGTCATCATCGAAGATGAATATCTCTTCCATGATGAAATATTTTTCTCGATCACCTTTGAACATTATTTTATTAAAAACCTGGGTAATTTCATAAGCTAAAAATAAAGATGGATTATACCTGCCGTTTTCCAGTGCATTAATGGTTTGCCGGGTTACTCCAACTTTATCGCCCAGTTCTTTTTGGCTCATTTTGAGCTCTTGTCTTAAATATTTAATCATGGTTCGCATTGTAATTCACAACTTAAGTTATTTTTACAAAAAGTATTTAAGTACTTAAGCAATTATGTTAAAATATAATTACTTATGTTAATGTTAAATTACATAGTATATAAACTTTACTATTTTTTATAAAACATCAAATATCTATTTAAAAT
>NZ_JAXJXF010000112.1:0-8065 GCF_036307625.1 Methanobrevibacter sp.
AATCACTAAACCATTCATGGATGTAGCAGTTACTCCATTAGGTCAAGGTGCAGGACCTGCTGTAAGAACTTCCTACGCTGTAAAAGCTAAATGGGGATATCCAGTAGGATCTGGTATTCACAACGTACCATCCGCATGGGATTGGTTAAGAGGATACAAAAAAGAACACAAAGAAGCATGGCCTGTTTGTGATATTGGTTCTAATACGTTCAACAAATGGCTGGTGGGGACTTTGTTCTCTTTGGACCAATCGAAAATGCTAGATTAGCATTCCCTGCTTGTGGTATGGCTGATATTATGATTGCTGAAGCAGCAAAAGATATCGGTACCGAACCTGTAGAAGAACACCCAATTAACAAATTATTATAAACACTAAGGGTCCGATTAGATGATTCATTTCATCTAATCTTTTTTTTTTTTAATTTTTTTAACTATTTTTGTGATTTTTTCTAAAGATTTTTTTAATAAAATTTATATTATCTTAAAAAGAGATTATTAATTAACTTTAATATTTGGAGAGGTTGAATAATGTCTTTTTTAAGTAAAATTTTTAATAAAGGTCCTAAGCCTATAATTGCCCATTCCAAAGACGGCAATTTGGCCACATTAAAGGCCCAAAGGGCAGGTCCTGCAAGTCCTGGTGCTGTTAAAAAACCTGATACTTTTTATGTAACTGCTTCTGTTGAATTAGGTAACACCACTACAAAATCTATTGTAATGGCTACTAATTTGAATACCAGTGAATCTTATCTTTTGAATAAAACAGTTAAAATGACTCGTGATATTAGGCCACCTAAACCTTCAGAAGAGGTTTTTGGTAAAACTGTGTGGGGAATTGAACTTTCCAAGGAAGCTGTAACTGATTTAATTAGAGATACTGTTTTGGAATCTCTTAAAAAATGTCAAGTCGATAAGGATGAAGATTTAGATTTTGTTGTTAGGTCTACTGGGGTAACTGCAGGTTTTGCAACTGCTGAAGAAGCTGGTCAACTCATTATAGCATTGGCTGATGGTTGTCTTGCAGCAGATATACCTCCTCGTAAGATGTCTCCGGCAATGAGTATTTCTCAACTTCCTGAAAGATTACAGAAACATTCTCTTTTGGAAAATATTATGTTTGATGGGGCTGTTGTAAGTGTTGTTCCTCCTAAAGGTAAAGAAACAGTTGCTAATGAAATGGAAGGGGAACTTGTTACTGCAGGTATTAAATTAGGTGCTAAGTGGACTGAAGTTGATTATAGAAACCCTTGTGTTTCTTTAGATTTCGGATCAACATTGGCAGGACGTATTGTTAATGATAATGAACCGTATGCAAACACTGTTGGTAACTTTTTAGGTCTTGCAGGTGTTGTAAGTGATTCCATTGCTAGAGGGTCTGGCCAAATCGATAAGAAAAATGGAGCAGCTTTAGACTTATATGATGAAAAGGCAATGAAAAAAGCTAACCATAAACAGGCTGAAGCTAATGCACTTGAAGCTCATAAATTAATTGATATTCGTAAAGTTCCGATGGATGTTCAAAGGTTCGGTACTGTTCCAGTTAATCCTGTAGCTGCAGATAATGCAGGTACCACTTTAATTGGTTGTGATGTTGGTGTTAATGGGGATAAATTACCTGAATTGATGGAATTGGGTGCTCAATTCTATGATGCAGATGGTCTTCCAACGTTACTTTCAACTTTGGATTATGTCAGTACAAACATTGTTAAAAGGGTTTTGGATGTTGCATTTGAAGAAAATGTCATCGTTCCGGGCTCAGCTTTAGGAATTACTGGAAGGGCAGGAATTACTGGTAGAAAACCTGAACTTATTTTAGAAGCAGTGCAAGATAAGTTTGAAAATGTAGTATTTGTGGAAGATGGTCTTGCTTTAGGTTCTGCTATCATGGCTCGTTGTATGAATTCAATGGGTACTCCTAAGTTCCCTATTGGAGGTAAGCAAGGGGGAAGATGTATTCTTAAAGACCGTATGAAAATGGCAGGCGGTAAATTCGCTTAAATTCAATGTGGTTTATCATGATTTATGCAATATTGATGGCTGGAGGTAGGGGAACTAGACTTAAAGTTCCTTGCGAAAAGCCTCTTTTCAAATTACATGATAAACCTTTGATTAAATATGTCATAGATAATATTAATCAATCTAAATTCATCGACAAATTGTTTATTGCTGTGAGTCCCAATACTCCCGAAACAACAAAATATTTAAATTCTGCAGATGGAGATTTTAAGATTTTGAATACTTCGGGTGAAGATTATTTGACTGATTTGTCTTATATTCTTGATTATTTTGAAAAGAAATCCAAAGACGACGTATTACTTTTCATTAATGCTGATTTGCCTTTCATTTCAACACAAACTATTGATTATGTTTTGGATTATTACCTGAATTCCGATAAAGATGCATTATCAACACTGGTTCCTGTTGAAATATTTGAAAAGTTGGGACTTGATTATTCATATGAATTCAATGGATATGTTCCTTCTGGTCTCAATGTGTTGAGAAGTGTTAATATAGTTCAGGATGAAGACCAATTGGTTATTCCAAAAGATGAGTTGGCATTGAATATTAATACGATTCCGGATAGTAAAGTTGCTGAAAAATTATACGATGAATATTATGTTTAAATATAATGAAGTTAAATATTTATATAACTAAATTTAATTTTTATCAGGTGATTTAATGGAAAATAGACAAATTCCTAAAAGAGAAGAAAAGTTATGGAGTGAAATAAAGAACTATCAAGTAGCTACCAATAATGCACGTATTCTTGGCGTATTGGATGAATTAATCATCAACGAAAAAACAGGTAAAATTGTTGATATAGCTATTAGAGTTGAAAGTGACCGTAACATTCATGTAAAAGGTGCTAAAAGAAACGGCGATTTGTTATTAGTTCCTTTTGCTAAAGTTGAAAAAGTTGGCGAATTTATTATTGTAACTGAATAATTCAGTTATTCTCTTTTTTTATTTATCTTTAATTTTTTATTGATTTTTAAACTTTTTTTTATATGTATGTTAAGTATTTATATTTAGTAAATTAAAGTTATACTAGTATAAAACAAATTCATATTTTTTTTAAGGTGATTATATGTTGCTTGAAATTGAAAATTTAGGAGTTGAAGTAGCTGGGAAAAGGGTTTTAAAAGATATAAACCTTTCCATAGCTGAAGGAGAAACTCATGTTCTTTTAGGGCCTAATGGTGCTGGTAAAAGTACTTTATTTTTGACTATTTTGGGTTTTCCACAATATGATATAGTTCAAGGTTCTATCAAATTTAAAGGCCAAGATATTACAAAATTATCTACTGCTGAAAGAGTTCAATTGGGTATTGGTGTAAGTTTCCAAACACCTCCTGCGATTAGAGGTGTTTCTGTAAGAGATTTATTAAAAATTGAATCTCATCAGGACATGGATGAAGATTTAAATCCTAGAATGAAAGAATTAGCTGAACAACTTAAATTCAGCGATGAATTCTTGGATAGGGATGTTAATTTAGGATTTTCAGGGGGAGAAGTTAAAAGATCTGAAATCCTACAGTTATTGGCTCAAATGCCAGATTTCACCATGTTCGATGAACCTGATTCTGGTGTGGATATTGAGAATGTTGAATTATTGGCTTCTGAAATTGGTACATTATTGGATAAGGATAAACCTCAAGGAAATAGAAAAAGAAGTGGACTTTTAATTACTCATTTAGGTTATATTCTAAACTTTGTTAGTGCAGATAAAGCACATGTTTTAATTGATGGTGTAATTTCTTGTTCAGGAAATCCTACTGAAATTTTAGAAGATATTAGAAAAAACGGTTTTAATGGATGTGTTGAGTGTGCGCAATGTTTATGAAGATGCTGAAAGAGCTAAAGATAAAAAAGCTGCTATAGGTGCTGATGTCACTATTGAAAATTTTTCTGATGAAACAGTTAATGCATTGGACATGATTGATGATTTGGATGATTTAAGCAATCAAACCAAAAAAGACCTTTTGAAAGTCGGTGTGGATACTGAAGAGAATAACAGGTCCGGTTCATTTTTACAGGTTGACCAAAGTAATATTTTTACAAACAATTCAATGTCCGATTCAATTGAAGTAATGAATATGGCTGTTGCTTTAGATAAATATAGTTGGTTGGATGATTATCTTTGGAATGTTGTTAAACCTGATGCAGATAAATATACTGCAAAAACCGCTATAAACGAAAAGGAAAATGGAATTGTAAGTGGATATTTTGTAAGATCCCTTCCTGAAACCAAAGAAGTCATGCCGGTTCAAGCTTGTATGTTCATCAGCGATACAGATATTATGCAAACTGCTCACAATGTGATAATTGCTGAAGAAAACTCAGAATTGCATTTAATAACTGGCTGTGCAACAGGTGATGATATTTCATCCGCAATGCATGTCGGTGTATCAGAAATGTACTTAAAACCAGGTTCAAAAATTACATTTACCATGGTTCATAACTGGGCTGAAGAGGTTGAAGTCCGTCCAAGAACTGCTATAAATTTAGCGGATAATTCTACTTATATTAATAATTACATTTTAACCAGTCCGGTTAGCACTATTCAATCTTTCCCTACTGCATACTGTAATGGTGAAAATTCAAGAGCTATTTTCCAAAGTATTCAAGGCGGTAAAAAGGATTCAATTATTGATGTGGGATCCAGAGTTTTATTAAATGCTAAAGGTGCTAAAGGTGAAGTTATTTCAAGAGCTGTTGCTCAAGATGAATCTCAAATTTATGCTAGAGGACATCTTGCAGGTACTGTTCCTGAAGTTAAAGGTCATTTGGAATGCCATGGTTTAGTTTTATCTGATGACAGTTTTATTTATGCAGTCCCTGAATTAGAAGCCAGTTCCGCAAATCTTGAAATGTCTCACGAAGCTGCTGTCGGTAAAATTTCTGAAGATGAGATTAACTACCTGACTTCTCGTGGAATATCCGAAGAAGATGCCGAATCCATGATTGTTCGCGGATTTTTAAATATGGATATAACAGGACTTCCTGACGAATTGGCACAGCAAACTCAAAACATGATTGATATGAGTCTTGATGGAATGTAATTCCATCTAATTTTTCTTTTTTTGACGTTCTTTTACTTTTTTTCGAAATTTTGTTTTATAGTATATAAACTTTTTGGCTTATTTTTCTAAGTAACCTTTATATTAATTATTAATGAAATATATTATTCAGTACATAATGTTATGCTGAGCTAGCTCATTACGTACATAAATTGTGATTTTAAGGCATACCTAAACTTGTATTCCTTAAAAAAAGATTTTAAAATTTTTTAAAAAACTTTAAAATTGGTTTTGAGAAACAAAAGTTTTTCAAAATTGGTAAAAAATATTTTATAGAGGAGGAGAAACTCTATGGCTGATGATGTAAAAATTGTAATGTTTTGTTGCAACTGGTGTTCCTATGGAGGAGCAGACACAGCAGGTACTGCAAGGATGCAATACCCACCGAATATTAGAGTTATTCGTGTAATGTGTTCTGGAAGAATTGACCCACAATTTGTTTTAAAAGCATTCCAAGAAGGTGCTGATGGGGTATTTGTAGCTGGATGTCACATGGGTGACTGCCACTATGATGCAGGTAACTATAAATTAGATCGTAGAATGAGATTAATTTATAGATTAGTCGAAGATATGGGAATTGGAAAAGAAAGAGTTCACCACGATTGGATTTCTGCGTCCGAAGGTGAAAAATTCTCTGAAGCTGTTAAAATGATGGTTAACAGAATCAAAGAATTAGGTCCAGCTCCATTAAAAGAACAATTAGATGCTGAAAGATAAATTGGAGGAGTTTAATATGGCAGATAAAGTAAAAATAGGAACTATGTGGTTAGGCGGATGTTCCGGTTGCCACTTATCCATTGCGGATTTCCACGAATCCTTAATTGATGTTATGGAATTTGCGGATTTTGAATTTTCCCCTGTGCTCATGGATACTAAATATGATGAAGTACCTGAGTTAGATATTATTATTGTCGAAGGTGGAATCAGAAACGACGAAAACAGAGAATTAGCTGAAATGTTAAATGAAAAAGCTAACATGGTTATTTGTTACGGAACTTGTTCTTGCTACGGTGGTATTCCAGGTCTCGGAAACTTATGGACTGTAGAAGAATTAGAAGAAGAAGCATACATTAACTCCGTATCCACTGTAAACCCTGAAGGAATTATTCCTAATGAAGATGTACCTCATCTCGAAAGCAGAGTAAGACCTTTAAGTGAATGTATGGATATTGACTTAATGATTCCAGGTTGCCCACCTCGTTCCGATGTTGTGGCAGAAGCTATTTTAACATTATTAAGAGGAGAAACAATCGAATTACCTTCAACTAACCTTTGTGAAGTATGTCCTAGAGAAAAACCACCTGCTGGTTTAGCTATGGATTTCATTAAAAGACAATTCGAATTAGGAGCTCCTGAACCTGATTTATGTTTAATTACTCAAGGTTTAGTATGTATGGGTCCTGCAACCGTATCCTTATGTGGTGCAGAATGTCCTTCCATTGGTATCCAATGTAGAGGATGTTACGGTCCTACTGCTAAAGTATTAGATCAAGGAGCAAAAATGATCAGTGCGATTGCATCTGACTATGGTGTAAACGAAGATAAAACTGTAGACCCTGAAACTGTCGCAGATCAATTAGATGATATTGTAGGTACATTCTATACTTACACATTAGCTGCAGCTTTAGTACCTATGAAAATGCAGAAAGGAGGAGAATAAAATGGTTAAACTTACTATGGAGCCTGTTACTCGTATTGAAGGGCACGCTAAAATTACCGTACATCTCGACGATGCAGGAAATGTAGAAGAAACAAGATTACACGTTATGGAATTCAGAGGATTCGAAAAATTCTTAACTGGTCGTCCTGTTGAAGAATTAGCAAGAATCGTACCAAGAATCTGTGGTATTTGTGATGTACAACACCACTTAGCAGCTGCTAAAGCAGTTGACCAAATCTTTGGTTTTGATGATTACGAAATTTTACCTGCTGCTTACAGAATGAGAGAAATTATGAACTGGGGTTCTTACATGCACTCCCACGCACTTCATTTCTACTTCTTAGCTGCACCAGATTTAATTATTCCTAACGGAACTAGAAAAACTAGAAATGTTTTCCAAGTAATTAAAGATATGCCTGAAGTTGCACTTCAAGCTATTAACATCAGAAGAAACGGTTTAGAAATGGTTAGAAAAATAGGTGGTCGTCCTATTCACCCTACTTCATCCACTCCTGGTGGTATCTCTACTGAATTAGATGCTGATACTCAAAAAGATTTACTCGAAAGAGCTAAACAAAATGTAGAATTAGCACAAGCTACTTTAGACTTAGCTATTCCAGTATTTGAAGAAAACATTGACTTAATCTCTTCATTAGGTAACTTCGGTGACACCAGACACTGTGGTACCGTAAAACCTGATGGAACTTGGGATGTATATAATGGTAACATTAGATTCAAAGACAAAGATGGAAGCGACATGTTTGAATACAGAAACGAAGAATACACTGACTATGTTGCTGAACACGTAAAACCTTACTCCTGGTTAAAATTCCCTTACATTAAAGAAATGGGATACCCAGAAGGTATTTACAGAGTAGCACCATTATCCAGGATCAACGTCTGTGATCAAATGCCTAAAGAAGCACCTCTCGCACAAGAAGCTCTCAAAGCTTTCCGTGACGCTTTCGGATATGCTCAAGCACCATTATTATTCAACTATGCTAGACTCATCGAATTATTAGCATCCGCTGAATGTGCTGCTGCAGCATTAGAAGAAGATTTATCTGGTAAAAAATTCCCTGATGAATTAGAAAGAACCGAAGGTAAAGGTGTAGGTATTGTAGAAGCTCCTCGTGGTACTTTAATCCACCACTATGAATCAGATGACAATGGATTATGTAATTACGCAAACATTGTAGTAGCTACAATCCAAAACAACCCGGCTATGGAAATGGGTATTCACCAAGTAGCTAAAGACTACATCAAACCTGGTGTTGAAGTAGATGACAGCATCTTCAACTTAATGGAAATGGTTATCAGAGCT
>NZ_JAXJXF010000113.1:0-37866 GCF_036307625.1 Methanobrevibacter sp.
AAAAAAAAATAATCTAAAAATAAAAAATCGGTAAAAGAAATAAAATAAAAAGGATTGTTAAGTTTTGAGTAGTTTTAGACATTCAAAATTACTTCATCATATATAAATATACCTATTATATTATATACTAATCTAATTTTTTATGGATAACGGAAATAATTCTTGTTAAACTTCTATGCATTTTTATTCCATATTGTTCAACAATCTCAAAACCGACTTCATCAGCCATAGGTTTCAAATCCACGTAATGAGGACTTGCCATACAGAGATATGCGTCATCTTGCATATTATCATAAATTGATTTAAAAAATTCCCTGAAAATATCGTCCCCATCAATATCGCCAGTAGTAGTGGAAATTCCATAAGGAGGATCGGTGACGACAGCAGCTACCTTTTCATACATTTTAAGTTCACGAACATCAAGATTGAATGTTCTATAATCTTTAATCCCATAATGTTCCAAATTAATGGCTGCACCATTCTTCATTTTCCAATAGATATCCGAGCCGACTACCTTACAACCGATAATTCCGGCTTCAATCAAAATACCTCCTGTTCCGCAAAATGGATCAAGTAGCAATTGACCTTCAGTAACTCTAGATAAATTTACCATACATCTGGCTAATTTTGGACTCATAGATCCAGGATAAAAGAATGGTCTTTTATGAGGTTTGGTATTTTCAAAATGTTTTTTATTTAATTTGATTTTTTCAATGGCAACATATACAATACTTCCAAATGCCACGACTCTCACTAAGGATTTTGGTTTTTTCAGATTAACTTTAATATCATTACAATTTTCCAAAATTAACGAACCGACTTTTCGTTCTGTGGCTACAGTATCTATTTCAGAATGAAATCTTTTTACTCTCACTGCAAAAGTTTCATCAATATATTCCGACCAGTCAATTGATGAGACATCATCATCCAATTGGTCAATGGAGGATGTTGAAATAATCTCATGAACTTCATGTGTATAGCCCAATCTTTTTGTTAAAATTTCATAATAACTATCGATTTTATCATTTGAAATATTTTTTAAAATAACTAATCCTTCAGTAATGACACTTAAATCAGCATCAATATTTTCACAATCCATAACAGCTTTTAATTCTGCTATGGGCAATTCCGGATGTTCTTGAGATTGAATACATAGCAATTCCATTCTATTCACCAAAATAAAATTAAAAAAATTCTTACATACAATTATTTTTTGAATTTATCAAAATGCCTTCTTATAACTTTTTCACTTGATCCATCTACATCTTTTGATTTTTCTTGGACATTATCTTTTACATAATCAGTATAGTTATTTTCAGATTGATTATCTTGATAGTATTCATCCCCACCATAAGAATAATCATCCCTCACTCCATTATAATAACTTTCATTATTATATTGTCTGGAGGATTCATCAAAACCACGACGGGAACCATTAAAACCATCAACATACTGCCTAGAAGGCTCCTCAAAACCAACACCAGACTCATTAAAATTATCCCTATACTGTCTAGAAGGCTCCTCAAAACCAACACCAGACTCATTAAAATTATCCCTATACTGTCTAGAAGGCTCTTCAAAACCACGACTGGAACCATTAAAACCATCAACATACTGCCTAGGAGACTCTTCAAAACCACGACTGGAATCATTAAAACCATCAACATACTGTTTGGAAGACTCATCAAATCCACGATTGGAATTATAAAATTTATCTTCATAAGATTCATATTCATATTTTTTAGGAGAATTTTCTTCATAACCTAAATCATTAGGATAATATTCATAGTTTCTTCTAGGAACCCTATCTTTTTCATGACCAATAGGAGTGATAGGTTCAAATTCATCATAATAATCATTTCTTTCATGATATTTTTTACTATTTTGAAAATTCCTTCCAAAGGAATTATTCTCATGAAAATAAGATTTAGGTTCGTTATAAGTTCTATAATTAACCACATTAGAAAAAATTACATCTTCAATTTCAGAAGGATTAGAAATTGCAGACAACTCCATTTGATTATTATCATATGCACTGAACAAATAAATAGAACCTACATTAAATACTTTTTCTAAAATACTTTGGGAAGTATTAATATCCTGAATAGATCCATAAGGCATATAATTTTTCTTAGTAGATAATACTCCAGATTTAACAATAATCCTACTTTGAGTTATAATATATTCTTTGGAATACCATCCTATAAGTTGCCAGATTATATAAATTATAATAAAAAGAATGACTACAAAAAATGCTATTGCAGCATATCTTGTTAAAGCAAGATTAATTTGAGATATCAAATATACTTGCATATTGCCAATGAATTGAATGGCTCTTGGCGCAACAATTATAACAATAGCTAATATAACAATACCAAAAATAGCTTTTTTACAACCAAAAAGCATATTTGGTTTTGTTTGATAAAGAATTTTTTCATTTCGCACATCATCATTTTTATCAAATAACATAATTTATATTATTGAATTTTATTTTAAATAAAGTTTTACAAAAAAGGGATGAAGTGGCACAAAATTTTTAATTTATTATGTGATTTCATGATTTTTTATATTTTTCGTATTTTAGTTCTTTTTTCTAGTTATTTACACTATTAATGCTACCACTAGATTATAAATTCCAAAAATAGAGAGTATATCCAATAATAATAACTCATAGAAAATATATAATGATTTTAGATTTAATCTAAAAATCATTTAATTATATTAAGTTTGAACTGCTTTTCAACACAAAAATCAGTTGAAATTAATTGTATTTACCATGGACCTCATCAGGCTCTGATTGTCACACTGAACTAAAAGGTATTGTTTATCATTACCTGCAATAGCCATATCATGATATTCAATATCGCCATAGGAGTTTCCATTTCCAAAGTGTATAACTGTAGCGTTATTTACCTCTTTAATAGTTACAGATGAATCATTTTTGGCCATATCCTCATAATATTTAATCAATTCATTCTTTGCGTTATTTTTTGTTTGAAAATATACAACATTAATTTTCTTATCATCATCCCGGTAAGATTTTGATAATGTTATATTGTCAGTAGCATTGCTATCTGTTTTTTCAAAGTTTATATCTTTCGGAACATCCATTTTGAAATATGAATCAAAATCACATTCTTTTAAATCACCATTATCACTAGCAAATCCTGCATTTACAGTTAATAGCATAGCTATTGCTATTATCCCCATGCATAGAATACTATTTCTATCAAATTTCATAATAACACCCAGACATATTTTATTAAAAAAGATATTTAAATATTATTCAAGTAATTTTGATTGTTTCCAATGAAAAAACCACTATAAACATAGTCTAATTTATATTATACCCTTTTAAAAGTAAGAATGAAATTATTATAAAACTCAATACATATAAATAAAGATTTCAATCATTATCTTATAAAATTAAACAAAAAAAAGCAAAATAATATTAAAAAAAAATAGTTGATTTCAAGTCACCTAATCAAAGATTAAAAAAAATAAGCCTCAGCTCGCCCATCATTCATCACATATCAGAGCTCATAGGGTTCATCATTGGCTTATTATAATATTAAAATTAACCGAACATTACACCGGCTTCGGTTTTGAACAATTCGTCTTCTTTAGATTTACTCATTACTTTATCAATAGCATCCATAAAGTCTGCTACAGTAATTTTATCACGTTTTTCACGAATTGCAAACATTCCTGCTTCAGTACATACTGCTTTTAAATCAGCACCTGAAAGCTCATCGGTTAAATCAGCGAGAATATCAATGTCCGCTTCTTCATCCAATGCCATGTTTTTAGTATGAATTTTAAGGATTTCTTTTCTTCCTTCAATATTTGGAAGAGGCACTTCAATAAACCTGTCAAAACGACCAGGACGTAATAATGCAGGATCCAAGATATCTGGCCTATTGGTAGCTCCAATAATTCCAATATCTCCCCTGGATTCAAATCCATCAAGTTCTGCAAGCAATTGCATTAAAGTACGTTGAACTTCACGATCCCCACTGGTGGAACTTTTAAGCCTTTTAGCAGCAACAGCATCCAATTCATCAATGAAAATGATTGCCGGAGCTTTTTCCTTAGCTAATTCAAATACTTCACGAACGAGTCTTGCACCTTCTCCAATGTATTTTTTAACGAATTCAGAAGCTACAATTTTAATGAAAGTAGCATTAGTCTCATTAGCCACAGCTTTTGCAAGTAAAGTTTTACCTGTTCCAGGAGGTCCATATAACAATATTCCTTTAGGTGGTTCAATACCAACTTTTTCAAATAATTCCGGTTCTGTCAATGGCAATTCAACAGTTTCTTTAACTTCAATAATTTGTTCTTCCAAACCACCAATTTTATCATAAGTAATGTCTGGTTTTGTTTCAATTTCCATTCCTGAAACATTGGCATCTTTTTCAGACGGTAAGACTTCAACAATACCAAAAGTTTGTTGATTCAAAGCCACTCTTGAACCAGGCACTAATAATTTTTCATCTAAGAATTTTGAATAATTAACAAGGAAACTAGGTCCAGTACTACTTTTAACAGTCATTCTGTGATCGTCTAAAACCTCAGTTATAGTTGCTAACACTAAAGGTGGAGATCTAAATCTATCCACTTCAGAACGTAAAGATTTTGTTTCTCTTTCTAATCTAATTTTTTCATTTTCAATTAGGACTTTATCCTTTTCTAATTTCCTAACTTTCCACATTAAGTTGCTTTTTGCTTTGGATTTTTCTTCTCTTAAATTATTAACTTCATCTTGTAGAGATTCCACTTTTTCAATTAATTGTTCTTTTGAAGAATTTTCCAAATCGTCAAAATTTTCCATGTGAATCATCTCCAGTTAGTTTTAAATTTATATTTCATTGTTACTTTAATAACAATTAGTAACTTTAAATATTTAAATGTATTCATTTGAACTGATACTAACAATTATTATATATGGTATTGACAATATATTTTATAATAACCAAATAAAGGAAAACTGATTAATATGGAATGCGAAATATGCGGTAAAGAAGTACCAGAACATAACCCAATTAGAGCAAAAATTGAAGGATCAGTTATGGTAGTATGTAAAGAGTGCTCAAAACTTGGTAAAATCCAAAAAGCACCGCCTAAACCAAAATTTAGAAAACAAGACAAAACAAAAAGGCCTAAAACAACCAGAAATAAAAATTATTCTAGACAAGACGAACCCACAGAAGAACTAATAGAGGATTTCGACCTTGAAATTAGAAAAGCGAGAGAATCCAAAGATTGGTCAAGAGAGGTTTTAGGTAAAAAAATCAATGAAAGAGTTTCAGTCATTACAAGAATTGAAACAGGAAAAATGACACCTGATGTGAAACTTACAAAAAAATTAGAAAAAGCATTGAATATAAAATTGTTAGAAAAAGTAAATAATGTTGATTTGAATCAATTTGTAAACACTTCTTCAGGTGAAAGAACCTTAGGAAATGTAATGAAAATTAAAAGGAAATAGCTATTTTTTAAGATAGCTATTTAATTTCTCATTTTTTATATGTCTTTTATTACCTTTAATGGAATAATCAATCATCCCCTCATTTTTAGCTCTGTGAGAGTGATAACCTTGAAAGACACTTGCACTATCTAAAGACTCCTGTAATTTTTCATATCCTTCATATTCATCACTGACAACAACAACATGTGCTGGAGGATGAATCTTTTTTATTTGCATAATACTTAAAGTAGTGTCCTCTTTTACAAAAAATGCAGTTGCTACTTTAGATTTTGTTCTGAGTTTAGAATTAAGAATACTTTCAACTAAAGAATCAGCAAAATTTGCATCAATTACTTTAGGCTTTGATATTAAATTCAAATTACCATGCCTTTCCATATCCGCAATTGCATTAAGTACTTTGGAATTATTCTCTCCTCTAACTAAAATTAATGCCATAATAACCCCTAATAAAAAAAAATAATTAAGGTGAAAAATCACCTATTTTGGAAAGATTTTAACAATCTACTTCTGAAAACCACCAATAAAATCAAGATAATACCTACAACTGTTTGAATACTTCCTAAAATATTCAAAATATTGCCATCAATAGGTAAATCCCAAGATGGAGAAGACCTATCTCCAGGAAGTGCATTATAGTAAACACCTACAGCTTTAGAACCTTGTTTAACATTTAAATCCTTAGGTTCAACATGATCAACACCCATCAAAAGACCATTGTTGATAGCTTTATTGATGGAACCTGCGATAGCGGATGCATCATATCCATTTTTAGCAACAGAAGATTCTACAATTTCGGCAGTAGTAGCAGCCAAACCTGGCCTATCACTTCCATAAACAGAAACACTTACTGCATTCGATTTAACCGTTAATGCATCACCTAAAGCCTGATATGCATAGATTGTTTTTAATTGACCCCCACAAACAGGACATCTCGAATAAGCCTCAGCAGCAGGATAACCTAAAGCCCATTCACAATCCTGACAGGCCTTAGAATACTCTTCATTCATCGGATAACCCGTTTGGTTCATTTCATGAGGAGTAAACATGTCTTCTGTAGAAATACCTGAAACGAGGTTTACTCCACCCCCACCGTATTTTTCACCAGAATCATTAGCTACTTCACCCATAGCTTCAGATAAAATAGTGGTAGCTGGATAACCATCACGAATCATTTTTCCAATGTTCATTGCAGTTTCTTTACGTACAGAATCTGCAGTACCATACATTGGATTTCCATTGGTATTTCTCAAGTGAATAATAGCTCCTTTTTGACCCGGTTGCAAAGTAGCAACACCACTACTGTAAGGAGTTACTTTAATATCATTACTTGCATCATCAACAGTAATTACATAAGCATCAAATGAACCTCCAACAGCAGCACCGATAGTTGGACCACCAGCAACAAGACGAGCTCCATTATACTGAGATGCAATTGAAGCAGCTGACGCTGCAGAAGCATTATTGTTTAAATTAGCAACAGCATCAATAACAGAATCCAACCTGGTATCAGAACTACCAGTACCCCCTGACAGTACCGCAAAATGATTATTCTTTGACATTAAAAATGTTGACTGGAACATGTTTTCTGCAAAAGACATACTCCCAGCTGCAGCACCATTTGGGTCTTTACCTGTAGGGTCTGTAATAACAATAATATTACAAGTAGCCGCTACACTGCTCATGGTCATCAAGAATATTATTAAAAATGCTATTGATATTTTATACTTATTCAACTTTTCCACCTGCAGTATTAGTTGTTTTATTATCAATTTTTACAGAAGAAAAATCTTCTATGACAGTTACAGTAACAACACCTGTGTTTTTATCTACTTGAACATCAGCAGCAGTAATAGGTTCTACAGATGTACCTGGAACCGTTGACCGTGTTGCAAATTCTTGTGCCGTCTGAATAGCATCTTGCAGTGAAACTTCCCTTATAGAAGTTTTTAAAACATCACCATAAATAACACTACCATCTCTTAATCCAGATTGCATTACATTACTTCTAATGGTATCCACTGGAACAATATCATTTCCTTTAATAATAATCCCAGAAATAGGTATACCATCGTTGACATCAGCAGAAGATGCAAATGCAACATAAGTGATTAAACGACCACACAAAATTAAAATAAAAGCCAATAATAGAATTATTAATGTGTCTCTTCTAATCTTTATAAACATGTTTATATCCTCTTTTTTACGAATATTCTATTATAAGAATAAAACTATTCATTTATTATATTAATTGAATATAATATTTAAATTTATATTATGTCCTTCAAAAGTGATTCAGCAGGATCCATTCCTTGAGCACCAATTAATAAAATTATATCATTTTTATCCGCTTTTTCATATGTTTCACTCAAACATTCATTTAGATTATCATAATGAATAAAATCAACATTATTTTCATTTAAAGTATCGAAAAATACCTTTTTCTCTTCCGGTTCAACAAAGTTTAAATCATTGACAACATCATTGCTTGAAGAAAGAATCAATTCTATATTATCATCCATTGACTCTACAATAGCTTCAACATTTAATTGATTAATTTCAACACCTCTTGAACCCCTAATGGAACATACAACATATAATGTTTGGTTTTCAGGAAGCAGTTTAATTGTTTCAGAAATTGTTGCTTTAATTCCATCAGGATTATGTGCAAAATCATCATAAATCAAAGGTTGGTCATTTAACTTAGCAAAACGTCTGTTTAATGCTTTGTATGATTTGACACCCTCAATGATATTTTCTTTATCAAGACCTAATGAAATACATGCTCCGATAGCAGACAATATATTTTGAATGAAATGATTGCCTGTGAAAGGTAAGTCCTGTCTTTTTAAAAATACATCACTCTGATAAACAATCTCATTTCCATTATAATAAACTGAATTTAACTTATCCAACTCAGACATTGAAGTATAAAACGGATTTTTGGCATCCAACTTCATAACCAAATCATCATCATGATTCAATACACAAATTCCATCGCCAATGGCATTAGGAACAGTGGAAATCTCATCAAAAACATCATCTATTGAGTTTACAAGTCCAATGTGGTCCATTGCAATATTTGTTATTACACCTACTTCCGGATTAAGGGCTTCACACATCAAAGCGGCATGATTTTTCATTAATTTTCCAAGCCATCCCTGAACTTCGGATACTTCAATCACCAGATAATCCAATTCCCCATTAGTATTTACTTCATCTACAATCAATTTAGAAACCATCGGATCGATTAATGTATTGAATTCAGATTCACTGTCAGTGTTAGTAAATACATTAAATCCGGCAGTTTTTAGAATATGATAAATTAAATGTGATGTGGTGGATTTACCGTTTGTCCCAGTAATTACAATATTTGTTGAATTTGGAGAAAACTTTTCCACAGTATATGAAAGTGCAAATGCATTGGCTAATTCAATACTATCTGTAATAATCAGAGGAAAATTTAATTTTTCAGCCATTTCAATTGCACCGTCTTTCGGATTTTGAGTTATTAAACATGCTATATTTTTATTGAAAGCCATTTCAATACCAATATCATTAATCCAATGACGTATAACAATATCTCCAGTATGTGAATCATTTAAAAATGTAAAATTTCCAGTGAATCCATCAATAGAGAAAAATTCATCATTTCCCACAAGTTTTCCATTGACCGCATCAACAACCTCTTGAATTTCCATAAAATATCACCCCAAAAAAAAGAAAAAAAATTAGAATATGTACATCTTGGCGAGAATGCCTATTATACATAATAAAGCTGTACATCCCCAATAAGTTAATATGATTTTTACTTCAGACATTCCATAATGATTTAATGTGTGATGTAGTGGTTCTACCGGTAATTTAATAATATGTGCTCTGTGTAATAAACTAACAATCACTGAAATAATAGGAACTCCCAATGCTAAAACTCCAAAATATGGAATATCACAAACTAATACTGCTGCAGCATAACCTGTTCCCAATACAAAAGAACCAGTGTCTCCCATAAATATTGATGCAGGATACTTGTTGAACACCAAAAATCCTAAACATAAAGCAGCCAATATTAAAAATGGAGGCAAAATAGTCATTGGTCCAAATAGATATCCATATGCACAACAGGCAATAGATGCAATACCTACAATACCCGCTGCAAGACCATCCATACCATCAATCAGATTAACAGAATTAATAGAACCTAACACAGCAATAATGACTATAGGAATAGCAAAAATGCCCAATTCAAATCCTCCCAATGTAGTTATAACACCAGTCAAACCCAAAAACAATCCCAGTACAATCTGACAGATAATTTTTTCCAATTCTTCAGGTTCGGTTTTGATTGGAACTTCACCCACAACCTTAACTTTACCTTCTTCAAGCAAATTATCCACTTCAGCTTTTGCTTTAGGAGTAGCAACACGCACTTCCTCTCCAGGTTCAACATCCAATCTTCCTAAAGCAATAACCTCATCAGAAATATTTACAACGATTTTTTGAATTTCTTTAACTTTAAGACCAATTAAATCATCAACCATACCGACAATTCCACCTGCAAGCATGATGAATGAAACAATTAAAATAGGAGTATTTTGATAATACAAGGAAATAATTAAAGAAATTGTAAATAAGAATGCAATACCCCCCATTGTTGGAGTACCACTCTTATGCCTATGTTCACTAACTATAGGATTGTCTGCAATCCTTGCTTTAAGCAATATCCTCTTAACGTACCATGTAAAAAATATTGTAGCACATAATGTTATTAAAAAAAGAATTAACATATCTGTATTATTCATCTTACCACACAATAAATCTTTTAAACTAATAAAATATCTATTGATAATAGTATATAATTATAACTTATAACACAGATTAAGTTAATTTATCAACTAAGTTTTCCAGCTCTTCTTTTGAATCAGCCTTGGCAGTTACCCTTTGATAACCTTCAGGACCATGTACAACAAAATCATTATCCTCAAATGATTTAACAGGTTCTTTAGGAGACGATCCTTCATAATTGCCAATTGGAATTTCGGTTGAATAGTTATACTCGAGTTTATCCAAAACATTCGCAATTGAAAACTCGCCAATAGCCATGTTAACCAATTCACATAAAGAATTGACACCGCAAGTCGCAGTAGTTAAATATCTGGTGCCGTTAGGCCTGGTATTTACCTCAATTGCATATAATTGATTTTTTTCTTTGGAGAACATAAAGTCCATTTCAAAAATACCATCAGAATTTAAGTTTTTAGCTATTTTATAAGCAGTGTGCTGAACTAGATTATTGTCTAAACCTTCAACCATGCAAGGGCCGGTTTTAACCTTATTTAATGGATGAATTCCCTCCAAAGTAGTTTCACCCTTATAAATTGGAGGCAATGCAACAAATTCACCATTGAATCCCAAAACTTCAATGGAAATTTCAGAACCTTCGACAAATTCTTCACACAAGGCCTGATCAAATTCTTCAAAATAATCTTTAACATCTTCAATGGATTTTGCTACTTTAATATCCTTTCCACCCTGACCTTCACCCTGTTTTAAAACAACAGGAAACTCCAAATTAAGTTCATCAGGAGCATTTAATATTTGATAATCTGGAGTTGCAACTCCTATATCTCCATAAAACTCTTTTGTTTTAATTTTATTAGAAGTCAATTCGACAGCTTTAACGCCTGCTGCAACAACTGGAATACCATGTTCATTTTCAACTTCCTCTTTCATATAAGCAACATCAAGTAATGGAGGGTCAATTCCTATTAACGGAACAATAGCATCTACATTTTGCATCAGCGCAATATTTTTTGGCCCATCCATACCTCTAGGAACAATGAAAACCTGGTCAGGCAAATCCAAATTAATTGCATTTTCATTAGACTCTGTAAGTACACTTTCTATTCCTTTACTTCTAACATACCAATCAAGGTCATCATATAATCTTGAACCGATAAATAATAATTTCATAATATAATCCCTTTCAATACATCAATAAATTTATAAGCGGCATTCTCAACATTTTCAGTCAGATTTTCAGAATAATCCAAGGATTTGGGCTCAATTCCAACAAAAATTATTCTAAAATCATTATCCTTTTCCAAGTATCTCACAAAGAAAGATAAAGACATGGAATGAGTTGAAATACCAATGTTTGCAAAATCATATTTATTTACAATTTTCATATCACCAGGCTGTCCGTCCATCAAACATGCATCAACAATGATTATATGGCTCGGATTTTCTTTTCTGAGTTTGCCTGTGAAATTTTCAGGAACTGTTTCAGCATTAATAAACAACAATTTCTTTTTATCTTCAATATTTTCTTCTTTTAATTTTTTTATAATGAATGGACCTACTCCATCATCACATTTAAGCTCATTACCAACGCCTAAAACAATTAGTTTCTCACAATCTGCAAGAAAATCTTCAAGTTGAGATTCAAAAGACATTTTTTCACCTTTACACATATTCCGTTTTTATACTTTCAATCCCATTTCCCATACTATATTTTAATTTAACATTTATAAATTCATTGCTATTTACTATTTTCTCATCCAATGGGATTAATAAAGGAGGATTCAACATAGGCGTTGGACCGCAAATTATATCATCATTAAGAATGGTATATGTTGTAATTTTTAATCCATTAATCACACCTTCCCTTTTAGGTTTAATGGTGATTATCCCTTCAAAATTTGGATCAATATCCTCTAAAAAATCAAATCCAGAATAAATCTCTGCATCGGAAAATACCTCGTATGATGCATCTTCCTCATCCCAATGGAAATGATGCCTCTGCATATGAACCAATTCCACAGTATTGATAATCCCCTTTGGAATTATCTTGCCTGTTTTTTTTAAGAACTTTTTAGCAAAGTTTAATACTGGAACCTGTTCCTCATCAATTAAAGCTGTATCCATCATTTCACAAACAATCAAATCTGCTTTTTTGGTAAATTCGTAGTTAAATACATCTTCATTAACAACTTTAATATTTTCAAAGTCGGACAAATTTTCCTTTGCACAGCTTGCAGCTTTAAATTCTGATTCCAATGCAATAACTTCTTCAAACTTAAAACTCAAAAAATAAGATAAGATTCCGCTCCCACAGCCCAAATCATAAGCTAAAGACTTTTCAGAATCATATTCTAAAATTGCATTATAAAAACTAGCTAATCTTTCAGAATCTTTCAATAAATCAAAATGATAGGGAGTCGTTTTGAATTTCATGAAAAAAATAATAAAATTTAGTGATGGTGGTGACTATGTTCATGACTATGGCCAGGTTCACTAAATTCTTCTCCATTTGCAGTACTTGTAAGTTTTACG
Source organism: Methanobrevibacter sp. (assembly GCF_036307625.1). GTDB lineage: Archaea > Methanobacteriota > Methanobacteria > Methanobacteriales > Methanobacteriaceae > Methanocatella. Next base: position 12,824 of record NZ_JAXJXF010000113.1, read on the forward strand.
TGTTCTACACCTTTAAGTCGCATAATTCTTTCAGTCAAATCACGAATCTCTGCAATATCCCCATTAACTACTACAATTTCCATACAATATTTATCAGTCATGTGAATATGCATGCTTGTGTTAATCTCATTTCTGAAACTGTGTTGAATTTCTGCAAGATTTTCCATTACTCCAGTATAATGGTGGTCATAGATAATTGTTACAATACCAATTCTTTGACCTTCCATTGAATTCATCCACTGGTATCTTACAATATAATCCTGAAGTGCATCACGAATCCCTTTAGAACGGGACTGATATCCCCTTTCCTTTAATACTTCATCGAAATCTGCAAGTAATTTTTTAGGTAACGACATACTTATTCTCATCATAAAAAAACACATCGAAATATTAAATTATATACTAAAATATATTCTGTTTAAGTTATTTAAATATTATGATTAAAATGAAAAATAATATTACTTCATTAATATGAAATATAAAAAAAATATTACTCTACTAGCAGATAGTACTCGCCGTCGCCCTTAGTTATGTGTTTTAACAATCCTTTATTCTGTAAAGATAAAATAATGTGATACATTCTAAAATTAGACAATTTTAAATCACCATACAAAAGATGTCCTTCTAAAGTGTATTTGGAGATAAGATTTTTTTCATCAACTAACTCTTGAATTAATTTGTATGACTCTTTCTCTTTCATGTTCAATTCCAATTCTTCAACATCCTTTTTAGAGTTAACCGTGTTAATCTCCTTTTCATATTCAGACAAGGAAACCTTGTTATCTTTAAAAACAACCAATTGTTTTTCTTCCAATTCAGATAGGATTTGAACCAAATCATATTCATGGAATCCCAAATCTTCCCGTATGATATCTAATGGAACACCTTCAGGATATTCCATATCAAATATCTTGATTTGATTTAAAACAACTTCTTCGTTTTTTGTAATAGTAATCATATAATCAGTACATTAATTAATTAATAAATATTATATCAAAGCTATTATTAATAGTTATGTCAATAGCCTATGCAAATCTATGATAATTGCAATTCGTTTTCCAATGCTTTGGCTTCCTGTTTATCTTTTTCAGCAATTTCTTCTGGAGTTAAATCAGACGGTCTTGTGAAAAATAAATCAATATCATTAACAACCTGACAAATTGACATATGCACCAATTCTTTTAAAGCCAAGCTTTTTTGAACTCTATTTAATGAATCATCCCCATAAATTCTATCATAATCTCTTTGATAGTCTTCACGTATTTTTTCAGGGTCCAAATCCACTTCAAGCTTGTCTTTATCATATTCTTCAGTTAGAATCAAAAAATTAATTAGCTCTTCCTTTTCATCTGCAAAATCATTTTCGGGTTCATCGATTACATCATGGAAATACTTATTGACAGACTGGAAAACATCCCTTGACACATTACCATTTATGATATTATCCAAAAACAAGGAAAATGTTTCTGAAATAAAATATTTTCCATTTTCTTTTTTTGTCTGGAAAACCAATTCATTTTCGACATTAGCAACATATTGAATTAAAACAATTTCATTTCCTTTTTCAAATGATTTTATATTGAATTTAGCATTTTTAAGCTTATAATCTGAATTAATTTTTAAAGCATTTTCAACATTTTCAATATCTTCTTTTGAAATTTCCATATACTTTTCAGCCATAACTATCAACCTAATTATCTGTATAGACTTTCTAATAAATAATAATTATATGTTAAAGTATTTTTATTTATAACTTAATATATTAAATCATGAAATCCGAAGACATATTGACCGAACTTAAAGAATTATCCAAAAAAAATGTTATCACTTCAAAAGATTTAATGGAAATTCTTAAAAAGTATGCTCGGATTATATCCCCATATGACCTAATGATGGCTACAGCACGTATGCGAAAAGATGGTGAATTTATTCATGCAAATTATCGTGAAAAATATTTAAAAGTTTATATTAAATATTTTATACTTCGCATGAAAGAAGTTATTGAAAATGATCACTATACCGACAAGAAAATTGATAAAGAGTCTTTTGATACATCATTTCCAATGCTTAAAAGAACATTCGAAAAGGAAAGACTATCTAATGAAGATGACGACAAAATTCCATTGATTTATGTAATAACTGCAGTATACACAACATTCATATTGGAAGAACCTATTCATCCTGTGGGAAGCGAATTCCCCGGAAGTTTAAAAGTAGAGGAAAAAGATGGTAATTTTTTCTGTCCAGTAAAGGATAATCAAAAAGACAATATTAATGCAATTTGTCATTTATGCCTTGCAGAGCAAACACCAGACATTTAAGAGAGATGATTTGATGAACGTCTGTTTATATGGATCAGGAAGTAGGAAAATAGATAAAATTTACACAGATAATGCTTATGAATTAGGGTGCCAATTAGCTAAAAACGGACATGCGCTTGTTTTTGGTGGAGGAGATACTGGAATGATGGGCGCATGTTCTAAAGGAGTTTATGACAATAATGGAAAATCTATTGGAATAGCTCCCGAGTGGATTGGAAACTTTGAACCATTATGCGAAAAATGCAGCGAATTCATCCATGTTGATACAATGGATGAAAGAAAAAACAAATTTTTAGAAAAGTCAGATGCATTCATCATAACCCCCGGAGGAATCGGAACAATGGATGAATTTTTTGAAATAATAACCCTTAAAAAATTAAAGCAACATAATAAAGAAATAATCATATTTAATATTGATGGCTTTTTTAATAAGATGTTAGAAATGATTGACGAAATGAGTGAAAAGGGATTTTTATACAAGCAAGAGGAACTTTACAAAATAGCTAATGACATAAATGCAGTCATGAAACATTTAAATATTGATTGATATGGAAGTGCACGAATTTGAAAAACCACCCAGAGTAACATTGAAACGTAGTTTAATTGTGTTAATAGGCAATGTTTTAGGAATTTACTTAATTAGTTATTTGGGATTAGGCATTAAAATAGAAGAAAATGACATTATAATATTTATAATATTTATCTCAATTATTAATGCGCTCTTATGGCCATTATTGACAAGAATACTAATGCCCTTTTTGGTTTTAACATTTGGTGTGGGCACGCTTATCCTAAATGGGATGTTGCTTGGATTTTTTGCACCATTATTTGGAATAACAATTGAAGGCTATGCAATAATACTTACACCTTTAGCTATGGCCATTATTACAACAGCACTATCTTCATTACTTACCATTGAAGATGAAGGTTCTTACTACAGATCAGTTTACCGAGATGCAAAAAGGAAAAGAAAAGGCGAATTGAAAAAATATCCTGGAGTAATAATAATTGAAATCGATGGACTTGCTTATGACGTTTTATGCGAAGCTATCAAAAAGGGATTGATGCCAACTGTCAAATCCATGATTGATTCAAAAACACATACTCTAAGAGAATGGGAAACTGATTTATCCTCACAAACCGGTGCAAGCCAGGCAGGAATATTGCATGGAAATAATGAAGATATAACTGCTTTTAGATGGATTGAAAAGGAAAACGACAATCAGATGATGCAATGTTCAGGACCAATTCAAGTTAAAGAATTAGAAGAAAGAATTTCAGATGGAAATGGATTGTTGGCAGATAACGGAGCGAGCAGGTCAAACTTATTTTCAGGAGATACAGACAACATAATTTTTACCATGAGCAAAATATTAAACTTAAAAAAACTATATAATAGAGCCTGGTTTTCTGTATTTTCAAATCCTAGCAATTTTGCACGTATCGTATCATTATTTTTAGCTGAAATGATTCTTGAGATATATTCACAAATAAAACATAAAATATTAAATATTCAACCAAGAATAAAAAGAGGAATTATTTATATTCCAACAAGAGCCGGAACTAACGTATTCATGAGAGAAATTAATACTCAAACATTAATCGGAGACATGATGGTAGGAGATATTGATGTGGCATATTCTACATACTTAGGCTATGACGAAATAGCCCACCATTCAGGTGTTAGAAACAATGATTCATGGTATGCGCTCAAGGGAATGGACAAACAAATAAAACGTTTAGTTAATGCAACAAGATACTGTCCAAGAAAATATCAATTTGTTATCCAATCAGACCATGGACAAACAAATGGGGCCACTTTTAAACAAAGATATGGTGAGTCTTTTGAAGATTTCATTAAATCATTACTTCCACAGGACATGACTATATTCGCTAAAATGTCATCTAATGAAGACCATTACGGGAACACATTTATTCCATTTTCTAAACAAATTGACAATTTAAAAAATAGATCCGAAGATGATGAAAAAAAAGAATTAAGCGATTCAGAGGTTATCGTTTTAGCTTCAGGAAATCTTGCAATGATTTATTTAACACAATGGCGCCATAGACTAACATATGAAGAAATTAATACTCTCTTTCCAGAACTGATTCCGGGAATTGTAAAAAATGAATATATTGGTTTTATTCTTGTAAGGTCTTCAGAGAAAGGTGACATGGCAATCGGTAGAAATGGAACATATTATCTAGATAGTGATGAAATAGAAGGAATTAATCCCCTTGAAAACTTTGGAAAGAATATTGTCAGACATCTAAAAAGGAACAGTTCCTTCAAATATACCCCTGACATTTTAGTTAACAGTTTTTATGATACTGAAAATGATGAGGTATGTGCCTTTGAAGAGTTAATTGGAAGTCATGGAGGCGCTGGTGGAAGCCAGTCAAAACCGTTTATTCTATACCCTTCCCAGTGGAATACCCCAAACGAAGAGATTATTGGCGCAGAAAACATTTACAAAATTCTAAAAACTAATTTAAAAAATTTAAAAGAAAGTGCTGAAAATGATAAGTGACCAAGAAGTATTAGAAATTGCTAGAAAAATAGAAGATGCAAACAACATAGATATAAAAAAAACAATTGAAAAAGCAGCAACAGCAGGTTATCTTGGTGAAGAACATTTTTACTGCACAGTTATTGAAGACGGTGGTCTAACCCATACCGTTCCAGAGATTTTGGGTGATAGATACAAATCACAACCTCTAGACAATTTATATTTTGACATTATTTCAAAGTCATTGGACCTTGACGGCATTTACATATCCTTAGGATACTGTGCATCAAATTTAATTATTCCAGAAGAGGAATGCAGTGAAATAATTGAATATGACGATTATGACTTAGATGAAGACGAATACGAATACCTTGTAGAATATAATCTCATTACCGCAGACAGCGTTAAAAAATTTAGGGTTTATGCCGAAGAAGGTATTGCCAGCCATGAGAGAACAGAAGATGTTGGATTAATAATCAACATCATAGAAAAAGAATATAAAGCTTATTTTGCACTTAGATCAACTGACCAATGTATGTCCAGCTTCAGAGTTCTTCCTTTCAGTACAAAATATCAAAAGGAACATCCCCTATCATTCAAAAATCCCATAAATAAGATTTTAATAGAAATGATTAATGAAACCATTGTTTTAAATTAATCATTTCAAAGAGTAAATTATTGACCGGATAATTGTTATCAAACAGCAAACACCGATTGCAATAGGATATCCTAAAAAGGCTATAATTAAACCTACAATAAACAAAATGGACGGAATTACCAACGCATTTTTTATATTTAACGCATCAGATAATGATTTCTCAGGATTAATATCCATTAATGATTTAGCCATAACATAATGCATAATGTTCATTAAAATAAAATCAACACCATATAACACCTGTGCAAGCAGAGAAAATGGATTGTTTGCAACAAATATTGTCAGATATGGAATCATGGAAACAATCAACAACAATAAAATGTTTTGCCAAATGATTCTTGCATTAATTTTATCAACATGATTATAAATTACATGATGATACTGCCACAGATTTGTACATACTAAAAAACTTATCAGATATGCAAAATAAGAATTTTTTATAGCCATATTGCAGCAATCGAAGCTGTTTCTGGCTGAGGTAATTCCAATACCAAAACCGTTACAATTATAGCAATAATCGCATCATAAAATGCTTCCAAACGATTGGTCGGCATATAATTTTCATTTTCCATAATAATCTTTAATTTAGTCTCATTAAAATTTTTTTCCAATTTCAAATGCTTCAATGAACTTGTTAGGCTGATTTCTAACATCACCCAAACTTCCGGCAACCAAAACATCCAGTATCTCATAGTGCATGTTCATTTGGAATGGCTGGATTTTAGTAAGTTCAATGTAGGAATCATAATATCCTTCAGGCCCCAAATGAGTGAAAATTAAGGCCACCTTCCCGGACAAGGTTATGAATGGATTGTTAGTAATTCCAAATAATCTATCAATCAATATTTTTAAATCTCCAGTCATTTGCCCAAAATAAATTGGAGATGAAACAATCAAACCTTCCGCATTAGCAATTTGATGTGTTACTTCAAGTCCATCATCCTTAAAGACACAATCTTTGCCAGTTGTACATACTCCACATCCTTTACACGGATGAACATCCAAATCACTGATATAATGTTTAACAACATTATGACCATTTTCTTCGGCTCCCTTAATCATTTCATCAATTAACATGTCAGTATTCCCATGTTTTCTAGGAGAGCCCATTAATGCTACAATATCCATCATAATCCCCTTTTATTATTCCTTATCTGAGCTAACCTACCCATGTCAAGATTATCTATACCATGTTGAAGGTTTTCAATAATTCTTTTCTTATTATCTTTAAAATTAACATTGTTTAAATCCATAGAAACAGTATGATGAGTGATGAATCTACAATCAAAATCAAGATTTTCAATGAATAACTTTAATTCTTCCATCAATCCCCTTTCATTTAACGGTTGAAATTTGCTTTTCTTATACAAAGCTAAAAGACCGGTTCCTTCAAATAATACCAGACCACCAGTTCCAACGACTGTCGGATTAGCTTCACTGAAAATTTTTGCAGAATTCAATGCATGATTTTTAGTGTGTTTTACACCGCCAACACCATTTAAAAATGTCAACCAATAATCCATTCCCGCCTTATCAAGTTTTTCACATTGTTCAAGTATATCCCGACCAACATATCCTTTGTTTACACTTTTAAGTGTTTCATCATCTGCACTTTCAGCACCCAAATTTAATTCAACAATTCCCTTATCTCTAAGAATTTTCAACTCTTCAACACTTTTATCCATGATATTATCTACACGGGCAGCCATTGTCATGATTTCAATATTTGGCAGATATTTGTGAATTAAATCACAGATTTCATTTAACCTTTCAAAACCTAAAACAAAAGGGTCCGCACTCAACAGCTGTAATCTATTTGTTTCAGGGTAAAATGCAGCAATCTCTTTAATGTCTTCTTCAATCCATTCCATTGGAGAGGGTTGGAATTTAACAGAAGAGTACATATTGCAAAATTTACATTTGTTATGGCTGCAGCCCTGTGTTATTTCAAGCAATGGTGAAGGAGGTTCATATGGGTTTCAATAAACTGTTCCAGTATAATGCATTTTAACACCTATAATTTCTGTATTTGTTTAAGTATTTCCTCTTCATTTGATGAATTTGAAGCAATACTTGCAATATAACCATAATACTCTTTAATGAAATTTTTAGACAACTTTCCTTTTTCAGTTAAACTATACTCAGTAATCTTTGGTTTTTCTTGAATGACAGTTTTATTGACTAATCCTGAAAATGTTTGCTTCCTAAATGTAAATCAGTCAATACATATATTGTCCATTTCTTTTTTAAAAGAAAATTTAACTCTTCCATTGTTGATTTGATTTCATCATCCATACATTATCTAAATTTTAAAATTATATAATAAATATTTGCTACTTACCTAGAGGTAACATACTTATAATTTTTTTGCAAATTCATACGCTTCTTTTGGATATTTGGAGTACTTTGTCATTGAAGGTGTTCCGCAACCATATCCTAAAACCCTGCCACAATCATCTAAATTGAGATATCTGACCAATGTATCATAATGAGATTCCAGAGCGTCAAATGTCCAATCATCAGCATTATATGCTACTGTTAAAAGAGCTGATTTGAAGTTTTTCATTTGAATAGATGAATTTCTAGAGCAGAACCTATCTATTAGAATTTTCAGTTGAGCAGACATCCCATAATAGTATAATGGAGTTACAAATACCAACATATCTGATTTTAAGATTGTCTGCCTAATTTCATCCATATCATCGTTCAGGACACATTCCCCTTCGTAACCACAATGAATACATCCTATGCAAGGAGAGATATCTGAATGTGCCGCATCAATTTCCACTATTTCATGACCTTTCTCTTTAGCGCCTATGATAAAGTTTTCAGCAAGCATATTTGATGACCCATTTTTATTAGGAGATCCCTTTAAAACACAAATTTTCATATAACCACCAATATTAAATATATATTTTTACCAATATAACTGTTAACAAATGCAACATTTAAAAATCTTAAAAAAAATGAATAGATTTTGTAATAAAACCCATAAAATTAAAATCTGTCAATTTTACCAAAAAAAAAAACATTGAAAAAATTTACTATAAAAAATGTTAAGAAAAAAAGAAAAAATCAAAGATAATCAACGATTATCTTATTTTTTAATTGAAGCTATTGCACTTTGTGCACCTTGTCTTACATAACCTGATTCATCATCAAGTAATTTTTCAAGTGCTGGAATAGCTCTTTCATCATCCAAGTTACCTAAAGCCCAAGCAGCAGCCCCTCTAACTTTCCAATCTTCATCATCTAAAGTTTCAATTAAAGGCTCTACAGCAGGTTCACCCATACGGCTTAAAGCAGTGGATGCTTCCCTTCTGACTAACTTATTGTTGTCTTTTAAAGTTTCAATTAAAGCAGGGATAGCTTTAGGATTATTGATTGCACCCAATAAAGTTGCTGCATGTAATCTAATTTGTTTTTTTCTATTAGACAAAGCATCAATTAAAGGATCTACTGATTCATCAGCCCTTAACTCTAACTCTCCAATAGCATCTTCAACAACAAAGTCATCCTTATCGTTCAATAATTCAATTAATTCATCGATACTTCTTTCCATTTTAATCCCTCTTAAATTCAATAAGGAAAAATTATTGATATTTATATATTTAATATACTATTATATTTTGCCCATATAAAAGTATTTCGATAACATACGAACAAAATTTTTAAACTAATATTAAATATCATAAAATCAATATTATTAATATACGAACAAATTGTATCAAAGGGAAAATAATGTATAATATCGCAATAATCGGTGGAGATGGAATAGGTAATGAAGTAATGGATTCATGTGAATACTTACTCGATAAATTGGATTTGGAATTTAGTTTTGAATATGGAATAGCAGGTTTTGAATGTTTTAACAACACTGGGACAACATTACCTGAAGAAACAATCAAAATAGCAAACAAAAGCGATGCAGTATTATTTGGTGCATCAACTTCAACACCCGGCCAACCAAGTCCAATCATCAATTTAAGAAAAGCACTTAATGTTTATGCCAATATTAGGCCTATAAAATCCTATAAAGGAGTTAACTGCTTACGTGACGATATTGATTTTGTAATTGTAAGGGAAAATACTGAAGGTCTATACTCCCAAGTCGAATATGGCAATTGTGAAAAAATGATTGCCGAAAGACACATTACCAGAAAAGCATCCGAAAGAATTACAAAAGCTGCCTTTAACTTATGTATCAAAAGAGGTGAAAGAAAAGTTACCTGTGTCCACAAAAGCAATGTTTTGAAAAAAACCGACGGAGTGTTTAAAGAAAGCTTTTACAAAATAGCAAAACAATACCCTCAAATCATTACCGAAGATTATTATGTAGATGCAATGGCCATGTATTTAATCACACAACCCCAAACCTTTGATGTTATCGTTTCAAGCAATTTGTTTGGAGATATACTGTCTGATGAAAGTGCAGGATTAGTAGGTGGATTGGGTCTTGCCCCTTCAGGAAATATTGGAGACCATAATGGATTGTTCGAACCAGTGCATGGATCTGCACCAGACATTGCTGGGAAAAATATTGCAAACCCATGTTCCATGATATTATCTGCTTCAATGATGCTCGATTACTTGGGAGAATGGGAAATATCCAAAGACATCAAGAATGCAGTTGAAAAAGTGATTGCAGAATGTAAAATTAGAACACCAGACCTAGGTGGAGATTCTTGTACTATGGACGTTACAAAAGCTATTGTAAGGGAATTGATATAAATGCTCAATATTACCACTTTTTTAGATGCGAATTCAAAACGTCTAGACAAAGACGTATTGTATAACCCAACAACAGGCAATAAATACAATTCCAGTGAAATTTTATCAATCATTTCTGAAATTGGACGTAATTTAAAAGATTTAGGTGTTGAAAAGGGAGACCGAATATTAATTTATTTGAAAAACTCAGAAGAATATTTATTTTCACTTTTTGCAATATGGAGAATAGGAGCAATAGCCATACCGACAAACAGAATTATGACTTCAAAAGAACTTGAATACATAATTAGTGATTCAAATGCCGAACTGATGATTACTGACAGTGCTGCTGAAAATATAGTCGATATTGAAACATACATTCCACAAAACATCACTAATTTTAAAAACTGTGAAATTTTACTTGCTGAAAATACTGACTGGGACGATTTATGTCAATTACAATATACTTCCGGAACAACAGGAAAACCCAAAGGTGCAATGCTTACCCACGGAAATTATTTTACTGCAATTCATAATGAATGTGACGTATTGACATTAAAACAAGATGATGTATATCTAGGAATTTATCCAATGGCCCATGTTGGACTTTCATGGTCAATCTCAGCGTTAAGAGCTGCAGCATATTACATCCTAATGGAACAATTCAACATTGATGACTACTTAGAATTATGTGAAACTGAAAAGGTTACTGTTTTAACAGGAATGCCACCAGTAATCCACTCATTAACTACCATGGACGCTAGAAAAAGCCTAAAAACAGTTCGTGAAATTGTTTCCGGCGGAGGACCTCTGCATAAAAAAATATGGAAAGACTTCCACCAAACTTACCAGATTCCTATCATAAATGCTTATGGTTTGTCTGAAACAATTGTAATAGGAACAGGAACCGTTATCAGACCAGAAGATTATTGGGAAGCAGACAGATTTGAAAGTGTAGGTCATCCAGTTTGTTTTTCTGAAGTAAAAATTGTTGATGAAGATGATTCGTCAATAATAATCCCCCCTTATGAACAAGGCGAAATTGCCCTTAGAGGACCTGCTGTTGCAAAGGGATATTGGGGAAATTCTGAAAAAACAAAGGCATCATTTTTAGATGACGGATGGTTTTTAACTGGAGATGTGGGATATCTTGATGAAGACAACCGATTATTTATTACCGACCGTAAAAAAGACATGATTGTGATGAGCGGATGGAAAATCTATCCAACAGAAGTTGAAGAGGTTTTAATAAAATATCCTGAAGTTAAAGAAATTGCCATTTTTAGTATTAACGATTGCCACAGAGGAGAAATACCTGTTGCAGCTGTTGTTTGGGAAAATGAAGCAGATGACGAAGGATTAATTAGCTTCGCACATGAAAACCTATCAAGATACAAAGTTCCAAGAAAAATATTCGCATTGGATGAACTTCCAAGAGTAAATGGATGGAAATTGCTAAGAAGAGAACTTAGAAAAATGTTTAAAATATAACACCAGTTCATAGGATAAACTTAATATTTAAAAAATATGCACAATTTTTCAAAATTGGCAGAGCATATCTATCAGTTGAATAATTCACTCGCAATTAACCACACTAAATTAAAAAAAAGAAATAACTATGATTTATTTATAAATCATAGTTCCAATACCATTTGTTGTGAAAATCTCTAAAAGCAAAGAGTGTTTTTTACGTCCATCAATAATATGGCATGAGTTAACACCATTTTCAATAGCTTTTACACAGGTTTCTATTTTTGGAATCATACCCCCGGTAATAATGCCCTCTTCGATTAAATCAGGAACTTCAGAAATTTTAATTTTATGGATTAATGAATTCGGATCAGAAGGATTCCTTAAAACACCAGGAACATCAGTTAAAATTATCAATTTTTCAGCACCAATAAAGCTAGCAACTTCACCAGCTGCAGTATCCGCATTTAAATTCAAGCGAGATCCATCTTCTGCAATACCAATTGGAGATATTACTGGAATAAGGTCATGATTAATAATTAACTCAAGCAAATCAACATTGATTTTATCAACTTCCCCAACAAAACCTAAATCAACAAGTTCCTCATCGACCTTACTTACAGGTTTTTTATGGGCATAAATTAAACTGGAATCAATTCCAGACAAACCTATTGCATCACCATCATGATTGATAAGTTCAGATACAATTTCAGATGAAATCTTACCAGCAAGAACCATCTCAATAATTTCCATAGTTTCCTCATCAGTTACCCTTAAACCTTTAATAAATTTAGAATCTTTACCTAATTTCTCCATTGCCCTGGAAATTTCCGGACCACCACCATGGACAATAATTGGTCTCATTCCAACGTATTTGAGTAAAACAGTATCACGGGCTGTGAAGGACTTTGCTCCCTCATCAACCATAGCATGTCCTCCATACTTAATCAAAATTTTTTTATCATGAAACTTTTTAATGTATGGTAAAGCTTCAATCAATACATCTATATCTTTCATAAAATCACTATGTATACTATTTAATTTAATTATTTATAAGCTTTAAAGTTAAAAATCAATACAAAATCATTTATATATTTAAAAAATATAACAAGTATCATGTCAGAGATGAATAAACTTAAAGAATATTTGATTGACTTGGGAGCTAGTAAAGTTGGTTTTGCAGATGTTAATGGATTAGCCAGTGAATTTATTGATTTGCCAAATGGAATAAGCCTTATTTTGAAACTTCCAAAGGAATCAATAGAATATCTTTATGAAGAAGACTATAAATCATACTGGAAATCTTTTCATCACCAAATCGGACAATTAACCAAAATTTCACACAAAGGCGAAAGATATATCAAAAATTTGGGATATGATGCATTTGCACTGACAATGAAACGCAATGAATGCGACATGGAAAAACTATTAAGCATTTTACCTTACAAAACCATTGCTACAAAATCCGGTTTGGGGTGGATTGGGCGATCTGCATTATTTGTTACACCAGAATACGGTTCAGCAGTTGCATTGGGTGCAATTTTAACAAATATGCCTTTTGAATTTGGAACACCAATTACGGATTCCGAATGTGACGATTGTACAAACTGTCAGGATGCATGCCCCGTTGATGCAATAAACCCACAAAAATGGAACGACAGGTTGAATCGTTCAGACATTATTGATATTGAAGCCTGCAGTGAGTACATTATCGACCAATATAAAGCAGGGCTAGGATGTACAAAATGCATGAGCGAATGCAAACTCACACAAGAATATTTAAAAAGAGATTAAACTATGTTTTTGAGAAGAGCAAAAATATACGAATCTTATGAAATATTGAATTTTTACAAAAATGTAATTGATTCTATAGAAAATACTGAATTTAAGCCAAAATGGAATGAAAACTATCCGAATTTAAAATTTATAAAAAAATCAATTTTATCTGAAGAATTGTGGATTTACAAGCCAAAAAACAAAATAATAGCAAGCATTATAATAAATAATGAATTTCCAAATGAATATGATGATGTCATATGGTTAACTAACCCAAAATCTGATGAAATCGTAATAATCCACACATTTGCTATCAACCCAAATTATATGGGCAATAAAATTGGAATGAAAATAATTAATAAAATTAAAGAAAATGCCCTTAAAAATAACAAAAAATCTATTAGAATTGATGTTATTGATGGTAATGAAGGTGCTATCAAATTTTTTGAACATTTGGGATTTGAATATGTAAATACAATTGAAATTTACCATAATGCCGTCGGATTAGAAAAATTTCATCTCTACGAATTTCCATTACCCGACTAAAAAATTTCAATCAAATCCTTCGGATTCCAAATAATCATCAATGTCATAATTGTCACCATACTCATAATGGTCATAATACGCACCGGGGTCGGTTCTTGATAGCGTGTACCTATCAGGTACTACCGTATGATAATGATTTCCACCACCAGAATAACTGCTAGAATAAGTAGGATGATTTGAAGAAGTTGATGAATAAACCAAGTCAAAACCGGTACGATTGAGACCCAAGATATCATAGATTAATTTTGATTCGGAAATGTCCTTATTTTGAGTATCTACCATAACGCCATATACATATTTATCTTCATATGAATATTCTACAAAACATTTGCCGTCGCCAGAGGTTAAATAATCTGAGATGTAGATATTGATATTTTTATCGTAAATCCAATCATAATTATCCGGAGATGTTTTCCAAACAATAAAATAATCTTTAACCCCGAAAGAATCCACATAAGTTATATTTTTAGCATCATAATACTTCATTTCACCTGTGGAAATATTAAATGAACCATCTGGAATCTTTTCTTCATGAACTTTTAAGGCAGGTTTGAGAGTCACATTTAAAAATTCATCCCCACCAATCGCTTCGAAAAGTACATCGTCATAGTCTGCTTTAGGGGGATTCAAAACTCCAGAAATTGAAACAATCAGAATGAACATTAAACATGCAAATATTCCAACAGCAATAATCTGTTTAGTATTCATAATACCAAATAAATCAAATATTAATCTAAAAAAAATAAATTAGGAGTTAAAAACCCCTATAATCCACATTTGAATTTGAATCTGTATTCTTGGTTAACAATTTCCATTCCTATAAATGAACCTTTTAAAATATCTGCAACTTTTTGCAAGTCTTCAGCAGTTATTTGACTACCATTAGCAACTGGAGAGAAAAAGGTAATCACATCATCAGTGATGAGGTAGTTCAAAAGTTTAGTGTTTTCTTTTTGGTATTTTTCGACAATTGCTAAAATTTCTTCTTCTACAGCTTTATCTAAATTTGCCATAATATCACCTTAATGTTTAGTTAATTAAAGAAGTATATAAACTTATCAATAACCAATAAGTTACTTCCCCGCACTAGCATAAAAATTATGAAAATGATATTCGATGAAAATGTTTAAAATTAAAAGAACTGTTGAAATTATCTATTCCTTAATCAAGTAAATGCCTGTTAAAAAACTCCATAAAATCAAGGTATAAACAGAAAGTCTTTCAAAGACCGGCATGAAAACACTTTGAATATTGAAAAACATTACCCAAAATACAATTAATCCAATAACACCTAAAATCAATGATATTTTTTGATAAGCTCCAAAATCATCCATTGATCTTGAAATTAAAATAAGTAGAATATTACCCCCAAGTATGGCCATGACCGCACCTAAAGTGTGATATCCAGAAGTTAAAGGATTTCCGCCATGAATCAAACCGACAATAATTACACCAAAACCCGTGATTAATGTAAAAATATTAATAATGATTTTGTTTTTAATGATAAAGTCTTTAAACCTATAGAAATTACCGAATATCAATGTCAAACCAATCAATATGAAAGCGGAATTCATCAGCCAAAACAACGGTGAATTTGCATTGGGAATTCCAAGTTCTGAAATTGTATGGAAAGCATATGTATTAAAAATAGAAGAATTAAAAAAAGTTGCGGAAATAGCTTCAGCTAAAATATAATACAAACTACCTATTATAAAGACAATTCCTGCAACTTTAGATTTCATGATTAAAATCCGAATTTTTTATTGAAGTATTTTTCTCTTAATTCAAAATTAAGCTCTTCAATATCTGCACCGGCAATAGCTCTCTTAAGAATTTTGAATGAAGTCTTTTTAGGTACAGTAGTATGTTTAATATTGGACTTGTTCCAAATATTGTCAAACCTTTTCTTTAAGTTTCCAATATTCACTTTTTCTATGACATTTCTTAAGTTGATGATATTAGCTTCGTTAATAATCTCATAGCTAGAATAATCTTCTGCATTGAGTGAAATTGGGTTTAAACCTAAAATGTAATGCTGCAAATCATAATCAATGAAGGAATCATAATCTCCATCATAAGCATAGACATGTGCCTTTGCAGATAATGCGAGCCTGAACACTAAAAATTGATCGTTTATTAATGCTCTTGAGATAATCTCATCACAGAAATTCAAACCGGTTTGAATCATATCGGCAGATGATGATGCAACATATTTTTCATAATCTTCAAAGCTGAATTGGATGAGTGCAAACATGTACAAGTCAATCCATGCATTTTCCTCTAAAAACTCGTGTGCCTTATCAGTTAGTTGCAAATCATCATATGATTTTTCACTGTTAACATCAACATTCACATTACGAGCGTCATGTGCTTCTTTTAATAGAGGCAATACTCTTTCAACCAATTCATGTTTTTTACCTGAAACTTTTAATCCATTTTCTCTTAAAATATCTTTAAGTTCAGAAACAATGTATTTTTTAGATATGTGCTCAGCAGTTATCTCCACGTTGGAATTTACTTGAACATCCCCTTCAAGATATCCTTCATTAACTAAATAGTCAATGCATTCTTCAGTGGAAGAAAATGTTCCGAAGTTACCTTCATTTAAGATATCTTCAAGTTCATAACCACTGTTTAAAAAATTCAAAACATTAAAAATCTCTAATTTTTGTTCACTCACTTAAACACCTTTTTTGTTTCATTAGCAATATTTCAAAATTACCGAATGTTATAATTAAACTTCCCATTAGGAAAGCATATAAATTTGAAATAAATATTAAAATAATAGCTATCCCCACAACAGTAACTACTATCATTTTTATTATATCTTTTTTAGTTAATTTAATACTTTGCTTATAATACTCTTTATTTGCCATGATTGAAACATAGAAAATAATCAATGAAATAATCATTAGCACTGCTGCAAAGAGATGGTTCACATCCCCACTATGAATCAACTCAAATGCAACTGTCACCAAATTAATACTAATGACAATGAAATAATGACTAAACATCAATCTTAAAGATCGTTCTACCCTATGATGCTCCATTAAATTATGAATTTGAACCACATAAGAACCAAACATTGTTAAAACAATGAAAAATACAAGTATTGGGACAATTGTAAAATTTTCAACATCAAAAAAGTGAGTTAACCCAACAATAGCTTCACCAAAAGTTATAATTGTTAAAAGCTCAAACCTCTCAACAAGATGGGGAAAACTAATTATACTCTTATCGAAATGCCCCTTAATGAAAAATGGCAGAAATGCACCTCCCAAAACAGCAACGACATCAATTAAAATAATATATTCAGAGGGGAAATTAAACATTATTACTAAAATAGCAATCATATAAATTGTACAAACAAGTGATAGAATTGAAATTGAGTTTCCAGCAGCCCCTTGAAGTGAATTTTCTCGTTTGGCTTGGACAATATATAACAAAACGACAGTTAAAAGCATTATGAGCATTGATAAATTAAATGTAAATGACATGGATGTCCAATTAGGTGAAATCGTGTTTGCCATATAGATTACTGCAATCATATTTACACAAGCTAGCAGATAATCATGCCATTCCCATGTCCCATACCTATTCACATAGTTTGTAAAGTAAAGCCAAGCCTGCAAAATTACAAAAGAAGTGATAATATATATGAAAAGATTATGTAATGGGATTAACCCATCTACAGGTTCAGAAATAATTGAAGTTAACTTTGAAATTGCATATACAAAAATTAAATCATAAAACAATTCTATTAATTCAACTTGCTTTACTTTAACTTCCATATATACCATTATATTTTTTAGAATATTTATCTTTGTAAAATATTTTATCTAAATTCATGAAAAAAGAAAAAATTAAGGATTGCATGCCTCGTCAGCAGCTCCCATAATCACATTAATTTCACTAGACATATTAATTTCAGAAATCTTTTTAGGAGAATCTAGCTTTGCAGTATAATATGCTTGAGCAAAATTCATTGTAACATAATGCACATCTTTAAAATCAAGAATGTAATCATCCTTATCTATTTTGTTTAAGATGTCAACCAATTCTATAGCTATTTCACTAGACTCTAAAGATTTACCAAAATCAGCACCAACATTAATTAACATATTCACACCTACAATAAAATATTTAAAATTCATCGTTAATAAAATTAAACAATATGAAAACTTGTCCTAAATGTAAAAGACCATTAAAAAAAGTATTTCACGGAGAACCAACCGAAGAATTAGCCCTTGAATCATTAAATAACGAAATCATAATTGGAAACTGTTGTGAAAGCAATCATAACTACTATTGTGAAAACTGTGATGAATTTTTCCAAATTTAAAAAAAAAAAAACAAACCACAGTATGACACATCATCACAATCCCAACAGGTCCTTGTCGGGATTTGCATTTTTGAACAAATTAATTTTCACATCACTTTTCCAAGTGAATTTTAAAAGTCCTTCATGAATTTCTGTCAAATCATCGTCTGAAAATCCATCCAGATAATAAATCTTGCCCCTATGACCGACATTCATCATAAATCGAATCAGATGCCTGTGAACCATTACTGAAAAAGGTTTGTATATGACAATATCATCAGTTATATATTCTATTAGTTCATCCAATTCAAAGATATCCGGATTAAGCACTTCCACATCACAATTCGGAAATTTTTCAGATATTATTGTTTCATAATCCACAACATCACCGTTATTAAATTTAAGTGCAATCACTATTAAAACTAATGGGCAAAATACAAAAAAACAAATTAAATTACTATTTGACTTCAAAATTACTTTAAACTAATAAAATTGCTTTAAAAAAATACATACTAATTTATAAATCTTTAATTCATATATACAAAGTACCAAATAAAAATACAGGCTAAATTATGAATAAAAAAGATTTTAAAATGAGAACAAAAGTTATCGAAGAAACATTTAGTGACATGAGAAAAATTAAATGTGTTACTCCCAAAGAAATAAGAAAGGTTGATGAGGACATTTATCCCGGAGGAGACATATTTACAACAGAAGAAGGAGAGTTTATTGACCTGGAATTTCAAATGGATGATTTTGATGAAAATGAACTGGTCAAATACATAGAACTTGCTGAAGCATTATATGAAAGACACGGAAAAAAAGTTTCAATTTATGTAATCTGTCCAAATAACATAGACATATGTGTAAAAGAGTGTAAAATCATGTCAGAAGCAGATTTTACCATAAAGTTAGCATGCATTGAGGAAGATCCATGCGAAATTATTCTACAAATGATTAAAAATAAAATAAAAAATAAGGAAATGCTTGATGGTGATGATTTGCATGCGCTTGCAATGCTGCCAGTAAAGTGCAGGCCGGAAAAAAGAAATTATTTCAGAAAAGAGTATTTTAGAATCATGAACAAAATATTTTAATCTAAATATTCCATTTCAATATAGTTTTACCAAATCTAGAAATATAATCTCTGTCAAATGATTCTTTCAAATCATTTAAAGAATTTATTTCACAAACATTGGTGATTAATTTTTCCAAATGCTCAAATAATAGTGGATTTTGTTTGAGAGTTTCAACAACTCCAATAAAATCTTCTCGGTCAGATCGGCTGTTTCCTTGAATAGTCAATCCTTTTTCTAAAACCATACGAGTATTTATAGGTACAGGGTATTCACTAACTCCAAACAGATTAATGGTTCCCTGAGGATTTATTAAATCAATAATCTGGTCAATGGCTGTTTGTGATGCACTTGAACCAACACACTCAAAAGCATGGTCAATAGTCACACCATCAACATCATGAATTCTACATATCTCATCAGCAAATGAAAACAAATTTAAATTTTCCTGATGTTTTCCAAAAACAATTACTTTGGATTCGGGAAATAGTTCTTTGAGAAGTAATGCAGTTATAAAACCCAAATTACCATCCCCCCAAACGCCCAAATTATCTTTAGGAGTTATGGCAATTTGTTTAAATTTATTAATACCCTGATATGCTACAGAAATTAATTCTATAAATGCTGAAACATTTAAATTGAAATCATCAGGTATTTTAACAACTCGATCACTCGGCAAATTAATCAAATCAGATGTGAATCCGTCAAATCCACTTCCTCTAAATTTTGAATTATATGAATAATTCGGAGCATAAATGTCATCACACAAAGGAGTGTTAGGTATCATAACTACTTTATCGCCAGATTTGAAATTACCTTTGCTATCAAAAACAACTTCACCGATTGCTTCATGAATCAAAGCCATCGGCAATTTTTCATCCAAAACTTCAGAAGGTCTTGAACCCTGATAATATCTTTGATCTGCCTGACAGATTGAAAGATGAGTCGGCCTTACTACAACACCATCCAAATCCACTTCATCAATAGCTTCTTCAAAGAATTTTGGAGATTTTAATCTGTAAACAATGTTAATCATGAATATCCTCAAGTATTGTGTTAGCTAATTTTAAATCATATGGATAGGTAATCTTAATATTTGTCACATCACCATCAACTAGATGTACATCCTCATCCTTAAGTACGAATATTTTGCATGCATCTGTAAGAATATTACTTTCTTCATCAGTTAAACTATTAATTAAATTGAAAAGTTTCTTTATATTGAAGCTCTGAGGAGTTTGGCCTTGGTAATAATAATCCCTCACAGGGATACTTTCTATTGTAGTACCATTGATGCTTTCAACAATTGTATCAGTTGCCGGAATGACTGTATCACAGGCCCCATATTTTTTTGCTGCCTTAATGTTATCTTCAATAATGCGATGAGTCACAAACGGACGCACTGAATCATGAGTTATGATAATTGACTCTTCATCAATGCCATAATTCTCATCAATGTAATTGATACTATTCAATATGGTGTCGTTTCGAGTTTGTCCCCCTTCAATAACAATAATGTCATCTGAACTTGAAATATATTTATCAATCAAATGATTTGTATGATTAATGAAATTTTTTGGAGTCAAAACAATTATTTTATCAATTTTATCATTGATAACAAATTTTTCAATTGTATGAACAATAACAGGTTTATTACCTAATGTTAAAAATTGTTTTGGAGTGTCAGTACCTCCCATTCTAGATCCAATTCCACCTGCCAATATTGCTGCAAAAATCATCTAAATTTACTCCCTTGAAAATAATGTGCAAAATAATTAGAATTAATCTTTTTAAATATAATCGATTAAATCGCGAATTTTTTCTACTAAATAGAAATCTATAAAAAATAGTATTTAATAATTTTCAAAAAAAAATAGTTATGGAGATGTAATATCTCTCTTTTAAAAAATCATTCCTTTTTAAACATGATTAAATAGTGGGATTTTCCCTGAGGAATATCTTCACCTATTTCTTCATTTAAATAAACCTTTTTAAGACCATGAACCTTGAACAATTTTTCTAAGTCATCTGGTGAAGACCTCATTTTTGTAGGAGGTCCATTAGGAACATCCCATGCCTTATAGTCCATGATAGCTATTTTACCATCATCGGAAACTATCCTTCCAAGTTCACAAACTGCTTCATCCAATTTTCTTGATGCTTTAAAACCATGGAAAACATTGACAAGCAAAACAACATCAACTGAAGCATCATCAACACCTGGAATTCCCTCAGTAATGTCTGCTTCGATATTTATTAAGTTTTTAACATCGTTTTCCTTTTTATAAGTTTCCATATCTTCAATGGATGCATCATAAATATCCACTGCATAAACAGTCCCTTTGTGATTGTAATCTTCTAAAACTTTTATTGCATTATGACCGTCACCACAACCTGCATCCATAAAAGTTTCATCACCATTGAGACCCAATTCTTTTAAAATTTCATCAGAATCTAAAAAATTTGCACTTGAAAACCCATGTGCTCTATGACCATTTTCAGGCATCATCTATTATCACCCAATTAATAATCTTTAAAAAATAGTATTTAATAATTTTCAATATGATGAAATATTCACAACAGTTAAAAAATAGTTAAAATAAATAAAAAAAGTTATAAGAGGATTATTTTTTCCAAGTTTGTTTAACTCCTCTTCCTCTTTTACTACCAGGTTTAGTATAACTTCTTTTTGGTCTGGTTCTTCTGTTAGTTCCTTTAACTTTTGCCATATTTTCCCCTCCTTAAAATTTATCATTACAAAATTAAAATTAAATCTATAACAAAAAAATATTTGTTTTTAAGATATTTAAAGCTTTTCTTTAAGTAGTGTATTCTGCATTAATTTTAACATAATCATAAGTTAAATCACAACCCCAAGCAGTTGCTTGACCATCACCCAATCCCATGTCAATATTAACAATGACATTTTTAGATTGCATAATCTTTTCAGCCCTTTCAAGATATGGAGTATCTTCAAAAGCTAAAATTTTCCCTTTTCTTACTAAATCAACATCTTCTTCATCATCAGCAACTGAAATGGTCACAATATCCGGATTTAAATCCGCACCAGAGTATCCTATTGCAGAAACAATTCTTCCCCAGTTAGGGTCCCCACCAAAGACAGCTGATTTGAATAAACTTGATGAAATAATTGATTTGGCTGCAAGTCTAGCATCTTCGAGGTTACGGGCACCACCAACATTAGCTTCAATGAATTTGGTTGCGCCTTCACCATCACGTGCCATTTTTTTAGCTAAATCAATGCATAAACAGTTTAATGCCTGTTGGAAATTAGTATCCAATTTTCCATCATTTACCGCTTCAACACCTGATGCCCCATTTGCCATCATCAAACATGTATCATTAGTACTTTCATCTCCGTCAACTACAATCATGTTAAAACTGACATCAGCAGCCTGTTTCAACGCATTCTTAATTTCTTTAGCAGGAATTATAGCATCAGTAACAATATATGACAACATTGTACCCATATTCGGTGCAATCATCCCACTTCCTTTTGTAATACCTGCAATTTTAACAGTTTCACCAGTAGTCAATGTAACTTCAACAGCACATTCTTTAGGGAAAGTATCAGTGGTCATTATCGCACGAGCAGCAGCAAGTGAATTTTCAGGTCCATTGCCCAACTTAGAAATAGATTCATAAGCGACTTTTGAAATAGTATCAATAGGCATTTCACGACCAATAACACCAGTGGATGAAATGGCTATCTCCCCTTTAGGTATATTTAAATCTTTAGAAAGCAATTCAACCAAAGTTTCACAATCTTTTAAACCTTGTTCACCAGTGAAACAGTTAGCATTACCACTATTGACAAAAACTGCAGAAACAATTCCTTTTTTAACAACATTTTTTGTATATTTTACAGGTGCCGCCACAACTTTATTGTTTGTAAAAACAGCAGAAGCTGTACTATTAGGAGAAACAATAATTGTAACTCCATATTTACCTTCACGTGCACCTGACACTTTTAAATTTTCAATTACTGAAAATCCACCATCGATATATTTAATATATTCCATATAAATCCCCATAAGTCTATTAATAAGATAAATTATAATTAGTTAAATTATATTTGGCAATATCCTCCTGACTGTTAAAATCAACACGAGGTTCTTTATTATAATGATCAGTCGTGACATTGGTTAAATTAGAAGTCATTTCAACAGTGACATTTTCATAAGCTACTTGTGAATTTTCATCAATGGATTCACCATTAAGAGCCATTGAAATACCAATTCCCGCACCAATAACAAATGCAATCAATGCAATGATAATTAAAAAGACAGTGGTTTTGTTGGTTTTGCCAGCCTTACGTGTATATTGCCTTTTTTGAACATTAGCAGGAGGTCTGTTGTATCTTGGTTTCAAGACCAATTTCTTTTTATCTTTTCGTTTTTTCATAATATTTTCTCTTTTTTAACTATTAAGTTACAAATGCATAAACTAATGCTATAATAACGCCTAAAAACCCAAACATTCCAAGACCTAAAATAGACATCACGTAAACAAAAATAAATACAAATACAAATACTCCAATCAATTTTGCTTTTTCATTTTCAATTAAATTAATTAAAGTTCTAGAGAACTCTGACGGAATATTATAAGCATATAATCCATTAGCCAGTTCAAAAACAACCAATGATAATGGAGATGTTGATGGTAAATCATCAACCAATTGAGCACGTTCACCTGCTTCTCTTCTACTTCTTCCAACACCTGCTCTTATTTTTGCACCATTATCCAATGCAAACCATGCAGCATCCAAACCTGCACGAATAGCCAAATCCTTAGAAGGGAATCTTGCAATGAAATCATCTCCACCTTCCCGATATCCTTCAAGTTCGCCATCACATTCTGTTTCTATGAAATTTTTAATTCCAGTCATGAGGTCGACAAGTTGATTTCTACCGTTTTTATTAATGAATTTGGTTGAATCAATCAAATCAATGAACAGATAATTTTCCAAAGTAATGGGTCTAGATTCTTTTAATAGAAATGGAGCATCGAAAACCAAAGCATATTCTCCTCCAAGTTTAGTAAAAGCAATTCCTGGAAAACTGCCAACACTTTGAGTATAATGAATTGCTCTTTCGATTGAAGCAGCACCAGTCATACCTACAGCAGATATAACTTGAACACCTTCAGACAATCCAATACCAATAAGCTCTATAGCCACTCTTATTGCATCATTTTTACTCAGCATTTTAGCAACAAGTTCAGTAGCGGTTTTTTCAACAATTTCTCCATCTTCATTTTCGATAATCTTAACAAAAATATTAATTAAGTTAGAATGATGAGGTATTTCAATGTAGAAATAACGGTCACTTCCCATGATAATATTACTTACCAATGCATACTCTTCAATTCTGTTCTCTGCAGGCTTTAACTCATGAAAAGTATATTCCACAGGAATATTTTCAGCACCAACATCACGAATAAGATTTTGCAAAATGGTGTCTGAAGTAATTTCCGCTTTTTCAAGCTCAAATAATATGGTTTGAGTATAATTAAATAATTCCACATATTCAGTTTCGAGAGAATTAGTCGGGAAAAACTTAGTTCCAACAGAAATAGGATTAAGTTTAGTTGTAAATTTAATGTAAGCTTTAGTTAAAGCACTAGTCATCT
>NZ_JAXJXF010000114.1:0-3832 GCF_036307625.1 Methanobrevibacter sp.
AGCTTTTACTTCAATTTCTATTCCTTTTTCTTTGATTGCACCTATTGAATTAAGTCCACCACCAGCTATGACTCCAAAGTTATAGTTATCTACTTTTGCATTGTATACAAGTTCTCTTGGTTTTCCTATTTTGTAAATTGAAAATCCAATATTGTTTAGTCTTTCAAGCAACTGAACTGCATATTCACGTGATATATATGGAATCTCCTTTACGCTGGCCAATATTTTATTGGGACTGTTGATGTTGCTTATTGAAGTCAGTTTCTTTGATAGAAAGATTTTATGGGGGTCTATTGTTGTTCCGTTGTAGGATATCAAATCAATGAACAGCGGAGGTTCTGTCAGTTCAAGAACTCCTCCATATTTTGGAGTGCTCATTATTCCGTTGTTTATTAAAAGACCGTCGATACTTAGGCTGCAGATAGTAGCTATTCCTATTTTGTCATTGTCTGTCGGATGATCTATAAGTTTGTAATATGGATTGATGTATTTTGGATTGTTGTTGTAGGTTTCATCCATTATGCCCAATGCATCATCGAGCTGGCTTCTTTTGACATATGAAACGTTGGAAATTATATTTCCCTTTCTTTTTTCAACATCAAAATTGACCTGCTGTATTAAATTCCATGATTTTGACAATAGGAAAGGTATTTTTGGTTGTTTTGTTTCGATTGCAGGCATTAGGCTGTGATGTATGGTTGATGTGATTGGTGAGAGTGTATTGAAATCCTTGATTTCTTCAGCGATTTTAATGTCAATCTCTTGGCCCAATTCCTTAAGGGCACAAAACGGTGCAATTCCTCCGATTATGCAGATACCTACCATTCCGTCTGGAACAGGCAATCCGAGAATATCTTTTCCTTCATCTGAAATGCCTATTACTCCATTTATTCCGATTTTATTTAATTTGTTGATTATGTCAACGGTTTTTTGGCGGCTGACGCCTGGAATCAATCTGAAATTTGCAGGTATGATTCCGTTTCCTGTTCTTATGACATCAAGAACTGAAGTCAGACCTGAGTTTGTAAATGCGTCCAGAGGTGTTATTGAAGTTTTTCTGTAGGATATTATGTCAGTGAATTTGATAGGCCTTGAATCTTCAATCTGAAGCAATCCTCCATACTGAAGCTGTGATGCGATACCCTCATTCAAAAGTATTCCGTCGATTGTTGTTCCGCAGATGGTTGTCACTTCAATTTCATCATTGTTTTCAACCTTGTTTAAATGAACATAAGGACTAACAGAAAGGCCACTTTTAAAAATCTTTTCAAGTATATTAATCGATTCTTCATTATAAATGGTTGATGTATTGACAACTACATTTCCTTTTTGTTCCATATAGTTGAAGTCAGTTAAATAAATCATTTCTTCAAATTTTGAATGGATGAAATCAACCTGGTCATAAATCAATCCCTTTTCTAACTTTTCGCGACCCAAATCGGTAATCACTCTTCCGGAATATCCTCTTCTTTCGGTGTATCCCTTCTCATCCAAAATCTGCATGTGGTATCTAACTGCACGTTCGCCTAAATTGAAGCCCTTGTTTTTCAGTTCGTCGGCAATTAGCTTGGACCCTGTGGGCTTTTCCTGCACACTCAATATCCTTAGAATTTCAATCATTCGGTATTCTGATTCTGACATTAAAAAAGCTCCTTTTTTCAAATCTAATCATAATTAACATGGTTGGTTATCATCAGATTCAAAAAATAAAAAATAATATTTAGATGTCTAAATATTTTCTTTGTTCGTATCCGAATACTTGTACACGGTATTCGTCCCATTCCTTGTATTTGAGCTCTAGGAATTTTTGACTTACATGGTCTCCTAAAGCGTTCATTATGAGTGGGTCTTCTTCAAGTGAGTGATAAGCTTCCCATAAACTTGTTGGTAAAACTTTTATGCCTCTGGCTTGCCTTTCTTCTTCATCTAATTCATAAAGGTTTATTTCGGTAGGTTCGCCTGGGTCGATTTTGTTCACGATACCGTCTACACCTGCTTCAAGCATTACAGCAAAAGCGAGGTATGGGTTACATGCAGGGTCTGGAGCCCTATATTCGATACGTGTTGCTTTTCCACGTGCTGCAGGGATTCTTATTAATGTTGATCTGTTTTTGAAACCGTAAGCTCTATATACTGGAGCTTCATAACCTGGAATCAAACGTTTGTATGAATTTACGATTGGATTAGTGATTGCAGTTATTGCAGGTGCATGTTTTAATAGTCCTCCCATGAAATGCATTGCATCTTTGGAAAGGCCTGTTTCGGAATCAGGGTCTGAGAACAGGTTTTTGTCTCCTTTGAATACTGACTGGTGACAGTGCATTCCACTTCCGCTTACTCCGAAGAACGGTTTTGGCATGAATGTTACCCTGTAATCCAATTGATCAAAAGTAGCCATGTTGTCTACAATAGCCTTGATTGCTTGTTTAAATGTGATAACTGCATCTGCAGTTTTTAGCGCGTCTTTGAATTTGAATGCTATTTCGTTTTGACCTGGAGCCACTTCGTGGTGAGAAGCTTCCACTTCAAAGTCTAACTCTTCAAGGTTCAATGTTAGCTCTCTTCTGAAGTCAGGGCCTTTGTCCAATGGTTCCACATCAAAGTAACTGGCATCATCGTAAGGCATCGGATATCCGTTTTCATCGATGTCCACAATGAAAAATTCAGGTTCAGGTCCGATGTTGTATTGCAATCCTCTTTTTGCCAAATTAGCCAATGATTTTTTAAGGACACTTCTTGGATCTCCAGCAAACGGTTCTCCTTCTGCAGTCCATACGTCACAGATGAATCTGCATGTTGCGGACTCTTCAGGTCTCCAGGATAATCTGGAATATGTGTTGATATCTGGTTTTAAGATTAAGTCACTGTCATTGATTCCAACGAATCCTGCAATAGATGATCCATCAAACAGCATTCCTTCGTTGAATAGTTCGCTCATGTCATCTCCATTGAATGGGATGACAATATTTTTTACAGTTCCATTAATATCAACAAATTGTAAACGGATAAATTTGATATTATCCTCTTTCATTTGTTCTACTACTCTTTGCATTTTTTCTTCATTAATATCGCTCATAGAATCAATCCAATGTATTCAGAATGGAATTTAAAAAATAGTCGGAATATCCTTTCCTACTTTAAAAATATATCTTCTTTTTATTGTATATAAAACTTTTGAAAAACTAGCAATCTAAAATTTTTACTATAAATTGTTTAAAATTTCCTTTTTTTAATTGATAAAAAAATAGTAATTATAATTTTTATTATTATTTCGTTTAAAATATTATAAAAAAGGAAAGGAATTTTGATGGAATGTTTATAGTTCATTTATGGAAAATGATGCAAAGTCCAGAAGGTCAAATGTTAACAGTTTAGGTGCCACATTGACTTTTCCAATTCCTGTTATTATTTTATAGGCTTCCATTGCCTGAAGGCATCCAATCAGGTTTGGAGTAGGGCCTATAGCTGGAGGAACACCTGATGTCATGTTTTCTATTTCCTTGATTACCTCTTTTGTCAGTGGTCTTTCGTTTGACGGAAGGTTGAACATCTGTTCATAGCTTGGAGTATTTGCCAGAAAAACGGTAATCTGTCCTAGTGTTCCATGAATGGCGCCGTGGATAAATGGGATTTTTTTCTCACGTGCTTTTCTTGACACGAAAATTCTTGTCAGGATATTGTCCAGGGCATCAATCACTATATTGGAGTCTCCAATGATTTCATCAATGTTATCGTCACTGACATGCTCGCTTATTGCAGTTACCTTAACATGGGGATTTATCAGTCTGACGTTTTCACAGGCAACTCTGCTTTTGTCCTGATTTAGGGTGGA
>NZ_JAXJXF010000115.1:0-15000 GCF_036307625.1 Methanobrevibacter sp.
AAAGAAAAAGTAGCTATTAATTATATATAATTTAAAAAAGTAAAATATTATTAATTAACATAATTGAGGTATTATATGAAAACTCATGTGATAGTTGCACTAGTTTTTTTATAACTTTTACTTTTGGTTTGTGAATCCTCTCAACATGACAGGGAAGTTCAATAATATTTGATAAGTGTTATTGAATATAGGTATATTAATTTTAAATATTTTGTTTAAAATATATGAAAATTATCAATTAGTTGATATTAAATATCATGGAATATATAATAATATTAATTATTGTCTAAAACCTGGTGAGTATTATGCAAAATTTAAAAGGCTATAATAACTGTTTAACAAATATACCTAATGTGAACGAATCAACATTCAATCAAATTATTTTAAATTTTGAAAAAAAAATTCAGGAATCTTTTTTTATTTCAGCAATGTCTGTTTATTTATCTAGAATAAATCAATCTGAGGGGATTGTTTTTAAAATTTACAGAAATAATAAAGAAATTCCTCTAAAAATCAAGTATGATGAGAATAGTTCAGTTAATTATTTATTATCGGAAGTTGATGAATTGATAAATAATTTGCAAGAGGAAAATTATATTTTTGATAATGAACTGTTGCATGCTTACTCTATTTTTAACATGGATAATAATGTGGAGTTTGTTCCTCATGAAAAATCTATTTTAAACTGTTTGTTTGATGAAAATTCTGTTAAATTCGTTTATAATGACAGTATTTTTTCACAAGTTCAGATGGAATTTTTAATTGATAATATTAAGGATTTAATTAAACGTATGGGTGAAAATCCGGACATTATATTAAAAGATTTGAATATTGTCTCGGATAATGAAATGGATTTGTTAAAAAGATTTTCAAAAATAGATAGATTGGATTTCGATAAAAATGAAACAATAATGAATTATATTCATAATAATGCTTTAAAAATGCCAGATCAAGTAGCTGTCTCCGATACAATAACTGATATAACTTATGGTGAATTTGATAGGTATATTAATGCTTTATCAGCCATATTGCATAATTTGGGTGTTAAAAAAGGTGAATGTGTTGGTGTTTTACTTCCAAGAATTCCCATGTACATTGTCTCATGTATGGGAATTACAAGAAATGGTTCTGTTTTTGTTCCTCTTGATTTAACATATCCAAAGGACAGAATTGATTATATTATTGAAGAAAGTGAGATGAATTATATTATATCTTCCAAAAGTGTTGATTTCACTTCCCAATTTGAAGACAAAAATATTTTATACATTGAAGATTT
Source organism: Methanobrevibacter sp. (assembly GCF_036307625.1). Taxonomy (GTDB): domain Archaea; phylum Methanobacteriota; class Methanobacteria; order Methanobacteriales; family Methanobacteriaceae; genus Methanocatella. Next base: position 1,277 of record NZ_JAXJXF010000115.1, read on the forward strand.
GGATTTGAACACTGATGAGGTATCTCCAAATACTGTGGTTGCTGGTGATTTAGCAGCAATATATTTTACTTCAGGCTCAACAGGCACTCCTAAAGGAGTTGAAGTGTCTCATTACACTTTTTTACTTGAAGCATTATATTCTTCAAAATATTTAACATCCGGTTCGGACATTGCATGTTACGTTAACTTAACATTTTCGTTTTCAGTCGTATCATATGCCTCTTTTATTAAAGGGGCTAATTGCATCATATTAAACGAACATTTGAAAGAGAATGTTCCGGAATTAATCGAATTTTTACAGGTAACTCCACTTGATGCTTTAATTTTACCTACAATTCTAGGGGCAACCATATTGGAGCGAACCGAAATTAAAACAAAGAATATGATCATAGCCGGTGAAAGATTAAAAGAAGCAACACCAACAATTTTAAGCCGTAAAACAAATTTAATTAATTGTTATGGTTCTACTGAAGCTTTAGTAATGGCTTATCAGGATGTTAAAAAAGCATCTCAATTAGATGAGATTCCTGTGGGTTATCCTGCAGGAAATACGTGGGTTTATATTGTGGATAAAAACAATATGCCCGTTCCAATTAGGGTTCCCGGTGAGATTGTTGCATCTGGTTTAAAATTAGCTCTAGGATATCACAATAATGAAACACAGACTAATGAAACCTTTGTTGAAAATCCATTTTCAGATTGTTGGGAAAATGAAAGAATGCTTCACACTAGAGATCAAGGGTATTTCACTTTTGACGGTGAACTTGTGGTTAAAGGAAGAATCGATAGGCAAATCAAGCTTAGAGGTTTAAGGATTGAGCCTGGGGAGATTGAAAATGTTGTTTTAAATTATTCTTCATCAATTACTAATGTTGTTGTTGAACTTAGAAATGATAATCTTGTATGTTATTATATTAGTGATGGCGAAATCGATGAGGATGACTTAAATGAGTTCCTTAAGAGTAAAGTGACTCCATATATGGTTCCTTCATTTTATATGCAAATGGATGAGTTCCCTCTTAACCTAAATGGAAAAGTTGATATCAAGGCTCTTCCAACACCTGAATTTGATATCGGAGAAATTATTGAGCCAAAAACAGAGATTGAAATTAAATTATTTGAAATTATCTCAAAAATTTTAAAAACAGATAAATTTGGTGTCACTACTGACTTAATTAAATTAGGTTTGACTTCACTTTCATCAATAAAAATTGCTTATGAAATAGCATCCAATTGGGGAGTGCAACTCAGTATTAAAGAGCTTAGTGAATCAAAAGACATTCAAAACCTGGCCTCTTTAATTGACACTCCAGTTGAATCTGCAGAGGTATCTCATGAAAAGCAAGACCTGTATCCTTTAAGCCAAAATCAGTTGGGAGTTTACTTTGAATCCATAAAACATCCTGACAAATTGATTTATAATACAACATCTGCCGTTGATTTGGGAGCCAACATTGATGTGAAAAAACTTAAAAGCTCAATTATTAATCTTGTAAATAAATATACTTACCTTAAAAGCATATTATTTGAGGAAAACGGTAAAACATATCTTAAAAGACAGGACGATGAAGCTGTTGCTGTAGATATCTTTGAAAGTTTAGTTACAGATGAGATTAAAAACAGTTTTGCACGGCCATTTGATTTGTTTAAAGGACCATTGTATCGTTTTGAAATTTATTACACAGAAGATAAAACCGTATTTCTTATGGATGTTCACCATATATTGTTTGACGGAACTTCAGTAAATCTATTTATTAATGAGTTATTGGATGAATATGATGATGTTAATAATACAGGAGCAGTCAGTTCTGGATTCGACTTTATTTTAGATGAAAAAGAACTTGAAGGAACTGAAAAATACCTTAAAGCTAAAGAGTTCTTTGAAGACAGGCTGGCTGATATTGAAAACGTCACTTCAATTGAACCTGACATAATCGGTGAAAAAGAATTAGGATCTCTTAAAGAGGTTTCAGTTCCGATTAACAAGGAAAACATTTTTGAATTCTCCAAAAGGAACAGCATAACTCCAAACAGCTTGTTTTTATCTTCAACTCTTTTAACATTGTCTAAATTCTCATACACTAAGGACATGCTTTTAACTACAATTTCCAATGGAAGAATCAATCTGAAGTATTTCAAAACATTGGCAATGATTGTAAGGTCTCTTCCAATTGCAATGACTATTGATACCAATCAAAGTGTTTTGGATTATATTAATTCAGTGAATGATACTTTTGTCGATACAATTGACAATGAATCTTATCCTTTTACCAAAATATTTGAAGAATACAATTTTGTTCCGGAAATTTATTATGCATATCAAGTGGGATTATTTGATGAGAAAGTATTGAAAAATGGAAATAAAGTTAAAATCGAACCCTTAGAACTTGATTATCCTAAATTCAACATTTGCATATATGTTGAAGAAGATTCTGAAAACATCAATCTCATCATACGTTATAATGACCAATTATATTCCTGTGAATTGATGGAAAAATTAGTCAAAAGCATTGATTTAGTATTAAATAAATTCATGGATTCTTTAACTCAAAATGCTTCAGAGGTTTCACTTTTAACTAGCTTTGAAGAAAATGAAATAGTTAAAAATGAAAATGAATTAATATTAGACATCCATGAACCCTTATTGAAAGATAAATTTGAATACATTGCTTCTAAAAAAGCAGATGATATTGCAGTTTATGCAAATGACGCCAATTTAACTTTCGATGAACTTAATGCAAAAGCAAATGTGTTTGCAAATTCATTAATTGATAATGGTTTAAAAACAAATGACAAAATCATCTTGAAATTAAATAGGACTGCTAAATTGATGATAGCGATTATAGGTGCTTTGAAAGCTGGTGTTTCTTTTATTCCAGTGGATCCGAAGTATCCTCAAGAGAGAATCAATCATATTCAGGAAGATAGTGGATGTAAGATGATTATATCTGATAATCCTCTTACTGGTGAAGTTGATGTTGATGATTTACTTGATGGAGTTAAAACTCAAAATCCAAAAGTGGATTTAAAAAATGATGATATTGCATTATTAATTTATACATCTGGTTCAACAGGTATTCCAAAAGGAGTAATGATAAAGCAGGACAGCATTACAAATTATATTAAACCAACTCCCGAAAATTCACCAATAAATGCAATAGCAAATGAGGTTTCCAGAATGTTATCCATAACAACCGCTTCATTTATTGCATTCCTGCGTGAATCTTTCGCATCTGTTATGAATGGAGTTCCAATGGTTCTTGCAGATGAGGAAACATCAATGAATCCAATTAGATTGGCTAAGTTAATTAAAGAATATGAAATTGACGGAATGTCAGCGACACCATCCCGACTGCAGCAATATCTAACAATTGATGATTTCAGAAAGGCTGTAAAAGATATTAAGGTTATCACTATAGGTGGTGAAAAATTCATTGAATCATTATATCCTACATTAGTTAAGTATACTGATGCAGATATTTATAACTCCTATGGTCCAACAGAGGTAACTGTTGCATCTCATGCAAAATTGATGAAAGATAACCTTGTCTCTGAAGGAAAACCTATCCACAACACTATCGATTCAATTATGGACATTGATAATAATCCTCTTCCAAACAATATTGTGGGAAACATTGCACTTGGTGGAGTAGGAGTTTCTGCAGGATATTGGAACAAACCCGAGTTAACAGAAGAGGTATTTTATACAAGAAATAATATTCCTTATTACAATACTGGTGATTTAGGCTATAGGCGTGATGACGGTGAATTGGTGGTTGTAGGAAGGTCAGACTCACAGATTAAACTTAGAGGTTTGAGAATAGAAACAGGTGAAATTGAAAACGTCATACTAAAAAACAGCACTATTGACCTGGTATTTGTTAATGTACAGGTCATCAATGATACAGAATACTTATGTGCATATTATGTTACAGATTCACAAATTGATACCAATAAATTAAAAGAAGACATTTCACAGGAATTAACAGATTATATGATTCCAACATTCTTTATTCATTTGGATGAATTGCCTTTAAATCCTAACGGTAAACTGGACAGGAAAAAATTGCCTCTACCATCAGTTGATGATGAGATAACGGAAGTTGTTGAGGCTTCTACTGAATTAGAACAACGTGTATTGGATATGTGTAGGGAAATTATTTCCAAAGAGGACTTTGGTGTTACAACCAATCTTTTCAACATTGGTTTTACATCACTTACAGTCATTCAGCTTCTTGCAAGGATTTCTGAAGAGCTAAAAGTCGATGTAAGTATAATGGATATGATGAAGTCAAAAAACATTGCGGAAATAGCCAAAATTGTTGAAAATTGCGATAAAGATGATGAGGGTATTGAAAATGAGAATTATGAATTGACTCCAAACCAGTTGGGAGTTTATTTTGAATGCATTAAAAATCCCGACAATACCAGTTATAATCTTCCAAAAAAGATTTCATTCAATAAAAACATTGATGCAATGAAATTAAGGGAGTCAATCATAAAAGCAATAGATTTACATCCATTTTTAAAAAATAGAATTGTCATCGATGGCGCCAAAGTACTTAACCACAAATATGAATCTATTGGAATTGATGAAATAGAGATTGAGGAAATAAATGAAATAACTTCTGATGTTATATCTGAGTTTGTCGAACCTTTTGATATTATAGATAATCAATTATTCAGATTTAAAATTTATGTAACTCCATCCAATACGGTTTTACTCGCTGATTTCCATCATTTAATTGTTGACGGTACTTCACTTAATGTTTTATTTAATGATATTTCAGCAATATATGACGAAGATGAAGACAGACTGAGTAATGCTGGAGCCGACACTTATGAGTATATTTCAAAAGAAAATAACTACAAATTGTCTCAAGATAATGCGAAAAGTGAGAAGTTCTTTGATGATATGCTGTGTGATTTTGATGAAAATACGGTTTTAACTACAAATCTTACTGGGGATGAAGAAAATGCTAATCTTGCCGTGGTCAAATCAAGGATTGAAAAAAATATGGTTGATGATTTCTGCAGCCATCAAAAAATTAGTCCAAACATTTTATTCATGTCTTCGACCGTATTAACTCTTAGCAAATATGTATCAAATAAAGATATTCTAATATCAACACTGTTCAATGGTAGAAATAATCCTAAATATCAAAATACGATTGGTATGTTAGTTAAAACAATACCAATTGCATTTAAAACAGATAGAAATATGGATATTAAAAAATATTTCGAATTTGTCAATAACATATGGCTAAATGTTTTAAACCATTCTTCTTATAATTATGTTGAGATTGCAAACAAATACGAATTGAATACTGATTTTTTATATGCATTTCATGGAAAGATTATTGAAGAGGTATCTATAAATGGTGAAAAATACTCAAGAGAATCAATCGACCATGATTTGATGTCCTGTAAAATCAGTTTAAATGTCATTGAAGTCGATGATGATTATGAAATATCTATAGATTATAATGATGAACTATATACTGAAGAGTACGCATCTACATTCATTAATTCCATTATAACCATCATAAAGGAATTTATGGCAAATGATAATGTTTTATCTGATATTAAGCTTAAGGATATTGCAATCATCTCCGAAGATAGTGAAATCGAGTTTGAAGATATCGATGTTAATGTCGTTCACAGATTATTTGAAAACAGGGTAAAGGAACATCCTGATAAAACTGCTTTAATTAGTTGTGACGGTGAATTTACCTATGATCAGTTAAATAGGAAAGCCAATCGTGTTGCTCATGCCCTTATTAAAAGGGGAGTTAAAATAGGAGATAAGGTCTTGCACATGCTTCCAAGAACAAGTAATATATTGCTTGCCACTTTGGGAATATTGAAATCTGGTGCAACATTCATACCATTAGCCAATGACTATCCTGAGGAACGTGTAGAATATATTCGTGGAAATTGTCAGGCCAAATGGATAATTTCCGATAATGATTTCGAAAATGCAATCAGAATAGAAGATTTATTAAATGAATCTTCAGATGAAAGCAACCCTAATCTTGAAATTCCGGCTGACAGTCTTGCATATATGATTTACACTTCAGGTTCGACTGGAAATCCTAAGGGTGTGATGGTTACTCACAATAATATTTCAAATTTCCTTGTTAATGACGAGCGAAATTTAACTTATAGATATTATAACAGTGTTGAACGTGTGCTTGCATTAACAACAGTTTCATTCGATGCATCAATTCTTGATTTGCTGGGCACCATGTCATTTGGAAATACGTTGATATTTGCAAGTGATTCACAGACAAAGGATGTTTTTGAACTTACTGATTTAATCAAAAGAACTAAACCTGAATTGTTGGATTCAACACCCTCAAGATTATTGCAATTTTTGGAATTTGACTGTTTTGAAGATTTAATAAGTAGTTTTAAAATATTCACAATAGGCGGGGAGAAATTCTCTGTTGAATTATTGGATGCACTTGAAGATTTCCCATGTGATTTGTATAATGCATATGGACCTACTGAAACCACGATTCAAAGTAATGTGAAAAAAATTGATGGAAAGAATAGGATTAGTGTTGGAAAAGCTTTATATCCTTTTGTCACAGACATAAGGGATGTCGATGGTAAACTATTGCCTGATGGAGTAGTTGGTGAGCTGTATATTGGAGGTCCATGTGTAACTAAAGGATACTACAATAATCCTGAAAAGACTGCTGAAGTTTATAAAACAATAAATAATATTCCATATTATCGCAGTGGTGATTATGCATATAAATTGGATGATGAAATATATATTCTTGGTAGAATTGATAATCAAATCAAGCTTAGGGGATTGAGGATTGAACCTGATGAGATTTCAAATGTCATCTCACAGTATGGCTCTATAAACAGTTCCATTGTTGTGATAAAGAAGATTAATGGAATTGAACATCTATGTGCTTATTATACTGCTTCTGAAAAAATTGATGTAGATGATTTGAAAACTAATATATCAAATAGATTGACACCATATATGGTTCCAACGGCATATATGCAATTGGATACATTCCCTCAAACTGCAAATGGTAAAACGGATATTAAAAACTTGCCTGAACCGGAATTGACTTTGGATTATGTTGCACCTGAAAATGAAGTCGAAGCATTCTTTGCAAAAAGTTTTGAGGAAATATTGGGAATTGATAATGTTGGTGTAACCAATAACTTCTTTGAAATCGGCGGAACATCCCTGTTAGTAACTAAAGTTACAATAAATGCAATAAACAATGGGTATGATATTAATTATGGGGATTTATTTGCAAATCCAACTCCTAGGCAATTGGCTGAGTTTATTTCATCCGATGATAATGCTGTAAAAAATGAGATTGCTGATTATGACTACACTTTAATTGATAATTTATTGGCGAAAAACAACATCAAAAACTTCTTCAATGAATCATGCAGTGATAGTTTAGGCAATGTCCTATTGACTGGAGCCACTGGGTTTTTAGGAATTCATATTTTACAGGAGTTGCTGGAAAATGATACTGGAAACATATATTGTCTTGTTAGGTCTAAAGACAATCTAAGTGGAGAAGATAGATTAAAATTATTATTATTTTATTATTTCTCGACTGATTATGCTGATTTCTTCCATAATAGGTTGCATATTGTTGATGGGGATATAACTGACTTTGAAGACTTCAAAAAACTCATCCCCTATGATATTAACACAATAATAAACAGTGCGGCCAATGTGAAACATTTCTCATCAGGCACAGACATCGAAGATATTAATTATGGTGGTGTACTCAACGGATTGGAATTTGCGAAGTTAAAAAAATGTAAATATGTCCAGGTTTCAACTGTAAGTACTGCAGGTGAAAGTATCAATAATTATCCTCCGGAAGATAGGCTTTACTGTGAACAGGATTTATACATTGGACAGAAGGTTGACAATCAATATCTTGGCAGCAAATTCTTGGCTGAAAGAGCAGTGTTGCAGGCTGCATGTGATGATCAGTTAGATGTTAAGATTATGAGGGTTGGAAATTTAATGGCAAGGACTTCAGATAGTGAATTCCAGATTAACTTTAGTTCAAATGGTTTCATCAACAGGCTTAAATCATTTGTTACAATTGGCAAATTCCCATATTCAATGCTAAATAATAATTTTGAACTAAGTCAGATTGACATAACTGCAAAATCAATTGTTGAACTGTCAAAGACTCCAAAAAATTGTGTTGTATTCCATCCATACAATAATCATTTTGTAACCTTCGCAGATATCCTAAATATTTTCAAATCTTTAGATATCGATATTGAAATTGTTGACCAGGAAGAATATGAAAGGTCATTTAAAGAAACAATGAAGGATGAAAGTAAGCAAGAGGGAATTTCAGGATTCATCACTTCAATCGGAGAAGGTAAAGAGAAGAAAATATGGGTTAAAGATGAAAATGATTATACAATCCAAGTATCTCATTTATTAGGTATAAACTGGCCTTTAATATCTGAGGAATACCTCTATAATTTCATCAAATTCCTTAAAGACTTTGGGTTTTTTGATTAGAGTAAGGTGATCTTGTGCATGAAAGAAATCATAAGTTAATAAATAGTAAATTCAAGGAATTTTTCTTTCCAACATTATTGACAGCTATGGCTGGAAATATCTGTCTGGTTGTAGATTCCATATTGGTAAGTTTCTTCGTTGGTGTGGCCAATTTGTCTGCAATACAATTGGTTTCACCACTGCTTACTTTTGTGAATTTGTTTTATTGGATGATCGGACTTGGAGGCAGCATCCTTTGTTCTGTTTCTAAAGCGGAATTTGATGATAAGTCAAGTAACAGTTATTTTTCTGTATCTATTTCGTCACTTTGTATATTTGGAATAATTATTACAATCATTGGATTGATATTTTCAAATGATATTTTAAGTATTTTATGTAGATCTCAACAATTATTGCCTATGGTAAACTCATTTTACTCAGTCATATTATTAGGAATACCTTTTTTATGCTATTTGATGTCAGTATCCTATTTTGTTAGGGTTGATGGAATGCCTAATTTGGCTTTTAGAGCTATACTGCTGGCCAATATTGTTAATCTTTGTTGTGATGTTATTTTCATGGGTGTTCTTAAGATAGGTATTGGTGGTGCAGCATGGGCGACATTAGTTGGTTATGCAGTAGGATCCATTTTTATTTCAACATATTTTTTCAAGTCAGAAAGAACATTGAAATTTATCAAATTAAAAGTAAAACCATCCATTAATAAGTTTAAGGAAATTTGCAAATCAGGTTTTCCAAGTTCATCAACACAGTTATATTTCACAATCAAAATATACATTTATAATGTTTTAATTACTCTTTTTGTAGGTGAAGCCGGCATAGCAGCATTTTCAATTTGTGACAACAGTACATTTATTTTATACATGTTTTTAATTGGAGCATCTCAAACAATGTCTTCACTTGTTTCAGTTTACTTTAAGGAGGAAGATTATTCAAGTGTTTCTTATATTGTTAAAAAATCATTAAGATTCGCTTTAATTTCAAGTCTTGTATTTTCACTAATTATAATTGTTTGTCCGAATGTAATGTTGATGTTATATAGTGTTAAAGATCCATCATTCGTGCCTACTGTATTAAATGCATTGAGAATATTTGCAATTAGTTTTGTTGGAATTGCAATAACATTCCTATTCACTTTTTATTCTCAAGCTATTCAGAAAAATTCAGTTTCTTCAATTGTTTCACTGCTGGAAGGATTGATTTTCCCTTGCGGGTCAGCAGTAATATTGTTGTTAATTCTTGGAGAAAATGGTATTTGGATTTCATTTACAGTAGCTGAAGCAGCTACAATTCTATTTATTTTTGCATATTCAAAATATCTAAACAGAAAAACCGATGGGGAATATACTGGATTCTTTATTAACAAGCATAATGATGATAAAAAGGTATTTGAGTATACAATTAATGGTAATGTTAAAGAGGCTGTTGATTTAGCTCATCAAGTTCAGGATTATTTGTCTGGAAACAAGTCCGCTGCTTTAGTCGGTTTAGCTATTGAAGAAATGCTTGTAAATATAATTAATATCAACGAAAATGTTGATGTAATTGATGTTATTGTTAGAAATAATGATGATAACATATTGATATCTATTAAAGATATGGGAATTGACTTTAATCCTGTAGTTGAAAATGATGATTTGAAATTTGATAACATCAGTGTTTTAAATAAAATTGCAGATAAAATTGATTATTCTAGAGTATTGGGTTTAAATAGTACAGTAATCACTATAAAAAATTAAAAACAACATAATTAAATTAGATTATAAAGAAATTCCTCCATGGAGGAAGTTAATTATTTATCTTGAACCCAATTTTTGTAATTTTTATATCATTGGCTTGTGATTTTAAAATATAAAGAAAAAAAAAATAAATGATATAATTATTTAATATTCATAGAATCCTTTACCTGCATTGATACCAGTTTCACCGGCATCTATTTTTTCTTTAAGTTTTAAGGCAATTTTACCTTGGGTTGTCTCAGGGTCTTTGGATCTAGGGTCCATAAGGATAATATTATATGCAGTTACAAGACCTACAACATCTAAAATTTGGAATGGTCCATTTGGTGCACCTGTAGCAAGTCGCCAGGTTAAATCAATTGTTTCAGGTTCTGCAACTTCTTCAGCCCATAAGGCTTGTCCTGCAGATAAAAACGGAACAAGCAATGAATTAAGTACGTATCCAGGTTGTTCTTTTAAGACTTTAATTGGAACCATGTTAATGTCTTCTGCAAACTGGACAATGGCATCAAAGTATTTTTGTTCAGTTCCAGGATGTGGCATGACTTCCGCAGTGTTTTGGGCCCATATGTTATTTGCAAAGTGGAATGCAAGATATTTTTCAGGTCTTCCTGTGTATTCTGCAAATTGGCTTGGAAGTAATGTGGATGAGTTTGTTACAACAATTGTTTTTTCTGGAAGATATTTGGATAACTCCTCATAAAAGAGAATTTTTTGATTAGGGTCTTCTGCAATTGCTTCAATTACAAGATCTGCATCGTTTACCGCTTTTTCATAACTTGTAGTTAATGTAAGGCTGTCAAATGCTTTTTGGGCTTGTTCTTTTAATGAATCTATCTCTTCATTGCTTAGGTCAGTTTTTTCACTGAATCCTCTGCAGTATGCAGTTTTATCAGTTTTCATTTGTTCGAGTGTGCCTAAATAGATGTTTAATAATCTTTCAAATTTAGGTTTTGCTCTTTCAATTGAACCTTCACTTCTTAACCAAACGGTCACATCGAATCCACAGAATGCAGATTGATAAGCAATCTGACTACCTAATACGCCTCCGCCAGCTACTACAACTTTTTTAATATTCATTTAAATCACCAATTTAATGTATGAATTATATTTCTGTCAAAAATTAAAAAAACTAAATATAATTCGTTATTTACTATTATTATATCTAAAATATTTAAAATTTTTTAAAATGATTATGTACTTTTGAATATTTAAGGTATAGTTCTTGGAATCCTCTGTTTAAATAAGTATTTGGTAAATTGTGTTATGCCAACAGCAACATGAAGTTGGTCAAAAGGAATCAAAAATTGCATAATCCTGATTCCCCCTTGCTGATTGGGGATGTTAATGAGGGAGATGTTGTAAAGGAAGTCAATGAACCTAGTTATATTGATGCTCAAACTAGATTGATGTAGTTTTTAGTTAGGCCTTTGATATTTGATGTTCATAGAATGCATTTGAAAATCAATTTTACAGAATTGTGGTGTTCTTGCTGTATTATGTAAAAATTCCATCCAAAAATTTAATCGTTGGGAAATCAAATATACTTATGTTCATGTTTAAAAGAGCATGTAAAAATATTTTTTAAAATTAGGAGGATTAATAAATATGAATGAAAAGGCTAACGAGAGTTCTTGGTTTCCGTTAATAGTTGTGGCTTGTGCTTCCTTTATTATAGTGTTGGACTCTTTCTTCATGAATGTTAGCATTTCTCGAATTGTTGTTGATTTGAATGCTGATGTTAGTACTATTCAAATGATTGTGTCGTTTTGTACTCTTATCACTGCTGCGTTGATACTGTTCAGTACCAAACTTCAGGACATAGTTGGTAAAAAGAAACTGTTTGTAATTGGCGCGGCACTTTTTGGTATAGGCATATTTGCTGCAGTATTAAGTTCAAGTGTTACAATGTTTTTTGTCGGATGGGCAGCGATTAAAGGTGTTGCTGCGGCATTAATGCTGCCTGCCATAGTTTCAATAATAAGCGGAATATATTCCGGCAGAAAGCGTACAATTGCTTTGGCAACTCTCGGGGTAATGGCAGGACTTGCAGATATTTTAGCTCCGCTCCTTGGTGGGCTTATTACAACTTTTTTCAGCTGGAGATACACTTTCGCATTTGAATTAATATTCATTTTATTTATTTTAGTAATGCAAAATAAAATACCTGATTTTAAGCCTACTGAATCTAAAAGCGATCTTGATATTATTGGTGCTATACTTTCCGGTATATGTCTTCTTTTGCTTGTGCTTGGTATTTTGACTCTGACTAATGATTTTGCTACCAGCATAATTGAGATAATTTTGGGATTGATAGTCTTAGCAATCTTTATATGGTTTGAACTCAAAAGAAAAAGGTCAGGCAAGGTGCCATTGCTTGATGTTGAATTATTTAGAGACAAAAATTTGCGTATAGGTACATCTATTAAGTTATTATATAATATTGTAATATCGGGAACATTTTTTGTAATGGTTCTGTTTTTCCAAACTGTATTGCAGTTAAATCCATTCGATACTGGTTTGGCTTCACTTCCATTTGTTATGGCTTTGTTTATTTTTTCATTGACCACTCCAAAACTAATAGGAAAACTGAATCACAAGACACTCATGGCAATAGGATGTATAATATCTATTGTAGGATGTCTGATTTTAAGTTATCAATTTAAATTAAATGTAAACATGCTGGATTTAATTCCAGGACAGTTTTTACTTGGGACAGGTATTGGTTTTATGATGGCTTTAGCAGCGGATGTTGCATTATTCGATGTTCCTGCTGAAGGCCAAAATAATGCATCTGGTATTATTACAACTGGTGAGACATTAGGTTCCTCATTGGGTACAGCAATCATTGGAATAATTCTAATTCTTGGAGTTATGGGTGGTATTAGTACTGCAGTCGATACCTATGCACCTGATTATTCAGGAGATGAACAATTCCATCAGGAGGTCTATGACTACTTCCAAAAATTAGACACTATAGAGGGACAAGATAGTATTGTTGTGAATACTGCAGATATAATTATCCAGAATGCAATGGCATCTGTAATGTATGGATTAGCCATCGTGTTAGCAGCTATGTTAATTATAACGCTGCGGATAAAAAACAATAATATTAAAAAACAATGAGAGGTCATCTCTCATTTGCTTTTTTTTAATGCTTTGAGTGTTGGCTAAATTATTAAATTTTGATTTTATTCATTGTTTGTATGATATAATCATAAATTGCATAATCCTAATTCCCATTGCTGATTGGGGAAGTTAAAGATGATGTGTTGTTGATGTCAATGAGCAATGTTATATTGGTATGTAACAAAGATTAATTTGATTTCTTTACTTTTAATATTTATATTTTTAATTTCATTGGTTTGAAATTTATTTCTAATTTTCATATTGATTTTCATTTAACTGAAAACAATATTGATTTTATTATTTACTTTTCATTATAC
>NZ_JAXJXF010000116.1:0-4166 GCF_036307625.1 Methanobrevibacter sp.
ATAAAACCCGACAAGATATAATGAAAAGTAATAAATTACAGTATAGTTAAACAAAAGTAAATCAATCTTACATAATTAAAAAATTAAAATAATAAACAATAAACAGTAATATAACAATCAGCATAATACAGAATCACAGTATATCATCAAAAAATAGAAAAATTAAGCAAAAATTAATATACAAATGGAAAAAACAAGACCTATAAATCAATTCCCATATACCTTAATGAAAGTTTTTACTTTAAGCAAAACCCAAAAATAGCAAAAAACAGGTAAAATTTCAAAATATGATTTGCACATCGACCTAAAAATCAGGATGATAAAAAAACTTGCTGCAATAAAAATATACAAAAAGTTTTGATTTTCCAATTTTTTGGTTGAAAAAAATATCCTATTTTGATTAACTAATATATATGTAATGAATGATTTAGATAGATTTTGAAAGGGTAAATTCAAGATCATCCAACAGATTTCAAAATCAATACAAAAAAACATGACTCCAAATTATAAAAGAGATAAAAAATATTGCAATTGAAATTATACAATACAATCTACAATATATTTTTGACATTCCAAATCCAACCGCAATTAACAGCCAAAGATTGAACTTGATTTTTCAGCCCATAACCCCCATCTTGTCGAAAGGCAGTAAAAATTATCAGCTTCAAAAAAGTTTGTGAAATATCATTTTGGCACATATTTTTTATCGTAAAAATAGCATATATTGATTAACTAATATATATGTAATGATTGATTTAGATGTATTTTAAAAGGCCAATTTCGAGACTTATCAACAAATTTCAAAAAATCGATGCTAAAAAAACATGACCACAAATTATGCAACAAAGATTTAAATTAAATTACAGAATTTTACAGAATTAAAAAAAAAGATAAAAAATATTGTAATTGACATCAAACAAGTCAATATACAATATACAATATATGATTATTTTCTAAATTTTCTAATACCACCAGATCCGACTGCAATTAACAACATTAGAATCAATGCCAATATTGGGTTACCTGTTGGGTATTTTTCAAGACCCCTTTTCTCAGCATTGTATGTGTAGTGAGGATGAGCAGGTTCATCCGGAGTTTCATTGAAATGAACTTCAATATCGGTTATTGAATCGTTGGCATCATATTTTCTATCACCGGAATAGGATGCAATAATATCATAGTCCCCTTTGGTTAATCCCGGCACAGTGAATATTGCCTTACCATTCTTAACTTCTTGGGTGTATGTTTTACCGTTGACTGTAATTGTTACAGTACCTGTTGCATCTTCAGGGACATTTACAACTACAGTTGCATCTTCACCCTGGTAGATATCATCAGCATCAGCAGATATAGGTGCATTGACTTTTGATACCTTGAATGAAACTGTGGTTGTGCTAGGCAAGTATTTGTCATCACCCTCATAGGTTATTTTTGCAGTGTATTTTCCGCTTGCAAGTTCAGGTATGATGATTTTAGCCTTACCGTTTTCAACAGTTCCATAATAACCGACACCATCAATGTCTACAAGTACACGACCAGTCGCATCCTTAGGTACAGTTGCAGTTATTATTTCATCTTTTCCAACGTTAATGTCTTTTCCAGTAGCTTTGACAGTTGAAGAGACTTTTGAAACTGTGAACTGACCGGTTGTATAATTATCCATGTAATAATCATCACCTGAGTATTTGACAGCTACAGTCTTATCTCCAAATGCAAGGCCGGTAACACTGAAAGTGGCAATACCATCTTTAACCTTAGTTAGGTATTCCTTACCGTTTATTTCAATTGTTACAGTTCCTGTTGCTCCTTTAGGCAAGGTTACAGTAACAACTTCGGTTTCTCCAACCTTAATATTAGAAACATCTACACTAATCGGAGTGGAGTATTTCGGAATGTCAACGCTTATTGTTGTTTTATTTGATGAATAGTCCCCATCACCTGAATATTCAACAGTGATATCGTGTTTTCCAGGAGTTGTATCGTTAAGGGTGATTACTGCAGTACCGTTAACAACTTCAACAACATATGTGTTGTTTCCGTCACTCACAGTTACATTACCTGTTGCGTCATCCGGCAAAATAACCTTAATGGTGCCGTTGCCCTGATCAATCACATCCATTTGAGTGTCCTGTTTGGATACTGTAAATATTGTTGCGTTTTGTGAAGGCAGGTATTTGTTATCTCCATTGTATCTTACGCTTACAAAGTATTCGCCTTTAGGAAGTCCGCTGATTTCAAGTTCTCCATTTCCACCGCTGACAGCGACAATGTATTCCTTACCTTCCACATATACTGCACCTAATGCACCATTATTTAAATTGAATGTGAATTCATCTGAATTTATAATAACGGTTACATTTCCTGTGGCATCTGTTGGAACAATTAAATGAATGTTCACATTTTCGCCAACGTGTATATTTGAAACGGTTGGAATTACAAATGAAGGAAGTTTGGATACTTTAACTGTTGTTTTGTTTGAGCTGGAGAGATATTTATCGTCACCAAGGTATGTTAAATTAACATTATAATTGCCTTCACCAAGGTGAGGAATCTCAACTGTTCCGATACCATCAGTTATGTTCATATAATATCCTACACCATCAATATCTATTAATACTTGGCCAGTTGCATCTGTTGGGACTTTTACGGTTACTGTAATGTTTTCACCGACATTGACATCACTTATTTCAACAATCAAGTTTGAATTTACTTTGGATACTGCGAATTTATCTGATGTGAAGTTTCTAGCGTAGGCGCCGTCACCTTCATAAACTGCAAAGACTGATTTTTCACCAGCAGTCAGGTTTTCAACTTCAAATCTTGCCACACTATCATTAATTAAAGAAGTATGGTTTACTCCATCGATTTCAATAGTAATAGTACCGGTTGCTCCTTTTGGAACTTCAACTGTTATTATTGCCTTATCTCCAACATTAATGTTATCCACATTGATTTTGATTGGAGTAGGAACATCTGAAACAGTTATTTCAGTATGAATTGTTGCATTGGTATGGTTTCCATCACCTGAGTATATCACTTCAACGTCATGAACACCAGGAGTTTCATTGTCTAAAGTTATAATTGCAGTACCGTTAATGACAGTAGCATTATATATATTGTCGCCAACTTTGACAGTTACATTACCTGTAGCGTTATCGCCAACAACCACAACTATAGTGCCGTTGCCATAATCTACAATGACCGGATCGACAGCCGCTTTACCTTCTTTTTTAGTGAAGTTTGAAATTGTGTAATTGCCGGCGTAGTTATCATCACCGGAATATTCGACAACAATAGTATGGTCACCACTGCTTATATCATCAACATAAACAACAGCATTACCATTATCATCAATCCTAGTTATATATTCCTTACCACCAACATTGACAGTTACATCACCTGTAGCATTATCAGGAACAGTGACTGTAACGACAACAGTACCATTTGGAAGTTCTGTAATAGTCATGCTCATATTTGTATCATACTTAGGAGCAGTAACATTAGTAGTAATATTTGAACCAGTATGATTACCATCACCGGAGTAAATAACCTCAACCTCATGAGTTCCAGGAGTCACATTGTCAATAGTTACAACAGCAGTACCGTTAACCACAGTAGCATTGAACTCCTTATCGCCAATCTTAATTGTCACATTACCTGTAGCATTATCACCAACAACCACAACAACAGTTCCGTTACCATAGTCAATTACACTAGGTTCTGTATCTGCTTTTGCCTTTTGCACAGTCATGTTTGAAACTGTGTGGTTAGCAGAGTAGTTTTTATCTCCAAGATATTCAACTGCAATAGTATGGTCTCCATCAGATACATTCTCAGCAGTTACAACAGCTTTTCCATCAGCACCAATCTCGGCAGTATAATCTTTACCGCCAACGCTGACTGTGACATTGCCGGTAGCACCTTTAGGAACTTCAACAGTGATTATGATAGGTTCACCTTCCTTAGCCCCACCAACAGTCACATTAATTGGAGTATCATACTTAGGAGCAGTAACATTAGTAGTAATATTTGAGCCAGTATGGTTATCATCACCTGAGTAAATTACTTCAACTTCATGGTCTCCAGGAGTTACATTAGTAATATTAATAATTGCAGTACCATTAACCACAGTAGCATTGAATGTTTCATTACCGACTTTAATGGTC
>NZ_JAXJXF010000117.1:0-23389 GCF_036307625.1 Methanobrevibacter sp.
ATAGACCACATAATTATTAACATCAAGCAGAGTACTTTCTTCTTTCTTGTTAGACCAATTATTTATTTCTTTTTTTAATTTTTCATTTAGTTTTTTTAATTCTTTTTTGTCTTTAACCTCAGCCATGTGAGGAATATCCCAATAGACCTCACCATTTGCTATTACATCTTCAATATAAGATATGGTTTTTGCAATAGTTTCAAGGTTATCTTTTTCAAGTTTTAATTTTAAGGAATTTCCTGCTTGAATTTTCTCCCCCACATCAATAAATTCATCGTTTGGTTCCATATAAGCAGTTACCTTGTTTAACGCTTCACCCACATTAATATATGTATCATTATAATTTCTATACGAACTTATTTGTTTATTTAATTTTGATTGGGGAATTGTAGTTGCCATCAGATTTATTTTATCATATCTCACTCTTTTTGCAAAATTAAATGCCCAGTCTTTATTAGACACTGGCTCCAGATAATGATAAGCAGTTCCAAAAGATATGGCATAGTACATTTTATCTTTTTCAATCAATATCACAGCACGTGGATTTGATTGTATTCCTGATGGAGTAAAATCAAAATTTTTAGCAAAATTTTTCCAACTTACCTCATTTAAATCTGTATTGTGTTCATGATAAAATTCCATCAAATATGTTTCCTTATTTCTATTTTCACCAATTTCTACTTTTTTTGTGTTGTCCTTTTTTTCAAAACCCTTTTCTATTAGTTTTGATTTTAGTTCAGATAAATCATTTATTTTATATAAAGTAATTTCACTCATTAAATCATCTCCAAGAAATGTTATTAATTAGTTCTAACTTTAATATTAAAGACAGAAAATTTCTTAGTAAATCCTACAACTAACAGAAAAAATGGTTAAAGACTTAAACCTATGAAAAATGTCAAAAAAAAGATAATTATAAATATAAAAATTTTTATATTATAAATTAACTTATTGCGACAAATATGCGTGATATGTTGTTTAGTCTTGTATCATAGATCATTACATCGGGGTTGATTATTAGTAATGATCTATTGAAAGACTTTTTCCTGCTAATTTTTTGATAAATTCTTTCTTTACATAATTACCTATATAAACCATATTCTATTTAAAGCTTTTGAATCTGAATATTAGAAACTATTAGTATTTTATTTGAAAATAACAATAATTTTATCCTAATTTTAAGAAAATAAACGCATATTTTCAATAATAACATACAACAATGCTAAATTTTTTAAAATCCCAAAAAATCGATTTAAAATTCATCATCAAACTACCACGCATTGATTTTAAATAAATAAGGATTTAAATAAGAAAATTGAATATCAAAGCCTTAATATTAAATATTTATTTATTTAGATTATTTTATAATGATTTTCATTTTTTAAAAGAGTATTTTATGATACTCGAAGAAAATAAAAATAGCGTAGTATTCCTTTAGAAACATTCAATGTTTCTTTTTCACCACCCATTGAAATACTACCTTTTTGAAAAATAATCTCATGACAACATCCAAAAACCACAACATACCAAAGAAAACTAATACAATTTACTGCAAAATATAATCAATAATTCAACCAGTTTTTATTAAAATCATATAGATAATTTACCAATACATTAATTAAATCTAATCACAATTTCAGTTAAAAGTAAACAATAAATGACATACATAAGAATTTTATGACGTGACTTCCATATTATTTTGCCAAGCCCCACCAATTTTCGTTGATTCCACTAAGAAATGAATAATCTAAAAGTAAACTTTGATAGCTTTTATATCATCAAAAACAAATCATTATTCAACAATCCCCCGAAGGAGTGAATTTGATTTATGTGCCGTGAAAAATATTTGGCAATTGATGTCGGCGGAACCGCAATAAAATACACCATAACCGACAAAAATGCCAAAACAATTAAAATTAATGAAATCAAAACCATAAGAGAAGCTGAAAAGTTATTTGAATCATTTGATGAAATTATCCGCCCCCACTTAAATCAGATAGCTGGCATTGCACTGTCTTTTCCGGGCAAAATTAATGCTGAGCAGGGAATAGTTAACAAGATAGCAACATTTGACTGGATTTGCGACATGCCTTTAAAATCCATATTAGAAGAGAAATACAAAAAACCTGTGTGGATTGAAAATGACGGAAAATGCGCTGCATTGGCTGAACTTTGGAAAGGAAACCTGTCTGATGTGAAAAATGGAGTAGTCATTGGACTTGGAACTGAAATAGCCGGCGGGATAATTATCAATGGAGCGCTATATCGGGGAAGCAGTGAAACTGCAGGAGAGTTTTCAAGCATTCTTACAGATTTTAAAAACCCCGATAACGAAAAGAGGTTCGGAAAAATTGGAGGCCACAAAAATCTAACCGACACATATAAGGATAAAAAATGTGCCATCGACAGCCATGAACTCTTTGAAAAGTATAGGGAAGGTGATGAAACGGCCAAAGAAGTGGTTCGAGATTATGCCAAAACAATTGCGGCAGGAATTGTAACCATACAGTCAGTATTGGACGCAGAAAAGTTCTGCATCGGCGGAGGAATTTCCACGCAGGACATTTTAATAGCTGAGATAAAAGACAGAGTGCATGATTTCTATTCAATAAAATTCCATGAAGCCGTAAGTGAACCTGCAATTGAAAAATGCCATTTTGGAAATGCATCAGGATGTGTTGGTGCCCTATACAATTTCCTGACTAGGCAAAAGATTATTTAGGTAGAAATTAATGGATTTAACATTTCAAATTGCTTGGGATTTATCCAATAAGATAAAAAAAAGAATAGACATAGATTATACCTAAAATGCAGCTTCCATTGAATGAAAAAAAAGTATCTTTTTTGGTGGAAAAGCTTGTCAAACTTCTTTAAGTTCATTGAATTAAATTAAAAAAAAAATATTTTTGGAACTTCCAAATTAATAGAAAGTTCCAACTAATGCAATTAACATTAATGCTAAAAAGCTTATTGCCAAAAGGATTATCATTGAATCAATTTCCGTTTTATCCCCTTCCATATGATTAAAACTGAAAGTAAATGTGAATAGAGGGAATAAAGGTAAGAAATATCTTGGCTGTACGCCTAAAGGATTCAAAATACCTACAGGAGTCCATGTGAACAAAAAGATAATGTAAGTCCCAATGTATAATCCAATTATGATCAAAAATGTTCCAATCCTTGATTTTAGGTTAAATCTCTCGGTAGGATATAATAATGTAATAGCACCTAAAAACATCAGATATAAAGAATTGAATGTATTGAACTTTAAATCTCTGCAATTGAATATTAAATCATAATCCACCTTTTGGAAATAATAGAAAATTGCCGAAAGAGTTTGATCAAAATGAGACAATACAAATGAAAGTTGTCCGGAAGGGCTTATTCCATTTTTAATCCAATGGGATTGCCTATATGAATTATGGAACGCTATATCTGCATACCCCTTAGTCCACAGTATTCCCAACAAGAAAACCAATACAATTGATAAAATTCCCCAATAATAATATTTTTTATTTTCAAAGTTATCTCTTGGAACAAACAAGATTAATAAAGCGAAGATAAATAACGAAATTTTACATAATCCTAAAAGCAAGCATAAAAATGCAAATATGCCCACTTCTTTTTTGCCGATAGTACGTTTAGGCGATTTATACATATAAAAGAAATATGCCACCAATATAATAGCCAAACCATCAATGAATGCATCAATACTCAAAGACGAAGATTGATAAACTGCCAAAGGAATACATGCCATGGCAATTAATGGAACTTTTAAAATAGGAGTTTTTTTAACTGCATAAGCAACCATTCCAGCATATAAAATCAGATTGCACATCCTACCAAACCATAACAGCCATATTGCATTCATATTGAAAAGTTTTGCTACAAACATTCCAAAACCTTGAGCCAAATATCCATAGAAAGGATTTTGAGCAAAAGCACTTCCAAATGCAAAAGGAGTGTAATTTATAGGCAATGTATCCGTAGATGAAGTAAATATCGTACCATTTTCAACACCAATAGTATTCCATGATTGATCCCTTTCTACACGCACATGACCTACCAAATCATCATATGATTGGATAGTCATATACGAATTATTGACATATCCCGGAAACATCTGCCCTGTTGAGGTTATCTCCGCTCTAACAAAATGCTCATATTCATCGGGAGCACATGAAATCGGCATCAGAATGCAACATAAAAGACCAAACAATAAAATTATTACAAAAGCCGTTTTATATAAATCTTTTTCATCACTATTTTTAAAGTAAAATGTGATGGCAAAAATACCTATTACAATCACTAATCCAAAAATCAGTATTCCAAAGGGAAGAGAATTATATTTGGTGAAACCGAATTTAGTTAAAATGAAAACTAAAACAAAAACCAAATATAAAATACAATATTTTTTTGATTTAAGAAAAGCGTTTTTGAATTCCAATAATTCATTCGATAAATTAAAATTTTCCATCATTAAAAATCACCAACCAGTATCTGAATTTCACCATATCACTCTTCTAAGGTATGGAATCAGAACAACTATATGTTGAAATAATATACTGATTAAAAACTAAATATATACAAAAATACCTCATATATAAGTATATAAATAGATTAAAATATTTATAATTTACCCAGTATAGGTGTCTGGCATAACTGATTTTTTGTTGAAAGATTTGAAAAAAAGTTATGGAGTTATCCAATAAAATAAAAAAAGAATAGATGTGATTAACATCTATTTTACAGTAATTTTTACATTCACCGATTTTGCATTGTAATACTTGCTTCCAACATATTTGACGGTTGCAGTGTATTTTCCCTTTTTAGTCAATTTGGTTATTTTGAATGTTGCAACACCCTTGTCTGTGGTTTTAGCAGTAAATGTTTTCTTATTGACTTTAAGAGTAACTTTTGTATTTTTCATGACTTTGTTTAAGTTATTTTTCAAAGTAATTGAAAACTTTTTGGTTTTTAATGATTTTTTAAATGTTTTTGCTTTGGCTGTCAATTTAGGTGTTGCTTTTTTGACTGTGACTTTGACATTCAGTGACGATTCCACATAGTTTTGATTTCCGCAGAATGTGACTTTTGCAATATATGAATTTGGAATAAGATTGATTACAGATAACTCCACTTTGCCTTCAGAATTGCTTGGCAGTGTCTTTTTGCCGTTCAAATCAATAGTGATGTTGGTATTTGAAATCGGATTTCCATATTCATCAAACAAATTCACAGTCAGGCGTTTGTTCTGGTTGAAAACAGCTGATATCGCCTGTGATGTAATTTTGCTTTTTATTTTGTTAACTGTTATTGTCACATTGATGCTGTCAACATCATAGGATTGATTTTCAACACTCAGCACTGCAACATAGTCTCCGGCATCAAGAGTTACAGTCCATTGGGCTTCGCTTAGACAATAATATGTGCCTATCAAGGTTTTGTTTTTATATACCCTAATTGTCACGTTTGCATCATAAATGGCCAAACCTCTGACTGATGTAAGATTTATTGACATTGTGTCATTTGAACCATAAACTGACATGAAGTTATCACAGCTTAAAAAAGGTTTGTAGAGTGTATTGTAAGTATCATTTCCTTCCATATCTGCAACATTGTCTTTAAAAATACAGTTTTCTGCAGTTCCATTATAGCATCCCCCACCGTTTTTGGAAGCATGGTTTTTTGTAAAACTGCAATTATCCGCATCAGACCTGAAACTGGCTCCTCCATTATCTGCAGTATTGTTTGTGAAAGCGCAATTTGCAGCACAGGTGTCTGCGATTGCACCTCCTGATTTTGCGCTATTGCCTTTGAATGTGCAGTTGATTGAACTGCCTCTAAGTATTGCACCACCCAATTCAGCATAGTTTTCAACAAACTTGCAATTTACGGCACGGGCATTATACACTGCCCCTCCATTGATTGCACGATTGCCTATGAATGTGCAATTTATGGCTGCAACTTCATCTGAAGGGTCGTAATACTCCGAGTATAGTGAAACTGCACCACCAAACCACGCATAATTGTTTATGAATGTGCAGTTTGTAGCAATTCCATTAAATACTGCTCCCCCACCATCACCTGCAGTGTTGTTTATGAATGTGCAGTTAATTGCATTTCCATCACTTATTGCACCACCAAAGTAATCATTTGTATTGTTTACGAATGTGCAGTTTATTGCAGTTCCATAACACATTGCAGACGCTTTACAATTTATGAATGTGCAATTTATAGCTTTTATATCATAAATTGAAGCAGATTTACTGTTGATGAATTTAATGTCATACAATACCACCTTACAAAGTGATTTACGCAAAGTAGGGTTTTGATAGTTTCCATCTATCGTATGTCCATTTCCATATATGATTACATCATGCCCAATTATTAAATCCCTGTCTTTAAATTTCAAATCAATTTCAGAGTCAAACATATAGTCATCAGTTAAATAGACTTCACTATTGCTTTTGTTATTTACTGCTGAGTCCAAATCTGTAAATGTTTTAAAAGTATTGTTTTCATTTAAATAAATGTCATTATCTGTTTTTTCTAAAACTGCATCATCAACTGTGGAATTGTCGGATGCCCCTACAGCTGAAACAAACAGCAGACCTACGAAAAATATTACAAACATCATCATTTTCCTATTTGCCAAAATTTTTCCCCCAACATAGTTCATTAATTAATATATATTGCACTCAGTTTAATATTAATATTGACCCTTTGAGTTGGAAATATTGGGAAAAATGCTTTTGAAACAAGAATTTTAGGCCATCATCTAAAATCGGCCATCGGGACAGATGATTCCACACAATTTACCTTAAAAACCAAGCAATAATTTTGCTATTTTTAACTTTAATATAAAAATAATTTATCGACAATTCAATTTAGTAAAAAGTATATTATGAATTACAAATATTTCAAAAGTACATTCATGTTTTAATCTTTCTACTGACAATTGCCTGCAGCCTACACAATGCCAAAAGTTAGTTGATAAATATTACTGCAAATCCTAACCTAATCCAATTACCTTATAATCATGCAAATACCAATAAGATTCAATAAACACTATTTAAAATATCTTCGATTTCATCTTCACCAAATACTACAGGATTATTGTCCATCCTGCCACCGGTTGTTGCCAGTTTAACAATATCAGGAATGTCCTCTTTTTTAACACCAAATTTTGACAGCTTAAGGGAATCATTTGAAACATCACTAAACCATCTTTCAATATCTTCCAAATCATTGGCACCCCATACATCCAAAAACAAATCCTTTTCTTGAATAAATTCCCAGTTTCTTTTTAAAACTTCACACAAGGTAATTGCAGCAGCAAACCCATGGCTGATGCCAAACATCATGGTCAAAGGATATGAAATGGAATGGCATGCGGTTGTACGAGTATTTGAAAATGCAAGACCTGCAAAAAAGGATCCCATCAGCATTTCCTGACGGTATTCCAGATTATCCAAATCACCTAAAACCAACGGCAAATACTTTTTAATAATCCTAATTGAATCCCTTGCAAGAACTCTTGTGTATTTATTGGACGGACGGGACCAGTAGGACTCCATTGCATGAGCCAATGCATCCAGACCTGTTGCCAGGGTCAAATTTTCATTCATTGTAGATGTCAGTTCTGCAACCATCCAGGCCTCATTGGGATACAAGTAATCGGCATCGATGGAATATTTCTTATTATTGTCAAAGTCCCATATTGTTGCCCATTTGGTGCATTCAGAACCTGTTCCAGCAGTTGTTGGAACTGCAATGAACGGAATGGAATTAACGTTATCCAAATAATCCTTATTTTTAAGCAAATCCAAAACATTACTGTTCCTGTATTCATATAATGATGATATTGCCTTTGCAAGGTCAATTGAACTTCCACCACCAACTGCAATAATCAAATCAGGCCTTTCGATTTTATTTAAAATATCTTCCACCAGATGAAAATCGGGATTGGCAATGCTTTCATCCAAAACCTGAAAATTGCCAACATCAAAATCAAAAGTGCTTATCACCCTTTTAGATGCAATAAACAAAACGTTACCTTCAAAACATTTAAGTCTTTTTTTCATTTCATCCAAATTGTACTCGTGAAATTTTATCGGCACATTATAAACCCAATCCATACTTATTCCCCTTGCAGTTTTTTCATGAAATCATCCTTATTTTCAATCGGTGTTGTGGTCGGACGTCCAAGATCGGCCCTTGATGAAATATCAACATCAACATTTAAAAATACAGGACCTTTTGACTCTATGAATTTCGACAACACCTCTCTTAACTCTTCAAGATTTCCAGCATTGAATACTTTTTGATATCCACAGGATGTTACAAGTTCAGCGACGTCAATGTCTGCCATTATTGTTGGAAGACCGCCGACACTTTCATGGGCAGAATTGTTAAACATGACATGATAGAAGTTTTCGGGAGATTTGGAGCCAACTAAAGCCAATGCTCCCATATGCATCAGCACTGCACCATCACCGTCAAAGCAGAATATCCTTTTTGAAGGATTGGTGAGAGCGATTCCCAAAGCTATGCTTGATGAATGTCCCATAGACCCTACAGTCAAAAAGTCATTGCCGTGACCCTGGTTTTTAGCTTCCCTGTATTCAAACAGTTCCCTTGATGACTTTCCGGTTGTTGAAACAATCATGTCATCATCATTTAAATAATCGCTGACAGTTTGAATTGCCTTTTCTCTTGTCAAAGTGTTCTTGTTGGATTTTGGAATCTTGTACTTCTCAAAGGCACCCTTTGATACAACAACCGCTACGCTTTCACCATTTTCCAACTTATCCAAAAATTCATTTTGAAATTTATTTTTCAAATCATCGAATGTTGAATCCTTATCGATTACAACATAGGAGATGTCCAGAAGTTCAATCAAATCCAAAGTGATTTCACCCTGTTTTTTATGCTGCGGCTCATCATGAACACCAGGCTGGCCTCTCCAACCGATAACGTAAACAATTGGAATGGAATAAACCTTTTTATGAGTAAGTGAAGTTACAGGGTTAACGATATTTCCCAATCCGGAATTTTGAAGATAAACTACTGGAAAATTATTGGTTGAGAGATGATAGCCTGAAGCTATTGCAACGGCATTGCCCTCATTGGCCGCAATGATGTTACTTTCATTTTCCTCAACATAATCACAAAAAGAGCTCAATTGTGAATCCGGAACACCACAAAAAAAATCAATATCAATTTCCTTTAAATAATTTACAAAATCCTTAACGTCAATCATATAATCACTCATCCGGAATTAGGGTTAAAATCTCCTTGATTGACAGGCATTTGTCATCGGCTTCCTTGCACCTTTCATTTTCCAAAATCATATTTGCAGTTTCAACCATTGCAGGATAAGAGCTTCTGATTAAATGATTAGCATAGATTACAATATTAACACCTTTTTTTGCAAATTCATCCTCATAAACCTGATTGAATGAAGTCGGAACAACAACCAAAGGCACATCAGGTGCAAACTCCTTGAATTTATCGCAGAACTCAAATATTTCATCAGGTTCAGACTCTCTTGAGTGAATCATGATTCCATCAGCACCTGCCTTGATGTAGGCCCTTGCTCTTTTGATTGCATCATCCATCCCCCGCTTTAATATTAAACTTTCTATTCTTGCAATAATCATGAATTCCTCAGTCAGCAATGCTTTTTTACCAGCACTGATCTTTTCACAGAAGTTTTCTATTGAATCTTGAGTCTGTTTGACTTCAGTTCCAAAAAGTGAATTCTTCTTCAAACCCACCTTATCTTCAATGATGATTGCAGAAACGCCCATTCTTTCAATGGTTTTGATGTTGAAGACAAAATGTTCCAGAAGACCTCCGGAATCCCCATCCAAAATAATCGGTTTGGTTGACACTTCCATAATCTCATTTATTGTATTTATCCTTGAGGTCATGTCCACCAGTTCTATGTCCGGCTTGCCTTTGGCTGTGGAATCAGTCAGGCTTGAAACCCAAATTGCATCAAATGTATTGATTTGCTCATCCTTTTCAATCTTGGCATTCTCAACAACAAGTGCGGACAAACCGTTGTGGGCTTCGATTGTTCTGACAATCGGTTTAAGGGAAATTAATTTTTTAAGTTTGGATCTTCTGATGTCCGGAATGGAATCTGTCTTTTTGATTAAATCATTGATTTTATCAACGCTGACATCTTCAGTAAACGGAATTTCTATTAACTGACCGTCCCATTCCTTTAGAGTTTCAATTACATCACATCTGATTTTGCTTTGAACGCCCTCTTTCCAGTCATCACCATGGAAAACATAATCCGGCCTGTACTTTTTAAGATTATCAGTATAATCAAGAGTATTTTGGGGAACAACTTCAGATACGCCACTGATGTTTTCTATGATGAATTTTCTCTCTTCAAACTCAATAACAGGAAATCTCTTATATGTCGCCACCGCTTCGTCGGTAAGCACACCCACTATCAGTTTTCCATATTCAGACGCTTTTTTAATTAAATTTATATGACCGTGATGTAAAATATCAGCGCTTATTGCAATATAAACCGTTTTCATTTTAAAATCTCCTTAACTTTTGCTAAATCATCCTTATTGTCAACTTCCATACACAACAAGCCTTTCAAATCCAAAGGTTTGATAATTACTTTATCAGTAATTTCATTTAGGGCATTTTCTGCATAAACACTTGTTTTGTTGTTGTTGCAGAAGACATGAATGTTGTCTTTCCAGGCTTGCCAGTCTTTTGGTTTTAATTTGTAGAATGGCTGGCAGGAAACCGCATCATCTTCAAAGTAGTCAACCCCAATATATTTGATATGGTTGTTTTCAATTTTTGCTTTAAAATCATCTTTTGGAATTTCAAGAGTGGTGTCTACCACAACACAGGATTCATCAGAGTTTATAATCTTTTCAGCAGTTCTTAACTCGAAAACCAAATCCCCATGAAGCAGAATAACATCATCTTCAAAATCATCTATAAAATCCAAAGATTTGATGTAGTTAGTCTTATCATAAACAGGATTGTGAACAAAAGTGAAATTGATGTTGGGAAAGTTTTCTTCACAATAATTGATTAAAACTTCATTTAAATAGCCTGTTGTGATGATAAACTCTTCAATGTCAAAATTAGAAAGGATTGAAATAGCCCTTGAGAATATAGTTTCATTTTCATTTAATTTCACTAATGATTTTGGATTGTTTTGAGTCAGCTCACCCAATCTTGTTCCCATTCCAGAATTTAAAATAATTGCATTCATAATAACCCTTGAATTTTCAATTAATATTAATTCAATTTTTGTATTTAGAGTATAATAAAAGTATCCAATATTGTCCACTGCTAGAAACTTAAGATTTTTTTGAATTTTTTCTTATTTTCACTACTTTTCGAGTTATTTATCTTTAATTTAGTTAAAATATCATTAATATTTGAAAGAAGAAAACATTAACATAGGCAATGATTGGATATGTATGTTGAAAGATACTGGTGATAGATGTTGGAGGACTGCGATAAAATATATCATGACAGACAGGAGTGCGGAAATCAGCAAAGTCAATGAAATGAAAACAGATAGGACTGAGGAGGAACTCTTCAATTCATTGTAAGAAATAATTGCTCCCACTTAAATGAGATTAACAGCATTGCACTGTCTTTTCTGGGCAATCGATGTCTCAGAGGGAAATACACATACCATAAGAGCATTAGACTGGATTTGCGATTTGGGCATAAAATCAATTCTTGAAGAGAAATATTGCCAACCAGTATGGATTGAAAACAACGGCAAATCGGAGCACTGAAGGAATTCTGGAAGGGAAATCTGCCAGATGTGAAAAATGGCATGTTTATCGGCCTAAACACACATATAACCCTAGGAATAATACTTGAAGGAAAGCTCTATCGAAGATCATTTGGCACTTCAGCGAAATTTTCAAGTATGCTAGGTTGTATTAAAAATCCAGATAATAATGAGCGCTCCGGCATGATTGATTGGCATGAAAAACCTGGCAGTGAATTTCACGGACTGTTTCTTTGTGAGTGCATCGGTGAGCCGAACCTCACCGTCAACGCAGGGTTCAGTTTGTCTGATTTTATCAAAATGCATGATGTTAAATGGATATTTTACTGAAGTTCTGGCTTAAGGCGGACTTTCTGAATTCATACAGCTTTTCTTTTGAAATAATCATATCTGCAAATTCAGGTTTGACTAACATTAACCCATTCATTTCAAAACCCCAGCTATAAATCCGCAAAACAATCAAAATCAGGCAGGTCTGCATTGCCGTTGAGAAAATCTCCAAACGTTTGCCTCATTGGGATTATCATGCTCGAATAAATACACCTAAACAAAATATGCAGACTGCTTGGTGCATATTGATTTCAATAAAGAATTAGAAAATCAAAATTCATCAGTAAAATTTTTAATACTAATTAATGAGCGTACTTAGAATTAAAAATTAACATCAATCAATCAAAATTACACGATATTGATTTTCCACTTAAAAAAAAAAACAATCTACAAAACAACTTATAAATCTGCAAAAGAATTAATAAACTTGTTTGAAGAAAAATTCTATGACATTATCAAATCAAAATCATATGTGAAAATTGGCTTGAACTAAATAGTATAAACTTTTAGAGAAAAACTTTAAATAAACTCATATGAAATAATTAATGTTTCAACTTGGATTTTTCACCATTATAATAATAACATATTTTAATTTATACTCCAACAAAATTAATTATGCAAAACCATAATTTTTCAAAAACCCACGGCCAACTTTTATTAATAAATGTAAAAACTAAAAAAATAAACAATAAGATAAAGCTTCTTGTTAAAGTTGAAAGCCCACAACTAAGATCGTTTGCTTTTCTTCGTAAAGTTACCTGATTTATTTCAATAGAACGAATAAGCTCCCCAATTTGTTTATGACCATCAATATCTTTAATAATTATTTTTTCTGAAATCGATTCATTCTTTTCCAATTTACTTTGTTCTAATGAAATAGTATTTTTTTTAATGTTATAAGAATCTTTAAGCCACAAATCACTAAACAATGTCGCATTAATGACAGATAAAATTAATGAAATTGAAATAGTTAAATAAAATAGCCCAATGAATAAAATAATAAAAATCCAATTAAACTCATTTAACTCAAATAAAATCCTCATAGTTCCAACCAATAGAGTTCCAGTTAATGTTAAAATTAATAATACGGATTTGCCTTTATCTTCAAGAGTTTCTTTTCTTTTTAACTCTTTTTCATTTAATTTATTTAATTTGTAAAATAGATTAATATTAATTTCACAATCTTGCTCAAGTTCATATTTTTTACTTAATAACTCATCTGACTCTTTTTTAATTATACGATAATCCCGTATCCATTTTATAAATGGAAAACATTTAAAAAAATAATATTTTAAAAAATCCATAATACCCCTAAAGTAAATTATTTGATAAAAAATTAGCAATTTTCACATCGATATCCAATTTTAAACTGTACATTAACCAGTCCCATTCCCCAGTAGGATTTATTTCCATAAAATAATATTCTTCACCTTTTTTTACCATATCTATACATCCAAAGTTTAAATCAAGTTCATGCAATAACTTTAAACAATTATCTTCAACATCTTCAGGCAAATCAATTAATTCATATTGCAAATCCTCTTTTTTTGTCCTCCAATCAACATCAATCCCCGAATTATCATGTTTTATTGAAATTGGATAAACCTCATCCCCAATTATAGTCACACGAATATCTATTTTAGGAATAATAGCCTCCTGAATTATCATTGGAGCTAGAGAAAAATCATATTCTTTTAATTCATCAAAATCATAAATATTGGTATAGATAAATGTCTGTTTATCATCCATGTCAAAAATTGCAGGCTCTAAAGTTTTTACGGCTACTTTATCACAAAATTTTGAAGGTAAATTATTGCTAATAATTGTTTTTGGGACATTGAATCCAATTTGATTCGCGATTTTTAACTGATAAGGTTTATTTTCTGCTAAAAATGTTGATTGGGGATGATTAATCCATACTACATTATCAAACACCATTAAGCTTCTTAAAAATGAAGTCCATTGATCCCTACTAATTTTTTCTTCAGCTGACAAATTTTTTCTAATATGAGTTCTAAGATAAATTGGGGCACGATAATAAATAGACTTTAAAGTTTTTTCATTTAATTCAAACTCACACCAGCTTGTTTTTCCGCAAATTGTGTTATTCAACGGATTTAATGTCAGTTCATAGTCTGAAAATTGGCTCCTATTTAACCTAAGATATTTTGCATCTGATTTTTCTAATTGATAGACAACATGATCCGTTGAATAATCATGATGATTTGAAATAATCAATATGTTTGGTTTGAAAACCATCTTATTCTCCTTTTTGGTCTTCACCTGATTCAATGTCAAATTTTTTTGTTCCTCTAATTGGACAATTTGCATTATTAGATTTTACTAAAACTTCATTATTATCTCCCCACAACCAAAGCCCTCTTTTTTCATCATAAGTTGAGTTTTCAATTGCCTCAATCTCTTTTTTATCAAATAATATCAAGTTATCCATCAAAATATTTTTTTCATGCATGATACCACCAAATTAATAATATTTTTATTAGAATTGAATTAAATACCTTTTTATAAATGAAATGCACCCCAGGGTAATTTTTGATAATTTATTGAATTTCTAAAAATATTAGATTTAAAGATTAATAAACCTGTGCAATTGAATAAAGAAATTTATTTTCATTTAAATTAATATCAATTTTTCCAATTCTGCAAATTTCACCATCAATAATAATATCCTCATTGTTTTTTACCATAATATCAAAATTTTCAAATCGGAATAAAATTTCTTGAATTGTGATAATATTAAAACTTAATTCAGATTCAAATTTATGATATTGATTGTCTAATTCAGAAACCCTATTTTTAATTATTAAATTAACCAAAAAAAAAACACCTCTTAAAAATTTTTAACCATATTCACAAAGTTATTCATTCATAAATTAAATTGGCAATAATTCCAGATTATTTCTAATTGATAATAACAATATAATAATTATCCAATTCAAATAGGATGCCTTTAATAGCATTTTATGCAATTCAGTTATCACATTTAATTTTCTGGCAAATCTCATCCACAATTTCTTCAACAGAATACTCACCTGTTTTCCTATAAATTATATTGTGAAGTGACTTGTCAAATTTATCCAGTTCTTCCTTATTCAATCCATGATTAATAGGAATTAATTTACCATTTTCCATTAGGGGATATAGTGAATCATATTCTTTATTTGGCCAAAAACTAACAATATAATTTTGTGATAATACAACAATCCCATATTCACAATTATTTAAACCTTCATTTATATTTTTACGAACATTATCTCCAATACGTAATCGATTATCATACCATATGTTTAAACCTTTTTCTTTTAATTTTTCATAAAGCTGACTAACATATTTCTTATCTTTTGATGAATAGGATATGAAAACATCATATTTTTCAATAGTTCCACTGTTTATTCTAACAGACTCAACAACATTTGTATTCTGACTATCTAACTTTTTTAATACACCTGTTTTTTCAAATTTAAAACTATGTTCTATTAAAATATCGTTTATTAATCTCAAATTATCACTGACAAATTTTGATTCAGCAATGAATTTTGATAAAAATTTATCAATAAATGAGATTATGTCCATTTTAGGATTTTCAAATTTTAAACAACAAAAAATAGCATAAATAAAATCTTTTTTAAATGTATCAGACAATTGTTCCTCATTTAAATAATCAACAAGATTTTTTGTAAATGTTAATTTAAATTTATTATATATTTTAATATTTCCAATTTCTAATGGGTTTTCTGAAAATTCATCACCTACATGAGTGATTTTTGAAGGTTCATCATTTAAAAATAATGAAATAATTTTATTTAAGAAATTTTCATCCAAATCTATTAATTTATTACAAAAAAGCATTATCATATTCTGGTTAATTTTTTCAAGATAAAACTTCCCACCTTTTACTTCCGTTTCACAATCATATATTTTTGATAATGATGGATCTAAACTTTCATTAAGTTTAATATATTCCTTTTTATAATATAATAAATCATATTTTCTAGAAATAAAATCTCGTTTAAAATGGTTATAATCGACATATTTCATTCTTTGTCTCATAATATGATTAATTGGCAATGATTCAATTCCATTTTTAAATTTAATCTTGCCATCATCAATATCAATATAATCATTGTGTTTAATAGAATCAATATCTTCGTCACTAATTTCTAACACAATTGGAAACCCTTGAATTTCTGAATAAAACTTATTTTCACCCCCAAATGAATAAAAAAGGTTCTCTTGTGGAAGTCCCAACCATTCAATAAAAAATTTAGATTTATTTTTTTCATAATGCCGAACTTTAATAATTCCATCTTCTTTTTCAAAAAATACAATGCGCATTACATTGTCCTTATCCAACAAACGTTCAAAAACATCAAAATTTGTGTTTATAGATTGTTCACCCATTTTACTATGTGCTAAAATAAGAGCATCACTATTTCTTATTAATATAACATAATTATCTTTTTCTCTCATTTTCGTATTCATTTCTTTTGAAAAATCATTCAATAAAATTTCTATAAATTCATCATCATCAGTTTCCAACAATTTTTCAATGAATAATCGAGTGTTATCATTAATATTTAATTTTTTAAATTTTAATGGTTTAGATGTTTTAAATGATTCAAAAAGATTCAATAATAACTCTATCTTATCATTACTAAAATCATCATTAGATATGAATTCCTTACCCGTAACTAATTTATAACACATTTTAAAATTTTCATTTGTCCTCAACGATATCTCACTTTCAAACAGTTCCTCTTGTTCCATGTCCCTTTTACACTCCTTGATACTGACAAATATTTCTCTAAATAATATTTGCATTACATGTTTATTATTCTAGTCATAACATTCTGAATTAACATTAATTCAATCTGATATTAACTATCTTTTAAAATATATATAAATTAAATTAAATAATGCAATTCCTATCAAAAGAATATGCTTTTTAAAATAATTCTTAATTTATACTCCAAATGTAAATTCAAAATGATAAACTTAATATTAATATATATTCAAAGATGATAACATGCATAATGAATTACAAAAAGAAAAATATGACCGATTAGTTGCAATCCACAAAATAACAGAATTTACAGATTTAAAAGATATTATTAAAATTGATGAAGATTATGATTTGCGAGAAAATTATATATTCAGAGGAGTAAAACGATTAAGTTACAATTTAATACCATCTTCATTAAGAAAAGATTCGAAAACCCAACAACTGGAAATTAACAAATTTATTTTAAAATCTGAATTTAATTTTTTATCTAAACAAAATAGATTAGACACATTTTTTAATAAAGACTATGATGTTCCCACAGGACCGGTAGATAAAAATAATATGCCCAGCAAAATTACACCAAAATATCAAATTAATTCAAAAGAAGAACTGCAATTCAAACGAGAAATTTATGTTTTACTGAAATTTTTAGATTATGCTGACAAAATTGGATTAAAAATCCAAGCAGATACTTCCATTCGTCGATGGATACATAATCATTTAGCCTATGAAAATGAATTAAAAGATATTTGGCCAAAACCCGAATTTTTTGAAATTATATCCTTAGCACAACACCATGAATTACCAACAAGAGCATTAGATTGGACTTATGACTTTAAAGTTGCATTATATTTCGCAGTCTCGGCAATTCTTGATGGTAACGATGAAGATTGTGTTTTATGGGCATTCAATTACAAATTGTTTGAAGACAATTACAATAAACAAAAATATGAAAATGATAAACTAGCAATATACCGACCAGAGTATAGTACCAATCCTAATTTAAAAGCACAAAAAGGATTATTTACATTTTTAACATGCCAAAATTATGAGAAAATTGATGATGACACCCCATTTGATGAAGAACTTATAAATAGTTTCAGTAAAATAAAAAGTTTAGATGAAAATCAAACATATTATCAATTAAATGAGTTTCAAGAAATTACAATTGGAAATAACGAGAAAATATTCCATAAATTTATAATATCTCACAATTTAAAAAAAGAAATATTAAAAGAATTATATTTAGACGGATATGCTCATGAAAATTTATTCCCCAACTATGATGGCGTAGTACAATCCATTAGGAAAAGAGCACAATTAGATTACATTTTAAATTTTGAATAATAATTTACCCATAACTCACCAATAAATATAAGTTATCAACAAGTAATTTAAACAAAACAACAAATTAAAAACAGTTGGACTGACATGGACATATGACCGATGAAAGTTACCCCGTATTGAATCATTCCATCACTTGTGGAATCTTCAAGACCGAATCCAATGGATGACACACAATTGAAACAGATTGCAATGTTATTGGTTTTTCTTCAAACAGCATCTATATACTCATCCAGTTTTTGACAGTGAATCGGCAAGTTGGATTTCACCATCGACTCAAGGTTCCGTTTCACGAATCTGATTAATGGCATGAGAATGTATCTTCCAAGTGATGTTAGTATACACATCACCAATCTTTGACTTTTAAACCAGCCAATGGGTCTTGCAGATATTAGATTCCTATTAGCCATATCCAATTAAATCATAATTTTTATTCAAATTATCATTTAAAATTACTTTTAGAGGCAATTTTGAATTTTTCGTGTTTGTTGAACCATCACTCATCCGTTTTGTGCATGGATTGAGATTTTGCGAGGAAAACCCTAAAATAACTTCAAGATGCATAAAATTGCATCGATGATGGTTAAGCGATCTTTTGGCAGACCCTGAAACCTTAACAAATCTGTGATTTTTCTAACATTCCTAAAGACAAGCATTTTTTACCTTTGTATGGTTTGCTCCAGTTCATAAGCCCTGTTAAAAGAATTTTAGATTGATTTTTTATTTTACATGCAATGATTATAATGCCACCAATTCCAGAACCAACAACATCCTCATTGAAATTAAACCAAATTACAAAGACCTTAATGAAATTAAACCCAGTAACAAGGACATTGTTGAACACAATTACCAATCATATATGCCAAATATCAAAAAAATAACTGCTTACACTTATTTTCAAAAAATGCAGGGAACCACACAAAGACCTAAAAATAATGCAAGATAAAAAAAGCATGTAAGAATCGTTAAGCGCAAAACAAACACAGTTTCTTCCCAAAATACTATAAAACTTAATAGAGGATTTGTCAATAATTTAATTTTTTAATAATTTCCCCCATTTGTTATTTTTTATATTGATTTTGGTTTACTTTTAAATTTAAATTTTTTTATTGGTTTTTGGTTTGTTTGTTTATATTTGTTTTTGGGATTGAAAACCACAACAAAAAATGAGAATAAAATTAAAAAATATGGGATTACCAAAAGATAAAAATATATAAAATGGTAAAAGATGAAAGTAAATATAATCCGAATTATGTTGAAATATAAATTCTTTTAGACATACCATTAATTGCTGAAAATCATTAGAGATGATAAAATGGAACAACACATTATTTTAGAAAGGTCTTGCCTTCAAAAAGTACCCCATAGACATCATCCATTTTTGTGAGTGCATCAGTCAGCTGGTCCTCACCGTCAACTCCAGGTTCGGTTTCCTTGATCTTGTCAAAGATGTCCTGAGTAGAATATATCGGCCGACCATTGCAAGGTTTGAGGGTGCCTCGTCAATCTTTGGCTTTTCGATTAGGTAATTTATTTTGTAGAGGTTGGGTTCAATCTGACTGCCGTCAAGATGCCATATTTGTTGAACTTGTCTGTTGAAATCTCCTTTAGGGAAAGTGTTGGCTTTTCAAATCTGTTGTAAACATCGATTAATTGTTTTGTGCAGGGTGTTTTTGACTTTGTTATGGTGTCTCCTAGAAGAACTGCAAAAGGTTCATCGCCGATGTGCTTTCCGCCTGCAGGATTGCATCACCCAATCCACTCTGCTCTTTTTACCTGACGTAGCAGACATCGACTAGATTTTGTGATTTTTCTGACATCCTTTAAGACTCTGTCCTTGCCTGCTTTCTGCAGAGTTTGTTCTAACTCATAGGATTTATCAAAATGATCTTCGATAGATCTTTTATGTCTGCCAGTGATGATTAGGATATCGTCGATTCCCGATTTGACTGCCTCTTCAATTAAAGAGTATATTGAGAAAACATTCCCCTCAATCTATAAATCCCATTTATATTACTTGGAAAAACCGTACAAGAATAAATTGGACGATACCAACAATAAAACGGAAGGATACTTCAGAGCCACCATGCCCCAAGGTCAAAAAAGAAAATTCCAAACTCTTGAAGGCTTAATCAATCAAATCTATCATCGAAGCAATAGTTTGATAAAAAATCAATAGGAAAAACAAAAAAACACCAGGCCAAAAAGAGTTATACAATGATTAAAAAGATTTTATGAATATTTTGATGTTCTAAAATTTGTCAAAATTTATGCAAAATTTCAACACCAAAAATATTCAAACCATTACCATACTCTTACAAATAATAATTAAAAAGCAAAAACTCCATATAATTAATTATAATTCATCACCAATATTGTTATTCATATATAACTTGATTTTATGTTGATTAAATTAATTTATTATTTTTAAAACTTCAAATTTACTTAAAAAAATGTTTGAGCGATTTTCATAAAATTACAACATAACTGTTGACAGCCCCGAATCCCATATAATGAAAAAATATTTTAACAAAGTATATACAAAATAATTATTAATTAAAAATAGATGTCTATAATCAGTTTGAATTTTTAAAGATTCATACATCATTATTAAAATAAAAGGTTATTTTTCTTATCAATTTGATTCTTTTTTCCCTTTTATTTTATGTTGACATGAACTTATCCGACAGATACTTTAAAGGAAGATTCATATGAATAATAAAATAAATCAACTAATTGAACTAAAAAATAGATTGAATAAAATTTGAAAACATTAATGGCAATGTATTCTTCGATGATTATACATATGGTGATTTTAAAGTTTATTCGTGGGACAATAATACTAAATTAAATATCGGAAAGTTCTGTTCAATTGCGAATGGTGTGAAATTCCTTTTAGGTGGAGAACATCGGACAGATTTTATAACAACATATCCTTTTAATGCATTATTAGAACGTTTTAACTTGATGAATTTTTATTAAAATACGATAAATAGAAAAATTAATTAGATTTAGCTAATCTAATTAAATATTTTCCATAATCAGTTTTTTTAAGAGGTTCTGCCAGTTTTAAAAGTTTGTCTTTTGAAATATAACCCAAATTATATGCGATTTCCTCAAGACAAGCCACATATAAACTTTGCCTTTTTTGTATTGTTTCAATGAAGTTACTTGCTTCTAAAAGTCCATCATGAGTTCCTGTATCAAGCCAAGCCATACCTCTTCCAAGAAGTTCCACTTTAAGTTTGCCTCTTTTAAGATATTCATCATTAATTGAAGTGATTTCCTTTTCCCCTCTTGCAGAAGGTTTTACGTTTTTAGCAATGTTAATAACTTCATTGTCATAGAAATAAAGTCCCGGGATAATATAATTTGATTTTGGATGCTCTGGTTTTTCTTCAACAGACAAAACATTTCCAGCATCATCAAATTCCACAACTCCAAAAGCTTCGGGATTTTGAGTATAATATCCAAAAATAACTGCACCCTCTTTTAAAGATTTAGCTCTTTTTAAAATTTCAGAAAATCGATGGCCATGGAAAACATTATCTCCTAAAATTAATGCAACATTATCTTCGCCTATGAACTCTTCCCCTATGAGAAATGCTTCTGCAAGACCACCTGATTTGTATTGGACTTCATATTTAAATGTTATACCCAAATCAGATCCATCACCCAAAAGTTCCTTATATTGGGGCAAATCCCTCGGTGTTGAAATAATTAAAATTTCTTTGATTCCTGCAAGCATCAAAACTGAAATCGGATAATAAATCATAGGTTTATCATATAATGGCAAAAGTTGTTTTGATACTGCTTTTGTAATTGGATATAATCGAGTTCCTGAACCACCTGCCAATACTATTCCTTTCATTTATCTAACCTCATGTCTTTAAAATAGTTTATATATTAATACCATATAAATATAATCAAATTTAGGCTTTGTAGAAATCCTATTTGATTTTTGCAAAAATTTTTTAAAAATTTATTTTAATTTCAATTTTTACTTATAATCTATTAAAATTGTCTAATTATTGTGTATTAAGATTTACACTTGAAATTTCACATCTATTAGAAAAAATAAGCAATATATAATTATATATAGTAAAATGGAGAATAAATATTAATATGAAACGTAAAAATACCTATTCTCCAATTAGTTATTTGTTTTCAAAGCAATTAAATCTTTCGGATTTTGGTTTTGAAAAGCCTACACTCAAAAAAATCAAGGAAATTAACAAGGACATTAAACCAAATAAACTATTGAAATTCATTAAATATGTGTTTAAATACTCAAAAATCATGTTAAATAAGTATCCAAGCCAGTTTTCAAAGCATGATTTCACACAACCTGCATTATTCACACTTTTAGCAGTGAAAATATATACTCGAAGCACCTACAGACAAATAACAGATTTATTGGAGTTATCTGATACCATACAGAAATATTTACACTTAAAAAAGATTCCACACTACACAACACTCCAGAAATTCTTTCAAAGACTTCCAACATCAATATTGCAAGAATTAAATAAACAAATATTATTAAATCATAAAATAAATGGTAAAATAATTGCATTAGATGGAAGTAGATTCACTAACGACTACGCAGACAAATATTACGCAATAATCAGACGAAAAGAAAGAAAAAGCTACGTAAAAAACCATATTTCAATTGATGTAGACAGCAGATTAATACTTCATTATGCAGCCCAAAGAGGTCCAAGATTTGATACCCGCTTTGCATTAGCAGCAATAAGAAATATAAAGAAATATAAACCAAAATACATCCTAGCAGACAGAGCATACGATACAGAACCCATCAGAAAATGCATAAACGAAGAAACAAAAGCAGAAGATCAAATACCACTAAAAACCAGAGCAAAAACAGGACATTATCGGCTAAAAAGTAAAAAAACAATTCAACCAGGAAATCTATTCAAGAAGAAACAACGTTGAATCAATATTTAGTGTAATAAAAAGAATATTCAACGGAACAAACCGAAGCAGAAGCCTACAATTATCAAATAAAGAAACAAAACTCAAAAATACAATCTACAACATCTATCGATCAACTCAAATTCAATAAAAATGAGGATTTCTACAAAGCC